>NZ_JAFBCF010000001.1:2733602-3067205 GCF_016907535.1 Microlunatus panaciterrae
GTCCGGCAGGAGGTCTACGCCAAGGAGACGGCCCCCCTGCTGGCGGTGTTCTCCGAGCGTGGTCTGTTGGTCGAGGTGGACGGGCTCGGGTCGATGGACGAGGTGTCCGAGCGGATCTTCGCCGCGCTGGATGCCGGCTGACGACGCGATGTTCTGGACCCCGCGGGGCGTGGAGCTGAAGAAGCCGCACCAGCTGCAGCAGATGCGCAAGGCGGGCCTGGTCGTCGCCAGGGCACTCGAGGCGACCACCGCGGCGGCCCGACCGGGGGTGAGCACCGCCGAACTCGATGCGGTGGCAGCTGACGTGATCGCCGCTGCCGGGGCCACGCCGTCGTTCCTCGGCTACCACGGCTTTCCCGGCGTCACCTGCATCTCGGTCAACGAGGAGGTCGTGCACGGCATCCCGGGTGAGCGGGTGCTCGTCGAAGGTGACCTGGTTTCGATCGACTGCGGCGCCATCGTCGACGGCTGGCACGGTGACTCCGCCCGCACCGTCTTCGTGGGCGAGGCCTCGCCGGAGGCTCAGGCTTTGAGCGAGGCCACCCGGATGGCGTTGTGGCAGGGGATGGCGGCTGCCGCGCTCGGTGGGCACGTCACCGACATCTCCGCTGCGGTGGAGGACTACGTTCGCTCCCTCGACAACCGGTACGGCATCGTCGAGGAGTACGTCGGACACGGCATCGGCTCGGCCATGCACCAGCCGCCCGACGTACCGAACTTCGGCCGGGCGGGGCGCGGTCCGAGGATCGTGGAAGGGCTGGCCCTGGCGGTGGAGCCGATGCTCACCCTCGGCGAACCGGACAACCGGGTGCTGGCCGACGACTGGACGGTCGTCACCGCAGACGGTTCGCTGGCCTGCCACTGGGAGCACACCATGACCGTCACCAGGAACGGCATCTGGGTGCTGACGGCCGAGGACGGAGGCGAGGAGCTGCTGTCCCAGCTCGGCGTCGCGTTCGGTCCGCTCGCTGACTGAGCCGCCCGAGGATGAGACGGGGGCCGGGGGAGACGCCGACAGCCGCGACCTAGAGTGGGGGACAGTCCCTCCGCCCCACCCCCTTCTTCTGAGGATCACGATGCCGCCGAGCTATCCCGAGTCCCGCCGCGCCGATGTCGTCGAGGACCTGCACGGTCTTCGGATCGCCGACCCGTACCGCTGGCTCGAGGACCCCGACGCCCCTGAGACCGCCGACTGGGTGCGGAGACAGAACGCGGTCACCGATGCCCACCTGGCCGAGCTGCAGGACCGCGACTGGTTCCGCCGCACGATGGGTGCGATCGTCCACCGACCGCGGGCCGGAGTGCCGCAGAAGAAGGGCGGCTGGTACTTCGTGTCGCGCAACGACGGCTTGCAGGCGCAGGACGTCTGGTACGTGGCCGCGACCCTGGACGAGCTGCTGGCCGGCGGTCGGGTGATCATCGACCCCAACACGCTGTCCGACCAGGGCACCGACTCCGTCAGCTCGTTCACGGTGAGCGCCGACGGGTGCTACCTCGCCTACACGGTGAGTGAGGGCGGCAGCGACTGGCAGACGTTCAGGCTGCTCGAGGTGGCCACCGGTCAGCCGGTGGACGACGTCGCCATCCAGACCAAGTTCTCCTCGCCGACGTGGCTGCCGGACAGCACCTCCTACCTGTACACCGACTTCTCCCATGCTGGCCATGCTGCCGGCACCCAGACCGCGGCACTGGGCGGAGCCAAGTTGCGCCTGCACCGGCTGGGACAGCAACAGGACCGCGACGAGCTGATCCTGGAGTTCCCGGAGAACGACCAGCTGATGTTCTGGCCGGAGCTGTCCCACGACCACAAGCTCGTGGTGGTGACCGTGGTGGAGGGCACCGAGAACCGCAACCGACTGTGGGTCTACCGCGTCGAGGACGTCGACGGCCTCAGCCGGCTGTCCGGGCCGGTCAAGCTCATCGACGAGCCGGTGGCTGAGTTCTCACTGGTCCGGGTCGACGGGTCGGTGCTCTACCTGAGCACCGATCTGGATGCCCCCCGCGGCCGGATCGTCCGCTGCGACCTGGACGCGTTCGAAGCCTCGGGCAGGCTCGAGCTCGAGCCCCTGCTGGCCGAGGGAGGGGCGACACTGCAGGCGGCGACCGCGGCCGGTGATGTGCTGGTCACCTTCGCCCTGCAGGACGCCACCCCGAAGATCGACCGGTACGCGCTGGACGGCCGGCACCTCGGCCCGGTCGAGGTGCCCGGGGGTTCCGTGGTGGCCGTCGAGAGCGAGGCAGGTGACAGCGAGGCGTTCATCGGGATGTCCTCGGTCACCTCGCCGACCCGGGCCTTCCTGCTGGACCCTGCTACCGGCACCGTACGCGGCCTGGACGGGCTGGTGCCGGCCGGCGAGTCGACGTTCAGCCCGCCCGAGGTGACGGTGCAACGCCGGTCGGCGACGAGCGCGGACGGCACCGCTGTGCCGTACTTCCTGATCGCACCGGCCGGCACGGACCTGTCCCGGCCGCGGCCCACTCTGCTGTACGGCTACGGCGGCTTCAAGATCCCGGTACTGGCCGACTACCGGCCGGGCTGGTCGGCCTGGTTGGCTGCCGGCGGGGTGCTGGCCATCGCCAACCTGCGGGGCGGTGGCGAGTTCGGCAGCGACTGGTACGACCAGGGCAGGCTCGCCAACAAGCAGAACGTCTTCGACGACTTCATCGCCGTCGGAGAGCACCTGAAGCAGACCGGCGTCACCACCACCGGACAGCTGGCGCTGCATGGCCGCAGCAACGGCGGCCTGCTCGTCGGAGCGGTGATGACCCAGCGTCCCGACCTGGCGGCGGTCGCGCTGCCCGGCGTCGGCGTGCTGGACCTGCTGCGCTTCCACAAGTTCACCATCGGCGCAGCCTGGATCTCCGACTACGGCAACCCGGATGACCCGGACCAGTTCCAGACCGCGCTGGCCTACTCCCCACTGCACAACGTCCGGCCGGGCACCAGCTATCCGGCGACACTGGTCCTCACCGGAGACCACGACGACCGGGTGGTGCCACTGCACAGCCACAAGTTCACTGCGGCTCTGCAGCACGCACACTCGGGCCAGGCCCCGGTGCTGACCCGGGTCGAGGTGGCGACCGGGCACGGGATGGGCAAGCCCACCCAGATGGTCGCGGCCGAGTGGGCCGACCTGCTCGCCTTCGCCGCCCACCACACCGGGCTGCGGCCGGCCGGCTGAGTGGACACCCACACCGAGGCCATCGTCCGGCTCGCCTGGGCCCACCGGCTCGGCCTGGACCCTGACACGCTGGCGCCGAGCGGGGCATCGCGGGTCCACCTGGTCCAAGCCGGCGCCGAGGCGCTCTCGGTGCTTCGACTGGGCGAACAGACCGTCGTCGTGGGTCCGCACTGGGCCGTCGAGGCCGCCGCCCGGGTCGACGATCGGGACCTGTGCCGCACCAGTACGCTGCTGCGGCTCACCGCAGACCATGGCGCCCGGGCGTTGGCCGAGGTGGTGCTGGCCTACACCGACGACTACGTCCAGCTCTCCGATCTCGACGCCGCGGTGGTCACCGACGACCCGCAGGCCGTACTCGACCTCGAACGGTCCTGCCCGCCCGATGACGTCACCGCGGTCGGGCTGACGCGCCTGGCCGCCCGGTTCGTGCTGATCGACGTCGACGACAGTCCCGTCGCCGGGGCGGGGTTCGACATCGGCGGTGGGATCCTCGCCGAGCTCGGCGTGCTGACGGCACTGCGATCGAGGCGGTCCGGGCACGGGCTGCGGATCGCGGCGCTGGCCACCAATGCCGCCCTGGACGAGGGGCTGGTCCCGCAGTGGAGCCTCCAGGAGGGTCACGCGGCGGCCGCCGCGATCGGTCACAGGCTGGGCTTCCGCCCGTTCGGCCGCTGGGCCGGCGTGCTGCTGCCCAGTGGTTGACGACCTCTCCGTGCGCTCGGCGGGTGCCGTCGGTCAGTCCAGGGCGAATGACCCGGTGACGATCTCGCCGGCCGGCTGATAGGTCCCGATCATCACTCCGGTGGTGGAGACCACGCTGTCGACGAGCTTCAGTGCGGCGGGGATGGTGCCGTCGGAGAACAGGCGCTTGCCCGACCCGATGACGACCGGGAAGACCCACAGCCGATACTGGTCGACCAGGTGGTGACGCAGCAGGGTCTGGATCAGGTGGCCGCTGCCGTGCACCTGCAGCTCCGGTCCGTCCTCCTGCTTGAGCTTGGCGATGCCCTCCGCCGCATCTCCCTCGATCAGCACCGAGTTGCTCCACTCCAGGGTGGGACGACTCCGGGACGCGACGTACTTGATGGCGTCGTTCAAGGGCTTCGCGCCCTCTTCCTCGGTGGCCCGCGGCCAGTGGGCGGCGAAGATGTCGTAGGTCCGGCGACCGAGCACCAGGGAGAACGGCGTGCTCATCGCCCTGCCCATCACCTCACCCATCAGCTCGTCCCAGTAGTTCACCGACCACCCGCCGTAGGCGAAGCCGGCGTCGTCGTCCTCTCCCGGCCCTCCGGGGGCCTGCATGACCCCGTCGAGGGTGAGGAAGGTGCTGACGACCAGTTTTCTCATTGTTCCTGTCCTTTCGATCGGATCCGAGGCCTGCACTGGGCCCGCCGCACCATCAGACCGCCGGGCCGGGCAGAACTCATCGGCCCGCGGACAAGCCGGTCGGCTCCCACTCACTGCGCCGGGTGCGCGCCCAGGCGTACGCGTCGGCGAGGGCACGGTGGATCCATGGCTGCAGCGGAAGGCCGTCGAGCTGCTCGGGGGCGAACCAGCCGAGATCGAGAATGCCCTCGCCCGTCTCGAGGACGACGTCATGGTCGTCGAGTCGATCATGGGCGAGGCTGAGCCCGAACATGGTGCTGACGAAGGCGACCTGGTCCCCGTTGGAGTAGGTGACCCGGCAGTCCTGGCCACCGTAGACGCCGACGATGCCGAGCAGCTCGGCGTCCAGGTTGGTCTCCTCCTTGATCTCGCGGACCACAGCCTGTTGCGGAGACTCGTCGGGTTCGATGAGTCCACCGATGGTGGACCAGAGATCGTCGTGCTTGGCCAGCAGCAGATCCCCACGCTCGTTGACGATGGCCGCCGAGACGGACGGCAGCAGCAGCAGATCGTGGCCGAGCTTGGCCCGGACGTCGGCGATGTAGGGCGACAACGGCATGGCTCGAGGTTACTCGTCGCTCCTTCGACCGGCTTCCTCGACAGGCTCAGGACGCGTCAGGCCGCCGATCCATCGAAACCTCGACAGAACGCGACTTCTGCAGGTCCGAAGGCGCCGATTTGGGTGGAAAACTCGACAGAACGCGACTTCTGCAGGTCCGAAGGCGCCGATTTGGGTGGAAAACTCGACAGAACGCGACTTCTGCAGCCTGAAAAGTGGCGGATCTCCGGCAGAACTCGACAGAACGCGACTTCTTGACGTACGTCGTCGGCGATGCACCCGGTTCTGTGCCAACCTCCCGAGACCACTGGCGTTTACCGCCAACAGACGCCTCAGGCTCCTTCGACCCGCTCGGACAGGGTCAGGGAGCGCCCTTCGACGAGCTCAGCACAGCCTCAGGGCAACCCTTCGACAGGTACGCTGGGGAGGTGAGCAACCTACCCATCTCCTCGCCGTACCGGAGTACGCCAAGTGCGCCGGTGAGCGACGCGGAGCGCAACCAGTTGGGCTCACGGCTGAACACGGCGTTCACCGACGGCAAGCTGGAGGCCGACGACTACAAGTCGCGCCTCGACATCCTGTACGCGGCCAGGACGCTGGGTGAGCTGGTCCCGGTGGTGGAGGGGCTGCCGCCGCTGCAGACGTACACCGACCCGGCGATCGTCGCGTCGAATGGTGGCCAGCCCGGGGAGCTGACCGAAGCCCGCAGCGGCCACGGTCTGACCTTGGTGGCGGTCGGGGTGATCGCGGGCGTCGTCCTGCTGATCGCCATCCTGCTGCTCATCCTGCTCTGACGATCTTCGACAAGCCCAGCGTGCGTCAACGTCACCGTCGCTACACTCATCGCGTGCCACAGCCAGCCGTCGGACGTCAGGTCGCTGACTGATGTCGCAGCAGCACCCGCAGTGGGCCCGGCCCCAGTGGCCGGAGCAGAGTCGGCGCCGACGCCGGGTCCTGCCAGCCGTTCTGATCGCACTGTGGGCGGCCGTCGTTTTCGTCCTCTCCTTCGGCGCAGTGCTGATCTTCCAGCAGTACAACAGCACCCAGCTCGGCCAGCCTCAGGTGACGAGCCCCCCGTTGCCGCCCTCGAGCAGTCCCGCCGGACCGACCGATGAGCCGCGGGTGCCCACCCTGGCGCCGCCCCCGCCCACGTCGAGACCGACCCCCAGCCAGCCGCCGACCAGCAGTGCGACGAGCGCGGCGCCGACCGCCGCGAAGTCGACGAAACCTGCCACCACCACCAGGCCGCCCACCGCCAAGCCCAACAAACCCACCAAGCCCAGCAAGCCCGCCACCACGGCCGGCCCGGCGAAGCCACCCACGACCAAGCAGCCCACGGCGCAGCCCAGCAAGAAGCCTGCCAAGCTTCCCAAGGGCGGCGACGAGCCGACGCTGATCAACAACAAGCTCTACCGGCAGCAGCTCAAGGCCTCGGCCTGCAGCCGGCAACCGGGCCCCGTTCCGACCACGACGAAGGCCTACCGGAAGTACATCGACCAGGTACTCACCTGCCTGCAGGCCGCGTACGCCGGACCGCTCAGCCGGGCCGGCTACAAGCTGGACAAGCCGCCGTTGATGATCTACACGTCCTCGGTGGAGACCCCGTGCGGTCAGAGTCCGCCCGGCTACGCGGTGTTCTACTGCGGGGCGAACGAGACCATCTATGCCACCAAGGACGCGCTCGACAGCTATACGACGATGCGGTTGGGTCTCTTCTACGTCCTGTTCCACGAGTACGCGCACCATGTCCAGGAGCGGACCGGGATCCTGAACGCCTCGTACCTGCGCGAGGAGGACTCCCTCGTCGTCAGCCGCCGCACGGAGCTGCAGGCGGAGTGCCTGATGGGCATGACGCTGAGGTCGGTCGGGTCGGTCGGCTACAACGGCACCGACCAGCGGGAGATGGTGGTCTGGCGCAACGCCGTGCCCGACGACATCCACGGGACGTCCAAGTCGCAGCTGTTCTGGATCGACAGGGGACTGAAGACAACGGACTTCGGCCGCTGCAGCACCTGGCTGGCGAGCACCAAACGAGTGCGTTGAACGCCTCGGGGGCGGCCGGCCTCGGCGACGCACAGGCGTAACCTGAATGTGTCGTAAGAGGTGGCCAACGAGGTTGGTTGCCGGTTCAACCGATCGCTAGAATCTGCGCATGCCCAGGCAAGTGATCACCCCGCGCAAGATCGCTGATCATGTTCAGCGGCTGGGTGAGCTCTACCCCCCGATCGACCCCAGTACGGTCGACCGGACCATTCGGCGTCCTGAGCTGGTGAAGCGACGGTTCGGCCACGTCATCGACTACCTGGCTCGGGTCGAGCTTGAGGTCGACCGGAACGTGCTCGAGCTGCTGGTGCTGCTGCCCGATGTCGACGACACCAACCGCACCTTCTTCGCCGACGTCTGGCAGCCACAGGAGCTCCAGCACGGAGTCGTGCTCGACCAGCTGCAGCAGGACCTCGGCCGGGCACCGGCCGAGCCGCACCTCGACGTGTCGGCGAAGATCAAGGTGCTCGGTGCGCTGGCTCACCTGAAGCCGATCCAAGACGTTGCCCGGCTGCTCTACTACCTCACCGGCGCCAGTACGGAACGGCAGGCCGTGCTCGCCTACAACCAGATCAACAGGGGCCTGCGGGAGATGGGTGAGACGGCCATCTCGGAGACGATCATCACTCCGATCAAGCAGCAGGAGCCGGGGCACTTTGCCTTCTACCAGATGTCGGCCACCTCGATGATCCAGAACAACGTCCTCCGACCCTGGCAGATCTTCCTGGCGCGGCTGCTCCGGGAGAGGTCCTACGGGCTGGTTGGGACGAACGCCATGGACAAGTACAAGGCGGACATGGGAGGGGTCGTCGTCGACCTCGGGCTCGACAACGACCTGGAGGGCTACGCCCGCGAGGTCGGTCGGGTGGAGTCGCGGCTGCTGTGGGCACACCAGCAGGGCCTCCAGTTCCCGCCGTACATTCTCAAGGCGCTGCGGGAGAGCGTCGAGAAGTTCTACCAGCGCCAGCTGCAGACGGCGTGATCGATGGTGGACGTGACGATCGAGGGTGACAGCATCAGGCTCGGTCAGCTGCTCAAGCTGGCGAACCTGGTCGACCAGGGCGCCGACGCCAAGGCTCTGCTGGCCAGGGGAGCGGTGCAGGTCAACGGCGTCGTGGAGACCCGGCGGGGGCGTCAGCTTGTTCGCGGTGACCGGATCAGGCTCGGGGCTGCCGAGGTCCGGGTCAGCTGAGGCGTGCTCGCGCGTGCGGCCCGGCCCAGGTCGCTGGGGACAATTTGGGCCGCACGGGATTCTGGCGTAAAGTGTCCTGTCGGTCACCTATGCCGGGTGAGTCACTGTCTGAGCAACAACAGATTGAGAGTTTATGGCGAAGAAAGAGGGCGCTCTAGAGCTGGAGGGCACCGTCGTTGAGGCACTTCCGAACGCGATGTTTCGCGTGGAGCTGGCCAACGGTCACAAGGTGCTGGCCACGATCAGTGGCAAGATGCGTCAGCACTACATCCGCATTCTTCCCGCGGACCGTGTTGTCGTCGAGCTCTCGGCCTACGATCTGACCCGCGGACGGATCGTCTACCGGCACAAGTGACCACCGTCTGCACCACCGGACGGCTGCATCAATCCACCACACGTCGAGTGTGTCCTGCACGAGTGCGGGACAGGCCCGGCGCCGATTCCAGAAAGAAGCTCGATGAAGGTTCAGCCGAGCGTCAAGAAGATCTGCGACAAGTGCAAGGTGATCCGCCGGCACGGTCGCGTGATGGTGATCTGCGACAACCCGCGCCACAAGCAGCGTCAGGGCTGACTTCCTGAGTCTGTCTGCCGTCGGGCCGTAGCACCACCCGTGACGTACGCGAGCCGTACGCGACTGGGACCAACTGAAAAAGCGTGACCGCAAGGCCGGAGCAATCCGGTCCCACCCTCGGAGCGAAGGCCGAGGCCCTGTTGGCGAACCCCATGGTCCGTCTAGGCGGCAGGGACGCGTCACGCCAGACACCTTCGTCAGATGAAAGGTAGAACCGCCTGATGGCACGCCTCATTGGTGTCGACCTCCCACGCGACAAGCGTCTCGAGGTCGCACTCACCTATATCTTCGGCGTGGGTCGTACCCGCGCACTGGAGACCCTGGAGGCCACTCAGATCAGTGGCGACCTCCGTGTCCACCAACTCACCGACGAGCATCTCGTAGCTCTGCGTGACCACATCGAAGCCCACTACCAGGTCGAGGGTGACCTCCGCCGCGAGGTGGCTTCCGATATCCGGCGCAAGGTCGAGATCGGCTCCTACCAGGGCCGTCGTCACCGCAGTGGGCTGCCCGTCCGTGGCCAGCGCACTCGCACCAACGCCCGTGGACGCAAGGGACCGAAGCGTCCGGTCGCCGGCAAGAAGAAGGCGCGGTAGTCCCTCCGGACTACCCGTCTCGACACTGAGCACCCACCTCCAGACTGAATCTCCAGGAGAAACCAAGACTTATGGCTACAGCAGGCCGCAACGCCGGCGCCAAGAAGGTGCGCCGCAAAGAGAAGAAGAACGTGGTCGCCGGCCACGCTCACATCAAGAGCACGTTCAACAACACCGTGATCTCGATCACCGATCCCACCGGTGCCGTGATCGCCTGGGCCTCAGCCGGCACTGTCGGCTTCAAGGGCTCGCGTAAGTCCACTCCGTTCGCCGCCCAGATGGCAGCCGAGGCTGCCGGACGTCGCGCGATGGAGCACGGCATGAAGAGAGTCGACGTGTTCGTCAAGGGACCCGGCTCCGGCCGCGAGACCGCCATCCGTTCGCTCGGTGCGATCGGCCTGGAGGTCGGCGCGATCTCGGACGTCACCCCCGTGCCACACAACGGCTGCCGCCAACCCAAGCGCCGCCGCGTCTAATCCCGACTCGATCTCTGAATACCAAAAGGACTTAACGAACTATGGCCCGCTATACCGGTCCCATGACCAAGAAGTCGCGTCGGCTGGGTGTTGACCTGGTCGGTGGCGACAAGGCGTTCGAGCGCCGTCCCTACCCGCCCGGCGTGCACGGCCGCGGCCGCACGAAGGACTCGGAGTATTCGCTCCAGCTGCGCGAGAAGCAGAAGGCGCGGTTCGCCTACGGCGTCCTGGAGAAGCAGTTCCGTCGCTACTACGAAGAGGCCAACCGGCACTCCGGCAGGACCGGTGACCGGCTGCTCCAGATCCTGGAGTCCCGCCTCGACAACGTGGTCTACCGCGCAGGCTTCGCCAACACCCGTCGCCAGGCCCGCCAGCTCGTTGTGCACGGCCACTTCCTGGTCAACGGCGAGAAGGTCAACATCCCGTCCTACCGGGTCAGCGCCCACGACGTCATCGACGTCAAGGAGAAGTCGCTGAACCTGCACCCACTGGTGGTGGCTCGCGAGACCCACTCCGAGCGGGACGTGCCGGCCTGGATGGATGCCCTGCCCAACCGCATGCGAATCCTGATCCACCAGCTGCCGATCCGGCAGCAGATCGTCATCGACGTTCAGGAACAGCTGATCGTCGAGCTCTACTCCAAGTAGCAGCACACCGCTCTTCGACAGGCTCAGAGCGCGTTCCGCGCCCTGAGCTCGTCGAAGGGCGGAAGCAGAACGCGCCCTGAGCTTGTCGAAGGGCGAAAGCAGAACGCGCCCTGAGCTTGTCGAAGGGCGAAAGCAGAACGCGCCCTGAGCTCGTCGAAGGGCGGACCGTCGGCGTCGGATACGTCGATGGTTTCCGTGTCGTCAAATAGTGGTCGTCACGGGGAAGGAAGAAGAAGAGATGCTTATCGCACAACGCCCCACCTTGACCGAGGAGGTTGTCTCCGACAACCGGTCCCGGTTCTCCATCGAGCCGCTGGAGCCGGGCTTCGGCTACACGCTCGGCAACTCGCTGCGTCGCACGCTGCTGTCGTCGATCCCCGGCGCGGCCGTGACCAGCATCAAGATCGACGGCAACCTGCACGAGTTCTCCACCTTGGAGGGCGTCGTCGAGGATGTCACCGAGATGATCCTCAACCTCAAGGGACTGGTCGTCTCCTCCGAAGAGGACGAGCCGGTCACGATGTACCTGCGCAAGGCCGGCGCCGGCGCGGTCACCGCAGCCGACATCGCACCGCCTGCCGGTGTCGAGGTGCACAACCCCGAGCTTCACATCGCCACCCTGAATGACACCGGCAAGCTCGAGATGGAGCTGGTGGTCGAGCGCGGCCGCGGCTACGTCTCTGCCGTGCAGAACAAGATGGCTGACGCGGAGATCGGCCGGATCCCGGTCGACTCCATCTACTCGCCGGTGCTGAAGGTGACGTACAAGGTGGAGGCCACCCGGGTCGAGCAGCGGACCGACTTCGATCGGCTGATCATCGACGTCGAGACCAAGTCGGCCATCCGCCCGCGCGACGCGGTCGCGTCCGCTGGTCGGACGCTGGTCGAGCTCTTCGGCCTGGCCCGTGAGCTGAACGTCGAGGCCGAGGGCATCGAGATCGGCCCTTCGCCGATCGACGAGCAGCTGGCCGCCGATCTGGCGCTGCCGGTCGAGGATCTGAACCTGACCGTGCGCTCCTACAACTGCCTCAAGCGTGAGGGCATCCACACTGTCAGCGAGCTCGTCTCGCGCAGCGAGCAGGATCTGCTCGACATCCGCAACTTCGGCTCCAAGTCGATCGACGAGGTCAAGCTGAAGCTGCACGAAATGGGCCTGTCGCTCAAGGACAGCGCACCTGGCTTTGACCCGCTGACCGCCATCGGTCGGTACGACGATCTCGATGAGGAAGAAGAAGGCGACTTCACCGAGACCGAGCAGTACTGAGCTGGCTGAACCTACTGGAGAGATAAGACATGCCTACACCCACCAAGGGCGCTCGACTGGGCGGAAGCCCGTCCCACGAGCGGATCATCCTGGCCAACCTGGCCAGCCAGCTGTTCGAGCACTCCCGGATCGTGACCACCGAGGCGAAGGCCCGGCGGTTGCGTCCGCTCGCGGAGAAGCTGATCACCAAGGCCAAGCGTGGCGATCTGCACGCCCGCCGTCAGGTGATGAGCACCATCCGGGACAAGTCCGTCGTGCACGTGCTGTTCACCGAGATCGCCCCGACCTTCGAGGGACGTGACGGCGGCTACACCCGCATCACCAAGGTTGGCCCGCGCAAGGGCGACAACGCGCCGATGGCCGTGATCGAGCTGGTCACGGAGTCCGTGGAGGACAGCCGGAAGGCGAACTCCCGGCCCACCGTCGCGGCCAAGAAGGCCGCTTCGGCCACCCCGGCCGCCCCGGCCGAGCGGGTGGAGCAGCCGACCGAAGCCGTCACGGCCGAGGAGACCGAGGCGACGTCGACCGACGCCAAGGACTACGGCGAGGGGTCCTTCCGCGGCGCCGAGCCGCCGGCCGGCTTCGAGATCAAGGGCAACGAGGACTCGATGAAGTACCACACCACCGAGTCGCAGTGGTACGACCAGACGATCGCGGAGGTCTGGTTCCAGTCTGAGGAGGCGGCCGAGGCCGCCGGTTTCAGCAAGGCCGGCTGACCACCGATCGCAACGCCGACACGGCGCCCACCCCACCGGGGCGGGCGCCGTTTCGGCGTTCCAGGGCGCTAGGGTCGAGCCGAGACGGCGCTCACAGCAATCCGTAGGGCAGCAGGACAACAGCGAAGGACAGGGATCATCAGCACGTACGAAGAGACCGCAGCCATCCTCACCGGTGCCCGGAAGGCGGGAGCGTCCCTGGCCGGCTTCCCGGGCGTGCTGCCGGACGATCTCGCCGGGGCCTACGCCATCCAGGACCGGGGGATCGACCTGTGGGCCGACCGGCTGGTGGGCTGGAAGGTGGGCTACATCCCGGTCGAGAAGCGCGAACGCTCCGGCGCGGACCGGCTGCTCGGGCCCATCTGGGCAGGTCAGACCGCCGCCCAGCAGGGCAGCGAGCCGGCGCCCTTCGAGGTCTTCGGCCAAGGCTTCGCCGCAGTTGAGGCCGAGTTCGTGCTCCGGATGGAGGCCGATCAGCCGACCGATCGGGTGGACTGGACGGCTGAGCAGGCGAGAGCCCATCCGGCCACTCTGCTGCTGGGGATGGAGGTGGCGAGCAGCCCGCTGCCCGACATCAATGACCTTGGCCCGCTGGTCATCACCGCGGACTTCGGCAACAACAACGGCCTGCTGCTCGGACCGGAGATCGCGAACTGGACCGAACTCGATGAGATCGAGTTGGTGGCGGAGACGGAGATCGACGGGTCTGTCGTCGGCCGGGCCACTGCGGCGCAGATCCCCGGCGGGCTCGGTCAGGCCTTCGCGTTCGCGCTGAGCACGCTGGCCCGTAGGGGCCGGCCGCTGCTGGCTGGCCAGCTGGTGGCCACCGGCAACATCACCGGAATCCACCCGGTGCAACCCGGATCCGTCTGCCGAGTGAGCGCGCCCGGGTGGGGCGCGCTCACCGGACAGGCGGTCCAGGCTGCACCTCGGTCTTAGGTGCCGACCTTCTTGATCTTGAAGAGCCAGGTGATGCCGGCTCCTTGCCACATGGGTGGGGCGTAGGGGTTGGCTTCGGTGGGGAAGCCGGTCCAGTTGGATTCGTTGAACTCGTAGAACTCGAGTGGGCGGTACATGAGGGGGACGACGGGGATGGTTTGGCGGTAGATGGCGTCGAGCTTTTGGTAGATGGTTTTGCGTTCGTCGTCGGTGGTGGCTGCGCCGGCGTCGTCGAGGAGCTTGGGGACGTCGGGGTGCTTGAAGCGGGTGAAGTTGTAGAAGGTGGTTTTGCCGACGGGGGCGGCGCCGCGGTCGTCGAGGAGGTCGCGGAAGCGGCTCCAGGGGCTGGCGGGGCTGACGCCGGAGGCGCTCCAGCAGGCGAGTTGGAAGTCGCCGTTCTGCATTTTGGAGGTGACGTTGGGTGCTTGGGGGAACTCGGTTTTGACGTCGATGCCGACGGCTTGGCAGGACTTGGCGACGATTTCGCAGGCGGTGTTCCAGTCGGTCCAGCCGGTGGGGGTGATCAGGGTCCAGGGGCCGAGTCGGGTGCCGTCGGGGAGTTTGTAGATGCCGTCGGAGCCCTTCTTGGCCTTGAGCTCCTTCTCCAGGATCTCAACGGCCTTGTTCTTGTCGAACGTCCAGCCGTCCTTGGCCACGGCATCCTTGTCGTAGAACGCCTCCTCGAAGCCGGTGGGCAGGATGAGGCTGGCGTTGGCCGGTTCGGAGTAGTCCGACATGGCGGTGCTGGCGATGTTGGGGGTGTCGATGGCGTAGGCGATGGCCTGGCGGACCTTGGGGTTGTCGAGGCCCTTGACGGTCTGGTTGATCTGCAGCAGCGGGATGTTGCCCGGCAGGTAGTAGGGCTTCTCCTTCAGCCAGGTGTGGATCGGCTTCTTCTTGTCCTCCCACATCTTCCAGATCTGCGGCGTGAACTGCTGGCTCGCGTCGATATCACCGCTCTGCAGCTTGATGTCCCCGTCATTGCCCGTCTTGAAGACCGGATGCACCACGGCAGTCATCGCCGGTGTCCCGAAGATGGCCTTGCCCCAGTAGTCGTCACGCCGCTTCAGCGTGATCTGGGTCTGGTCGTACTTGTCGAGCAGGAACGGTCCGGAGCCGACGGGTTTGGTGTTGGCCTGCTTGGCGAGGGTCTTGGCGGTGGCGAACTCTTCCCAGATGTGTTTGGGGATGATGTAGGTGCCGGCGATGGCGTTCTTGACCGGGAGCGGGTTGAACGGTTTGGCCTTGACCTTGAACTCGACGGTGCGGGGGTCGGTGGCGCTGACCGATTCCAGGTATTCCCACACGTTGGAGTAGGACAGAGACGCGTCCTTGGCGATCTCGAAGGTGAAGACGACGTCGTCGGCGGTGAGGTCCTTGCCGTCGGACCATTTGGTGCCTTCTTGGAGGGCGACGGTGAAGGACTTGCCGCCGTCGTTCTCCTTCAGCTCGGTGCCGAGGCCGGGCTGGAGTGAGCCGTCGACCATGTTGAAGCGGACCAGCGTCTCATAGATCAGCTGGATGCTTCCGCCACCCGTCGGCCAGGCTGGTGAGGGGCCGACCGGGTTGAAGTTGGTCGGCGGGCCCCACTGGAACCCGGAGACGAACAGCGTCTCCCCGGCAGCACCGGGTCGGCCCTTGGCAGCACCGTTCACGTCGTTGCCGGTCTTGGCGGTGCCGCAGCCGGCCGCGCCGAGGCCGACCGCCGCGCCACCGAGCGCGAGGCCGCTGATGCTCAGAAACCTCCGACGGCTGGTCTCCCAGCCGGTGCGGGTACCGAGTTCGGTGGCCGTCATCGGTCGCAGCCTCCGTCCTTGTCCGGGCGGGAGTAGGGCCGGCTGATGTCGGCCAGACCCTTGTAGGCGTACGGATCCTCGCCCGCGATCATCACGATGTCGCGGTAGTCGGTGATCGCCATGTGTTCTCCCTGCTGCGGCTGCCGCCAGGGCAGCAGCGACTCTGCGCTCATGTAGTGGTTGGCGAGCGCCCGGCGGTAACCGTGCTTGCCGGAGTTCTGCAGCGAGCGGTGCAGCAGGTAGCCGTTGAAGATGACGGCGGTCCCGGCGGGGATCTCGACCGGCACCGAGTCGGCGTCGCTGTAGGGGAAGTCGTACGCCTCGGTGGTGCAGTCGAATCGCGGGTCGTCCTGCTCACGGGCCGGGTAGATCACGCCGCGGCGATGCGATCCGGGCAGCACCCAGAGGCAGCCGTTCTCGATGGTGGCGTCGTCCAGGGCGATCCAGACAGCGGTCAGCGACCGATCGCGGGTCGGGATGAAGAACTCGTCCTGATGCCAGGCCTGGCCGGGCTTGCCCTCCGACTTGATGAACAACATCGACTGCATGGCCTTGACGTTGGGCCCGATCACACCGGTCAGCGCTGCCGCGATCCGCGGGTTCTTCAACGCCCGCAGTGCCACCTCCGACACCTTGTGCGGGTAGTGGATGCAGAGGAAACGCCGCAGCAGGTCCTCGCTGGACTCGGTCCCGCTGACCGGACGCTGGGCGTCGATCTCGCCGAGGTCGCCGCGGCAGAGCCGCTCCGCCTCGGCGTTGATCTCGGCGACCTCGGCCGGGCTGAGGGCGTTGCCCAACAGCGCGAAGCCGTTCTCGTGGTAGTAGTCCACCAGGTCGGGGCCCGCCTGGTCGAAGATGGTGAGGGGGCGTTGCTGCTGTTCGGTCGCGGTGGTCACCGGAGTTCCTTTCTCGTCTTGGCACAGAAGACCGCGGGCCACAGCCGTAGCGTGCCGCGCGGTGTACTCAAACTCGCAGATTCCGGTGGCGGATCCAATGCCACTACCACGCGCATTACTATCTGATAGTGACATTGCCGACCCTTCAGGTGGTGACCCGGAGCCGGGTTCTGGTTGCCGACTACCGCCCCGGTTCGAGCTATGGACCGCGGCTGTTGACGGACTTCGAGCTGGTCTGGCTGTTGGAGGGCAGCGCGGTGTGGCGATCGCAGCAGCTCGATGCCGCCGGGGCCGTGCTGGCCGAGGACAGCCAGTTGCTGCGCCCCGGCATGATCGCACTGGCCCGGGCCGGCACCCGGGACTCCTACCAGTGGGATCGGGACCGGAGCTCTCGGCATGCTTATGTTCACTTCCAGGTGCTCGAGCTGGGCGCCCTGCCACCGGCAGCCGACTGGCCGACGGTCCGTCAGCTGTCGGGCATCCCCATCCTGCAGGGTCTCAGCAGCTATCTGCTGGAGTTGGCCGGCTCGGAGTCCGAGGCGGCTCGGCGGCGCAGCGACGAGATGGTGCAGCTGCTGCTGGACATCTTCGTCACCGGCCCGCTCGGACCGGGTTTCCCCCAGTTGCCGGGTCATGTCGCGGAGGTGGTCGAGTACGTGCGCCGGGTGTGGAGCACCAGTGGGATGCGGATCGTGACGGCCGACGAGATCGCCGAGGCGGCGAACGTCTCGGTCGGGCACCTGTTCCGGCTGTTCCGGGACAGCTATGGCTGCGGTCCGGTGCGGGCGCTGGAACTGGTCCGGCTGGCGCGGGCCGCCGTCTCGCTGCAGCGCAGCAATGCCACCATCGCCGAGATCGCCGAGCGCAGTGGCTACAGCAACCCGTACCACTTCTCGCGGCGGTTCGCCCAGGTCTATGCCACGCCTCCCGGCGCCTTCCGGAAGGGCTCATCCGGAGCGGATCCGCTGGCGCCGCTCAAGGAGTCGCGGCTGCTTCCGATGGCGCATCTGTTGCTGAACACCGCTGTGGCCGGTTGACTCGCGCCAGCTGGTCAGCGGGTGAGCCTGCTCACCCAGTAGTGCGTCTGCGGGGTCGGGGGAGTGTTGAACCGGGCATTGGGGAGATAGAGACTCCGGCCGAACGAGGCGACAGTGGTGGGGATGTCAAAGTCCGGGCTGGTCAGCCGGTCGACCAACCTGGCTCGGGTGCCGGAGTGGTTGAGGGTGAGCACGGCCACCGAGTTCAGCTGGTTCTGCACCACATAGAGCCGGCGGCCCTGGCGGAGAAGCCCATCGCCGTTCTGCAGCAGGGTCCCGCCGAGGTCGACCCTGGTCGCGACGCCGGTGCGCTGGTTCACGCGGAACAGGTAGCCGGTGGTCGACTGCACCACCAGCAATCCTCGTCGGTCGGGGGTGGTGACGATCCCGTTGGCGTTGAAGCCCGCCTGCTGCACCCAGTCGCCGGTCAGCGTCAGCCGGATCACCTTCGAGGAGGCGGGTAGCCGACCGTGGCGACCGAGAGGAAGCCCGTAGAGCTGAGCCTGCTGTGAGTCGGTGAACCAGACGGTGCGACCGGCGATCACGACGTCGTTGACGAAGCTGGCGCCGGTGGTGAACGAGTAGGTCCGCAGCGTCCGGCCGGTGCGGATGTCGACCACACGGCCGTTACCGGCCGGTCCGCCGGCCACGAACAGCCGGCCCCGTCGGTCGGCCTTAAGACCGACGGCCGGCGTACCCGGCCCCTGGCTGATCACCTTGCCTGCGCCGGTGCGCAGGTTGGCCGCGTAGATGTCGCCGTCGACCAGCGACCCAAGGTAGGCCACCGCGCCCTTCCCGACGGTGATGCCTTCCGGCTGGAATCCGTCCGGCAGCGCGATCCGGGTGGGAAACACCGTCCGATGCGGGCTGCCGGGATGGGCCACAGCCGTACCCGCAAGCGCGAGGCTCAGCAGGGCGGCCAGCACTGCTGTCCACAGCAGGCGGAGGGTCGAGCGTGCTGTCATTGTCCAACTCCTGCCCGTACAGGCGCGCCCGGGACTGGCGCCAGAGCCTCAGACTACGACCGGGCGTCACGCGTCCGATACCCCTGCGGGACACGGAACAATTGTTCGTTCGCCGGGCGGGATTGGTAGGCTACCTCCGCGCGAGGTGGGGTTCTCCGTACGCCAGCCGACCTGGGGGCACTGCTGAGGTTCGGTGTGCCGGTCCGTTCGTCGAGGCTAGGAGGACGTGTGTCTGTCGTGCAGACGCGCCGACGCGAGCTGGCCGTCGTCTCGCCGGGCGAGTCCGAGCCGGGCCGCCGTCTCGACATCCAGGGACTGCGGGGCGTCGCGGTGATCGCTGTGCTGCTCTTCCACGCCAAGATCCCCGGGTTCTCCGGCGGCTTCGTCGGCGTCGACGTCTTCTTCGTGATCTCCGGCTACCTGATCAGCGGCATCCTGCTGCGTGAGCTGCGATCGACCGGCACCATCAGGCTGAGCAGCTTCTATGCCCGCAGGATCAGGCGCATCCTGCCGGCGGCCGCCACGGTCATCGTCGCCACCGTCGTCCTGACGGCCCTTCTGCTACCCGTCTCGCGCTGGTCTGACGCGGCCAGCGATGCGGTCGCCAGCTCGCTCTACTGGGTCAACTGGTCGCTGGCGGACCGGTCGGTGGACTACCTGGCTCAGGATGCGGCGGCCAGTCCGCTGCAGCACTACTGGTCGCTGGCGATCGAGGAGCAGTACTACCTGCTCTGGCCCGCGCTGCTGCTGGCCGTGACCTGGGCGGTCCGGATCGCTGCCAGGTCGGCCCCGCTCCATCCCCGACGTCGGCTGGCTGCTGTCCAACTGGCGCCGCTGGCGGCCGCGCTCGGCGTTCTGCTGCTCTCGCTGGCCTGGTCTGTCCACACGACGGCGGCGACCCCCGGGGCGGCCTACTTCCTGACCACCACCCGGGTCTGGGAGGTGGCGGTCGGTGCGACTCTTGCCCTGCTGCCGGCCCGGGCCCGACGACTGCCGCGGCCGGCCGCGGTGCTGGTCGGCTGGGTGGGTCTCGCCGCGGTGGTCTTCGCCGTACTGGCCTACTCGAGCTCCCTGGCCTATCCCGGGATGCTGGCGCTGGTCCCGACACTGGGCGCCGCCGCCATGATCCTGGCAGGGTCGACGGCCGGCCCGGCCGGCCCCGCCGCCCTGCTCAGTCTCCGGCCGCTGACCTGGGCGGGCGACCTGTCCTACTCGTTGTATCTGTGGCACTGGCCGCTGCTGGTGGTGGCGACGGCCCTGTTCGAGGGCCTGAGTCCGGCCGTCGGGCTGGCTGTGGTGATGCTTGCCGTCGCGCCGGCCTGGCTGAGCTGGAGGTACGTCGAGCGCCCCGCCCAGGTGAGCCGCAGTCTGGCGAACAGCAAGGTGCGCACCTTCAAGGTCGGCATTCTGGTGACGCTGGTCGCCCTGTTGGCCGGACTGCTGCTGCATGTGTCGCTCTTTCCGGAGGTGCCCCCACCGCCGTACTCGCCGGCATTGGTCCGCCCCGGTCAGACTGCCGCCGGCGGACCGACGCGCGAGCTGTGGGGCGCCGAGGTGCTGGCGGTCGACCCAGGCGCCGGTGACCCGACCGACGATGTCACTTTCTTCACCCCCAGCGTCCAGTCGGCCTACCAGGACAACCCCTCCGTCTACGCCCAGGGCTGCCACCTGGACAAGTTCAAGGATGAGGCGAAGCTCTGCGAGTACCGCTACGGTCGAGGGTCGTTGCGGGTCGCCATCGCCGGTGACTCGCATGCGGCGCAGTGGGTCCCCGCCCTCAGGCTGGCCGCCCGGGACCGGGGCTGGATCCTGGACTCCTACACGAAGTCGTCCTGTCCGGTGGTCAACGGTGACGTCCTGGATCAGCAGGGGAGGCCGTATGCCTCGTGCACGCGGTGGAACCGCAATCTCAGGCAAGCGCTCGCGGAGCGGAAACCCGACCTCCTCCTGGTCAGCAGCTTCGGCTACTCGATGGCGGCTGCCGGATCGGGGCGGGGGACGAGCGCCAATGCGGCTGAGCGCTACGCCAAGGCGCAGCGGGCGGCCTACCGGGGGATCGCCAGAGCCGGCATCCCGGTCGTCGTCATCCGTGACACACCGCATGTGGGGCTGGACATTCCCGAGTGCGTGGCCAGGCACCGGGGCGAGCTCACCCGGTGCGCCGTCGACCGCGCGGTCGCGCTGCGGAAGAACGGGACCTCCGGATCGGCCGTGGCAGGTCTGAGCCGGGTCTGGATGGTGGACCTCACCCCGCAGATCTGCCCGGCCCCGCGCTGCGCACCGATCATCGGCAGAGTGCTGGTGTACCGGGACGCCCACCATCTGACCGCGACCTATGCCCGCACGTTGTCCGGCTTTCTGGTCAGTGACCTGGAGCGGATCCCCGGGTTGGGGCTGAGATGAGTCCAGATCAGGTTGAGCGGCGGCGGAGGAGCGGTCGGTGGCAGCGGCTTCAGCCGGCGGTGCGGGCGCTGCGTACCGAGTGGCTGACCATGGCCATCATCGTCCTGGCGACGTTGGTGCTGGTGCTGGCGGTGACGGTGACGACGACCCCGCACTACACCTCCAGGACCCGGCTGTCGGTCGCCGACACCGCCGGGGGCCCGGTCGGTTCCAGCGTCAGCCGGCAGCGGCTTGCCGCCGAGGCCGAGGCCGCCACCTCGTCCGACGTGCTCGAGGGCGTCCGGCAGGCGCTCGAGCTGGAACTGTCGTCGCAGGCCCTGGTCGACCTGATCCAGGTCCGGCAGCGACCCGGCTCCGGCGTGCTGGAGATCACCGTCACCGACGTGAACCCCTTCAGGGCCGCCGACATCGCCAACGCGGTCGGTGAGCAGCTGGTGAGGCAGACGTCAACGCGAGGGAGTCGGTCGCGCCGGATCGAGACGACAGTGCTGACGCCCGCCCTGGTGCCGATGACACCGACCACCCCGAGAGTCGGCCTGAATATGGCTCTCGGGACACTCGGTGGTCTCGTCATCGGGGCGGGTTCGCTGCTCCTGCAGCGCAGGTTCCGCGCCGGACGACCCAGCCGAGGTGGAACGGTGACCTCGGCCGAGCGGTGAGGGTGAGTCAGCCCGTCTGGTGCAGCTTCGGCACGTCGGCCAACAGCTTCTGCGTGTACTCGTGCTGCGGGTTGTAGATGACGTCCTCGGTGCTGCCCTGCTCGACCATCAAGCCGTTCTCCATCACGAGCACCCGGTCGGCGACGTAGTTCGCCTGGCCGATGTCGTGGGTGATGAAGAGCACGGTCATGCCGAGCTCGTCGCGCAGGTCCTTCAGCACGTTCAGCACGTTCACCCGCAGCGAGGCGTCCAGCATCGACGTCGCCTCGTCGGCGACCAGCAGCTTGGGCTGCATCATCAACGCTCGGGCGATCATGATCCGTTGCCGCTGCCCGCCGGAGAGCTGGTGCGGGAACCGGTCGAGGACGTCCTTGCCGGTGAGCCCGACGTGGCCCAGTGCCTCCTCCAGCCGCTCCTTGCCCTTCTCCCCGGTGCCGAGCAGCCGCAGCGAGCGGTAAAGCAGACGGCGTACGGTGAAGAACTGGTTGAAGGCGCTGAACGGGTCCTGAAAGACCGCCTGCACGTCCTGCCAGTATTGCGCCGTCTGGCGGCCCCGCGCATGGGTGACGTCCTCCCCCTGGAAGGTGAGCTTTCCGGACGTGATCGGCAGCAGCCGCAGCACCATCCGAGCCAGCGTCGACTTGCCCGACCCGCTCTCACCGACGACCGTGACCAACTCCCGCTCCTCCAGGGAGAAGGAGACGTCCTTGACCGCCTCAACCACATTCTTGCCGTGGCCGAAGGTCTTGGTGAGGTGTTCGGCCTTCAGGATCTCGGTCATGCAGACACCTCTTCGTCTCGGGTGGGTTCATCGACGTCGGGGTCGACCAGCTCGCCCTGCTGGGTCACCACCAGCAGTGGGTCGGAGGCGGCCAGATCGGCGGTAGTGACCGCCGTCAACGGCACCGACTCTCCCGGGTGCTTGGCTGTCCAGAAGCAGGACGAGAAGCGCAGGTCGTCACCGACATGCGGCGGCTCCTGGGTGAAGCACTCATCCATCGCCAGACCGCACCTCGGATGGAAACGGCAACCTGCAGGCGGGTGCTCCAGGTTCGGCGGATGGCCCTTGATGCCCTGCACCCGGCGGTTGCGGAAGCCCGGTTCGGGCGACAGCACGGAGTTGAGCAGCGCAGCCGAGTACGGGTGCTTGGGCGCCTCGGTGAGCTCCTCCGCATCACCGACCTCGACGATCTTGCCGGCATACATCACCGCGATCCGGTTGGAGATCGTACGCAGCACCGGTAGGTCGTGGGTGACGAAGACGACCCCGGCCATGATCTTCTGGTCCAGCATCTGCAGCAGCATGTCGATCAGCGCCTTCTGCGACGAGACGTCCAGCGCCGACGTAGGCTCGTCCGCGATCAGCAGTCGCGGGTTCAACAGCGTGGAGATGACCGTCACCACCCGCTGCTTCATGCCTCCGGACAGTTGGTGCGGATAGGCATCCAGCACCCGGACCGGGAGGTCGAGGCTGGCGATCCGGTCCCGGGCCCGGTCCATCGCCTCGGACCGCTTGATGCCGCGGTCGTGGGCCCGCATGACATCGAAGACCAGGTCGCGGACCCGCATCGTCGGGCTGATCGAGTTCATCGCACCCTGGGGCAGCATTGAGACGACCGCGCCACGCCAGGTGCGGGGAATCTTGTTCTTGCCGCCGAGCTCCTGGGCCTTGCCCTCGATCTCCAGGGTGCCGCCCTCCACGAACAGCGGGGGGCGGGCGGTGAGCGACAGGATGGCTCCGAGGGTGGACTTGCCGCAGCCGGACTCTCCGGCGATGCCGAGCACCTCGCCCTCGTCGATGTAGACCGACACGTCGTCAACGGCGGTCACCTCGCGACCGTCCGGGGTGCGGTACGACGCGCGCAGGTTCTCCGCGTTCAGCAGTCTGGTCATCCGTTGCCTCCTCGGGTGTGGGTGCCTGAGGAGGTCTCGACTCCCCGGCCCACTTCGACGTCACTGTCCTCGCCACTCTCGATCGGGATGGGGACCGGCGCTCCGACGGCCGGTTCGGTGACCCCGACCACCTTCTTGCGCCGGGCCGCCCGACCACGGCGCAGCCGCGGGTTGAAGACCTCGTCCAGGCTCGACTGCAGCAGCAGCAGCGAGAACGCGATCAGGGTGAGCATCAGGGTCGGTGGCATGAAGGCCCACCAGGCCCCGGTGCGGATGGAACCCCAGGCAAGGGCCCAGTAGAGCATCACGCCGAGGGACACCGAACCGGACGGGCCCAGGCCCAGCATGCTCAGGGCGGCCTCGGTCAAGATGGCGCCGGCCACCTGGAGGACGAAGGCCATCACCACATAGCTGAGCAGGTAGGGCAGCACGTCCCAGGCGAGGATGCTGCCCCAACGGGCGCCGGACAACCTGGCCACATCGATGTGCTCGCGCGTTCGGACGCTGGTGGCCTGGGCACGCACCGCGCGCGCAGTCCAGGGCCAGCCGGTGACGCCGATCACCAGCGCCAGGGTGAACGACCCGCGGCTGGGGAGCGCGATCGAGAGCAGGATGACCACCACGATCGACGGGATCGCCAGCGCGACGTTGGTCATACCCATCAGGGCGTCGTCGAGCCAGCCGCCCTGGAAGCCAGCCACCAGGCCAATGACCAGGCCGATCGTGGTGGCGATGGTGCCGGCCAGCAGACCCACGATGAGGGAGGTCCGGGTGCCGTACACCAGGTTGGCCAGCACGCTCTGGCCCTCGTTGTCGGTGCCCAGCCATTGCTGAGCACTCGGCGCGTCATAGAGACCACCGACGACGGCGTTGGGGTCGGTGTGCACCACCAGCGGGCCGACCAGGCCCAGCAGCAGGGTGAACAGGACGAGCCCCAGCGCTACCCAGAAGCGGGGGGTGAAATTGACGGCTTTCATCAGCGGTCTCCGATGCTTGCGGCGCGGATGCGTGGGTCGATCAGGCCGTAGGCGATCTCGACGGCGAAGTTCGCGGCGAGAACGGCCAGGGTGATGATCAAGGTGACTGCCTGGATGACCGGGTAGTCGTTCTGGCTGATGGCGTTGAAGAGCAGCGTGCCGATACCGGGGTAGGAGAAGACCAGCTCGGTGATCAGTGCGCCGCCGACGAGGCCACCGATGGACAGCGCCAGCCCGGTGATCTGGGGAAGCATGGCGTTGCGGAAGATGTAGCGGACGATCCGGTTGTCGCTCAGACCGAGCCCGCGGCCGTAGTTCACGTAGTCCGAACCCAGCTCGTAGATGGCCATCGAGCGCATGCCGACGGCCTGACCGCCGATGAAGATCAGCACCAGGGACCAGAACGGTAGCCAGAAGTAGGAGATCGCATCGCCGAAGAAGGCCATCGAGAGCTCCGGACTGAGCCCGAAGGAGTAGGCGCCGCCGACGGGCAGCACACCGAGGATGACCCCGAACCCGAACAGCAGCAGGATGGCCAGGCAGTAGTAGGGCATCGAGGAGAGGAACAGGCTGCTCACGAAGGCGCCGCGGTCGAACCAGCCACCCTTGAAGGCGGCGATGGCGCCGATCGTGTTGCCGACCACCCAGCCGATCAGGATGGCGGGCAGCTGGATCGCGATGCTCCAGGGCAGTGCGTTGGCCACCAGTCCGTTCACCGAGGCCGGATACTGACCGAACGAGGTGCCCAGGTTGCCCTGGAAGAGCTGGCCCATGTAGATGAAGAACTGCTGCCACAGCGGCTTGTCAAGGCCGAACTCGCGCATGTAGTTCTCGTAGATCGCCTTCATCTGCTCACCGCTGCTGCCGCCGCCGCGGGAGAGCTGGCTGACCAGGCTGTCCACCGGGTTGCCGGGGATGAGTCTCGGCAGGAAGAAGTTGAGCATCAGGGCGACAAACAGGGCACCGATGTACCACAGCGCCTTCCGTCCCAGATACCGCGTGAAGTTCATTGCAGACCCCAGTCCGTGTCGTTAGTCAAGGTGTATCAGGTCGTGATCGGGTTGTCTTGCAGAACGTGACGATCCGCTTGCGACGGCCGGGGAGCGACAAGCCGCGATGGCTTGTCGCTCCCTAGTCGCCGTCAACAGGACCATCGGCGAACCTCGGTCTTAGGTGCCGACCTTCTTGATCTTGAAGAGCCAGGTGATGCCGGCTCCTTGCCACATGGGTGGGGCGTAGGGGTTGGCTTCGGTGGGGAAGCCGGTCCAGTTGGATTCGTTGAACTCGTAGAACTCGAGTGGGCGGTACATGAGGGGGACGACGGGGATGGTTTGGCGGTAGATGGCGTCGAGCTTTTGGTAGATGGTTTTGCGTTCGTCGTCGGTGGTGGCTGCGCCGGCGTCGTCGAGGAGCTTGGGGACGTCGGGGTGCTTGAAGCGGGTGAAGTTGTAGAAGGTGGTTTTGCCGACGGGGGCGGCGCCGCGGTCGTCGAGGAGGTCGCGGAAGCGGCTCCAGGGGCTGGCGGGGCTGACGCCGGAGGCGCTCCAGCAGGCGAGTTGGAAGTCGCCGTTCTGCATTTTGGAGGTGACGTTGGGTGCTTGGGGGAACTCGGTTTTGACGTCGATGCCGACGGCTTGGCAGGACTTGGCGACGATTTCGCAGGCGGTGTTCCAGTCGGTCCAGCCGGTGGGGGTGATCAGGGTCCAGGGGCCGAGTCGGGTGCCGTCGGGGAGTTTGTAGATGCCGTCGGAGCCCTTCTTGGCCTTGAGCTCCTTCTCCAGGATCTCGACGGCCTTGTTCTTGTCGAACGTCCAGCCCTTGTCCTTCACGCCGGCCTCGTCATAGAACTTGGACTCGTACCCGGTGGGCAGGATGAGGCTGGCGTTGGCCGGTTCGGAGTAGTCCGACATGGCGGTGCTGGCGATGTTGGGGGTGTCGATGGCGTAGGCGATGGCCTGGCGGACCTTGGGGTTGTCGAGGCCCTTGACGGTCTGGTTGATCTGCAGCAGTGGGATGTTGCCCGGCAGGTAGTAGGGCTTCTCCTTCAGCCAGGTGCCAACCGGCTTCTTCTTGTCCTCCCACATCTTCCAGATCTGAGCGGTGAACTGCTGGCTTGCGTCGATCTCGCCGCTCTCCAGCTTGAGGTCGCCGTCGCTGTTGCTCTTGAAGATGGGGTGGACGACCGACTTCATGGCGGGAGTGCCGAACACACTCTTGCCCCAGTAGTTGTCGTCGCGCTTGAGCACCACCTGGGTCTGGTCGTACTTGTCGAGCAGGAACGGTCCGGAGCCGACGGGTTTGGTGTTGGCCTGCTTGGCGAGGGTCTTGGCGGTGGCGAACTCTTCCCAGATGTGTTTGGGGATGATGTAGGTGCCGGCGATGGCGTTCTTGACCGGGAGCGGGTTGAACGGTTTGGTCTTGACCTTGAACTCGACGGTGCGGGGGTCGGTGGCGCTGACCGTCTCCAGGTATTCCCACACGTTGGAGTAGGACAGGGAGGCGTCCTTGGCGATCTCGAAGGTGAAGACGACGTCGTCGGCGGTGAGGTCCTTGCCGTCGGACCATTTGGTGCCTTCTTGGAGGGCGACGGTGAAGGACTTGCCGCCGTCGTTCTCCTTCAGCTCCGTGCCGAGGCCGGGCTGGAGTGAGCCGTCGACCATGTTGAAGCGGACCAGCGTCTCATAGATCAGCTGGCTCTGGCCTCCGCCGGCGGGCCAGGCCGGTGAGGGGCCGACCGGGTTGAAGTTGGTCGGCGGGCCCCACTGGAACCCGGCGACGAACAGCGTCTCCCCGGCAGCACCGGCTCGTCCCTGGGCCTGTCCGCCCTTGTTGTCGTTGCCGGTCTTGGCGGTGCCGCAGCCGGCCGCGCCGAGGCCGATCGCCGCGCCACCGAGCGCGAGGCCGCTGATGCTCAGAAACCTCCGACGGCTGGTTTCCCAGCTGCTGCCCCAGGTACGTGCCGCTGAGTCTTCGGGTGAAGCGAGATCGTGGTCCGACATGTCATTCATCTGTTCCTCCTTGAACGGTTGATGCCTTGCGATGCGTGGCCCGGCCGCCGAGGCGGCGCGGGGCACTTCCTGCACAGTGAAGCGGTGTCAGGTTGGTGAGATCCCCCGGATGTTGGGACAGTCCAACTGCTGCTGGGAAGCCGCGGATGCCGGTTGCACGAGCCGCTGGACTGTGTCACGTGAGCAGACATGTAGTGGTCAACCAGGAGGTTCGCCAGGAAACATGTCATCGGCCACACCGTTGCGGGACGAGGCAGCAGGCCGCGGACGGGAAGCGCACAGACGACAGGAAATCGGCTCGGTGAGCCACCCTTTCGCCCGATCCTGCTTCACTGCATCGACCCCGCTCTCGGTGATTGGTTGTAGTCAACCCATCACTGAACCGGTTCGGTGTCAATGCTTGCGAGTCTATTGAGAGACGATTGTCACCAATTCGTGAGAGCGCGACCACGCCGTGAGCGCTAACGACAGGCAGAGGGCTCCCTCCGACCTGGCTGTGGCCCCCGACGCCCTACTGCGGCACGCTCCCGAGATGACAAACGACCCGCAGGGACGCCGACGTCGTACTGGCTCAGAGCGTCCCCCGACAAAGCCTCTGGCACCAGGATGTCGGTGTAAGGAGGTGACCAGGTCACCGTTTACACCCCTGCGGGTCGTGATGTCAGCAAGGAGCGGACCTCGCCGCTGGTGATACATGAGTGCGCCAGAACCGCGGCGCGGCTGTCGGTGTGGTCCAGCACAATGAAGACATGCTGCTGGTTCGTATCGCCGAGACCTCTGCCGCGCTGGCCGCCACCCCGTCGCGCAACGTCAAGCGGGACCTGATCGCCGGCGTCCTGTCCGAGGCGACCGCCGAGGACATCGAGATCGTGATCAGCTATCTCTCCGGTCGACTGCGCCAGCGCCGGACCGGGGTTGGCTGGCGTTCCCTGCTGGACCTGCCGGTCGCAGCCGCAGAGGCCACGCTCACGGTGGCCGAGGCGGACCGGGCCTTTGAGCTCATCGCCGACCTGTCCGGGGCCGGCTCGACCCGAGCCCGGGTCTCGGCGGTGGTGGAGCTGTTCGGTCGTGCCACCGACAGCGAGCAGATGCTGCTGCGGGGGTTGGTCTTCGAGGAGCTGCGTCAGGGGGCCCTGGACTCGCTGGTCCAGGAGGGGCTGGCGCTGGCTACCGACGTGCCGGTCGCCGCAGTGCGCAGGGCCGCGATGCTGCTGGGCTCGACCGCCGCCGCCGGTGTGGTGCTACGACGCGGGGGAGTCGACGCCCTGACCGCGGTAGGGCTGACCCTGGGAGTGCCGGTGCTGCCGATGCTGGCCGCCAGCGCGCCCGACACCGGAGCCGCCGTCGACAAGAGTGGTCTTCCGGTCGCGGTCGACTTCAAGCTGGACGGGATCCGGGTGCAGGTGCACCGCGATGGAGACGTGGTGTCGATCTACACCCGCAGCCTGGAGGAGATCACCGACCGGCTGCCCGAGGTGGTCAGCGCCGTCCGCAGTCTCGCCGAGCCGCAACTCGTGCTGGACGGTGAGGTGCTCGCCTTCCGCGTCGACGGACGGCCGGAGGCGTTCCAGGTGATCGCCTCGCGGACCGCGAGCCAGGTCGACGTCGCCGCGCAGGCCGCACGGACTCCGCTGTCGGTCTTCTTCTTCGACCTGCTCCGAGCCGGCGACCGCGACCTGCTGGATGCTCCGTTGGCGCAGCGGATCGAGGTGATGGCGGAGGTGCTGCCGCCGAGCATGATCGTTCCGCGGGTCCTCGCCGAGGATGAGGCGACGGTCGGGTCGGTGTTCGCCGACGCCGTCTCTCGAGGCTATGAAGGGGTCGTGATCAAGAACGTCACCGCAGGCTATGCCGCCGGGCGGCGGGACGCCGGCTGGGTCAAGATCAAGCCACGCCACACCTTCGACCTGGTGGTGACCGCGGCCGAGTGGGGACATGGTCGCCGGACCGGTCTGTTGTCGAACCTGCACCTGGCCGCCCGGGACCCCGGCACCGGGGAGTTGATCATGCTGGGCAAGACTTTCAAGGGGTTGACCGACGAGCTGCTGCGCTGGCAGACCGACCGGTTCCTTGAGCTGGAGACACGGCGTACCGCAGGTACGGTGCATGTTCGGCCGCAGCTGGTGGTGGAGATCGCCTGCGACGGCATCCAGCGGTCGAGCCGCTATCCAGGTGGGATCGCACTCCGGTTCGCTCGGGTCCTCCGCTACCGCGACGACAAGTCGCCGTCCGAGGCCGACACCATCGACCAGGTGCGCCTGCTGGCGAACACCCCCTGAGCCTGTCGAACGCGCCCTGAGCCTGTCGAACGCGCCCTGAGCTTGTCGAACGCGCCCTGAGCTTGTCGAAGGGCGAAACCACGAACGCGCCCCGAGCTTGTCGAAGGGCTTCATAGCTCTTCGACAAGCTCAGAGCGCGTAGTTCAACTCAGAGCGCGTAGTTCAACTCAGAGCGCGTGGTGCTCTTCGACAGGCTCAGAGCACGTAGCAGGCTCAGAGCACGTAGCGGGTGGCAACCCACAGCGAAGTCGATCACCGCTCCGGGGCAGCTACAGCGTGATCAGACCGGCGGAGTTCTGCTTGGCTGCGGCGAAACGCTGAGCGGCGTCGGCCCAGTTGACGACGTTCCACCACGCGGTCACGTAGTCGGCCTTGACGTTCTTGTACTGCAGATAGAACGCGTGCTCCCACATGTCCAGCAGCACGATCGGAATCTGTGCAGCCGGCAGGTTCCCCTGCTGGTCGAACAGCTGCATGATGTTGAGCCGCTGACCCAGGCAGTCCCAGACCAGCATTGACCAGCCGGAGCCCTGGATGGCTGCCGCGTTCGCCTCGAACTGAGCGCGGAACTTGTCGAAGCTGCCGAAGTACTCGTCGATGGCTGCGCCGAGCTCGCCGTCCGGCTTGTCGCCGCCGTCGGGGGAGAGGTTGGGCCAGAACACCGAGTGGTTGATGTGACCACCCAGGTTGAAGGCGAGGTTCTTCTCCAGGCCGCCGATGCTGCCGAAGGAGTTGCCGTCGCGCGCCTCGGCCATCTGCTCCAGCGCGGTGTTGGCGCCCTTGACATAGGTGGCGTGGTGCTTGTCGTGATGCAGCTCCATGATCTGGCCCGAGATGTGGGGCTCGAGTGCACCGTAGTCGTAGGGGAGATCGGGAAGTTCGTAAGTCGCCATGAGTGTCCTTTTCGAGGTCTCTAGACAGCATCCGCCGAACGCGGACGCGGTTTTCATCCTAAACCTGCCCTGTTGGACCGGGGAACAGGCCTCGGACCGCCCCTGGAGGCGCCGATGGACAGGTCCTCGTCGACTGCTTACCCATCCGACGCCGGGCGAAACGTCGCCGTTCACCCGCCACCGGCGGGACAGCCGGAGCCGATTCGCGGACCGGTCGTGGTGTTGACTGGTTGCATGCCCTCCGCGTTGTCTCTGATCGGTCTGCGCAAGACCTTCGGGTCGAAACGGGCCGTCGACGACCTCAACCTGGAGGTCCGCGCGGGCTGTCTGTTCGGGCTGGTCGGTCCGAACGGGGCCGGCAAGACGACGACCCTGTCGATGGCCACCGGGCTGCTGCGTCCCGACGCCGGCACGGCGATCGTGCTGGGGCACGACGTCTGGAGCGACCCGGCCAGGGCTAAGGCGTTGATGGGCGTACTGCCCGACGGACTGCGCCTGTTCGACCGGCTCAGTGGCGGCGAGCTGCTGCACTATGTCGGTCTGCTGCGGCGGGTGCCGCCGGCCGACATCGCCTCGCGGTCAGCCGAGCTGCTGGAGGCGCTCGGCCTGGCCGAGGACGCCGACACCCTGGTGGTGGAGTACTCGGCGGGCATGACCAAGAAGATCGGGCTGGCCTGTGCGCTGATCCACGCACCCCGGCTGCTGGTCCTCGACGAGCCGTTCGAGGCGGTCGACCCGGTCTCCGGGGAGGCTATCCGGTCGATCCTGCGGGGGTATGCCGACAGCGGTGGGACCGTCGTCATGTCCAGCCATGTGATGGAGCTGGTGGAGAGCCTCTGCGACGATCTCGCCGTGGTGGCCCAGGGACGGGTGCTGGCCACCGGCACGCTCGACGAGGTCCGGGCCGGCTCCTCGCTGCAGAGCCGCTTCCTCGAACTGGTGGGGTTCCATGCGTCCGGACAGGAGGCGTTGGCGTGGTTGCGCTCCTCGTCCGGCTCAAGCTGACCCTGCTGCGGAACAACCTCCGACGCAGCCTGTGGCGGACGGTCGGCCTGGTCCTCGGGATGGTCTATGCCCTGGGCCTGGTGGTCCTGGCGGTGGCCGGCCTGGTGGCGCTGCGTTACACCTCGGTGAACCTGATCGCCGACGTCACGGTTCTGGCGTTCGGACTCCTGACAGCGGGCTGGCTGGTGATGTCCCTGCTGGTGTTCGGGGTGGACGAGACAGTCGACCCTGCCCGGTTCGCGCTGCTGCCGGTGCGGGCCCGTGAGCTGCTGCCGGGCCTGCTGGTCGCCGGTCTGATCGGCAGTCCGGGCATCGCCACCGTCGTCGTCTCGCTGGCCCTCCTGGTCGCCTGGTCGGGCGGTGCGGCCAGTCTGGTCGCCGCGGTGGTCGCTGTACCGATCGGGGTGGCCACCTGCTTCCTGTTGTCCCGGTTCGCCACCTCGGCTGCGGCCAGGTTCTTGGGTTCGCGTCGCTTCCGCGATCTGGCAGCGTTGGTGTTGGTGCTGTTCGGGCTGGTGCTGGGGATCGGTGGCAACCTGTTCGGCAACCTGTACGCCGAGGGGACGCCGCAGATGCGCTTCCTGCTGGCCGAGGCGGCCCGAGCGATGGCGTGGACACCGTTCGGCTGGGCCTGGGCCGTTCCCGCCGACGTCGCGCGGGGAGCCTGGGGTCCGGCACTCGTGCGGCTGCTGCTCGCCGTCGCCCTGATGTTCGGGCTCTGGTTCGGCTGGGCCCATTTCCTGGCGCTGCGGCTGACCGAACCGCTCGACAGTGGCGGCGGGCAGCAGAAGGTCCGGTCCGGCTCCCTGGTCGACAAGCTGTACCCGGCGACCCCGGCCGGCGGGGTCGCCGGCCGGACGCTGCGGTACTGGCGGCGGGACCCGCGCTACCTGGCCGGCGTCGCCGGGTTCCTGATCGCTCCGGTGTCGATCATCGTCAGCCAGCTGGCCAGCCCGAAGGGGTCCCCCGAGCTGGTCGCCTTCACCCCGGTGCTGCTGGGTCTGCTGATGGGGATGACCATTGCGCAGGACCTCTCCTACGACGGAACGGCGATCTGGCTGCACATCTCCACCGGGATCCGCGGCGCCGACGACCGGGCCGGCAGAGTAATGTCCACCGTCACCGTGCTTGGCCCGGTGCTGGTGGTGACGATCATCGTCACCACGTTCCTCGGCCGCCAGTGGCAGTTGGTGGTGCCGGTGCTGGGTCTCACCCTCGGCCTGACCCTGATCGGTCTCGGGGTGGGCTGCTGGGTCGGTGCGCTGTGGCAGTACCCGGCGCCGCCGCCGGGGGCGAACCCGTTCCAGAAGGGCAGCGCCGGGAGCCTACCCGCGCTGCTGTCGTTCAGTGTCTCGACGCTGGTCACGCTGCTGCTGGTGCTGCCGACCCTGGCTCTGGTGATCGGTTCGATCTGGGTCCACTGGCTGGGCTACCTCGCTGCTGTGGTGGGCGTGCTCAGCGGCGTACTGGTGCTCAAGGTCGGAATCGCCCAGGGCGGCAAGCTGCTGGACCGGCGTTGGCCCGAGGTGATGTTCGCCGTCAGTGAGAACCGTTGACGTTGTCGGCCCGACGAACCTCGAACACCCGGAACCCCTTGGCGCTCGCCACCCGTTCGCAGGACCAGCCCTGCTCGCCCAACCAGCGCTGCAGCGAGTCGGCCCCGAGGTTGCGGCCGACGACCAGCCTGGCCACACCCTCGGGTGCCAGCCTGGGCAGCCAGGTCAGCAGCAGCTCGTGCAGGGCCTGCTTGCCGATCCTGATCGGCGGGTTGGACCAGATCTCGTCATAGCTGGCGTCCGGCGGCACCTGTTCGGGCCGCAGCACCCGCACCCGCTCGGACAGCCGCAGCGCTGCCGCGTTGTCCCGGCAGAGCGCCAGCGCCCGGTCATTGACGTCGACGGCGTCGACGACGGCGCTCGGACAGTGGTCGGCCAGTGCCAGCGCGATCGGTCCGTAGCCGCAGCCCAGGTCGAGCAGGCGCCTGGCGTTCTCGGGAATGGGGGACTCGCGCATCAGCACAGCCGTGCCCAGGTCCAGCCCTTCGAAGGAGAAGACCGCGTTGGCGGTGGTCAACTCGTACTCGGTGCCCCAGATCCGCGCGGTGACCGCCCGACGGCGCTCGACGTCGTCGGGGGTCTGGAAGTAGTGGTCGATCATCGCGGAAGCTCTCGTACGGAACGGGCCTGGCGCACCCGGGAGGCGAGTCGGTCATCGGCAGGATAGCCCACCTCCTCCAGGGTGAGACCATGTGCCGGCATCACCGGGACACCGCTGTCGCGCACCGCCCCGGACGCCACCCGCTGCAGCCAGTCGGCATCGCGTCGACCGGTACCGACGGCGTCCAGCGCGCCGACCAGTGAGCGGACCATCGAGTGGCAGAACGCGTCCGCCTTGACCGTCAGCTCGATCACCCCGGCCATCGGCCCGGCGTCCAGCCTGGTCCCGGCGAGCTCGAGCAGGGTACGGATGGTGGTCGCGCCCGGGCGTCGGCGGCAGAAGGCGGCGAAGTCCCGTAGTCCCAGCAAGTGAACGGCGGCCTCGTTCATGGCCGCCACGTCAAGCCGATGCCGGACCTGCGCGATCTGGTGGCGATAGAGAGGGTCGGGCCCTGCTTCGCCGTCGCTCAGCCGGTAGACATAGCGGCGCCAGATCGCGGCGAACCTGGCATCGAAGTTCGCCGCAGCGGGGTTGACCGCACGCACCACGACATCGTCGGGCAGGACGCGGGCCAGTCGCCGAAACAGGACCACGCCGGCATCGTCGACGAGGTCAGCGGGCAGGTCGACGTGTGCCACCTGTCCGCGGGCATGGACACCGGCATCGGTGCGCCCGGCGCAGACCACCGTCGGGGCAGCGCTCAGCCGCAGCACCCTGCCGATCCAGTGCTCCAACGTGCCCTGAACCGTCCGCAGCTCCCGCTGGCTCGCCCAGCCCGAGAAGCCGGAGCCGTCATAGGCGACGTCGAGTCGCCAGCGGCGCAGCCCGGCCAGCGCGTCAGCGCTCATCGGCGACGGTAGGCGAGGTCGTAGATGTGCCGGCCGGCGTCGATGCCGCGCTGTTCGAACTTCGTCATCGGGCGCTGCGGCCAGCGTGGCGCCCAGCCGGCGGCGCAGTCGTTGTCGAACGCGGGATGGCTGTCCAGCACGGCCCGCATCTGCAGGGCATAGTCCTGCCAGTCGGTGGCCAGCCGCCACTGGCCACCCGGTCGCAGCCGGGACGCCACCAGGTCGGCGAACGGGGTGGTCACCAGCCGGCGCTTGTGATGTCGGGACTTCGGCCACGGATCGGGGAAGAAGGTCCACAGCTCGTCGAGCTGTCCAGGCTGCAACAGCCGCTCCAGGCCCTCGACGGCGTTCGCCCGGATGATGCGGACGTTGCCGACCTGCTGCTCGGCGAGCTTGGCCATGATGCGGGCGACAGCCGGCTGGTAAACCTCGAAGGCCAGCACGTTGTGGTTCGGCCGAGCCTGGGCCATCGGGACCAGGGACTCGCCCATGCCGGGCCCGATCTCGACGATCAGCGGGGCCTCGCGCCCGAATGCTGCGGCGAGGTTGACCTGGGCGTCGGGCGCGATGGAGGTGTCGGTCGCTCCCTGCGGGAGGTTGAGCACGAAGTCGTCGTGATGGGCCTCCCAGGAGCGGCGCTGCTTCGGGGTCATCCGGGTGCTGCGGCGGACGAAGGAGACGACGTCGCGTTGCACCCGGGTGCCATTGGCCTGCGAGATGGGGGTCACCGGCGCTGCTTCTTCTCGTACGCGTACAGAATCGGGCCCAGCACACCGAGCAGGCCGAGGAAGACCGCGACCCCGATCGCCAGCGAGTCGCTGAGGGCGACGGCGGTCGCGCCGCCGGTCGCGCAGACCAGGGCGAGCACCCAGAGCCTGGCCTCCTTCGCCACCTGCCGGCCGGCGTCTGGTTGTTGGACCATGGGCGGCAATTTACCGGTCAGGTCGCGGCGCACCTATTCGGCGGCTGGGCTTATTCGATTGGTCGGGCCGGTCGCAGCACCTAGGATTCCCGCCATGGGTCACGTCGAACTGTCGGGTGTCTCCTACCAGCTTCCGGATGGTCGGGTGCTGCTGGACGACGTCTCCTTCCGGGTCGCCGATGGGGCCGTCGTCGCCCTGGTGGGGGCCAACGGATCCGGCAAGACGACCCTGATGCGTATCGTCGCGGGTGACCTCGCGCCGACCGCCGGATCCGTGTCACGCAGCGGGGGGTTGGGGGTGATGCGCCAGTTCATCGGCAGCATCAGAGACCGCTCGACGGTCCGCGACCTGGTGTTCTCGCTGGCGCCGGAGCGGCTCCAGCATGCCGTTGCAGCGGTCGACCGGCTGGAGCTCGCCCTGATGGAGGACGACAGCGAGGGCACCCAGATGTCCTATGCCGCAGCACTGGGCGAGTATGCCGACGCCGGTGGCTATGAGGCGGAGGTGGTCTTCGACGCGTGCTGCACGGCGGCCCTCGGGATGGCGTACGAGCAGGTTAAGTGGCGCGAGGTCAACACGCTGTCCGGCGGTGAGCAGAAGCGGCTGGCGCTCGAGGTGCTGCTGCGTGGCCCGGAGCAGGTGCTGCTGCTCGACGAGCCGGACAACTACCTCGATGTGCCGGGCAAGCGGTGGCTGGAGGATCAACTGTCGTCGACCCAGAAGACGGTCCTGCTGGTGAGCCACGACCGCGAGCTGCTGGCCGAGGCGGCCACCTCGATCGCGGCCGTTGAGCTTGGCGCCGCCGGCAACACGGTCTGGACGCATGGCGGTGGCTTCGCCACCTTTGCCGAGGCGCGTAAGGAGCGGTTCCTGCGGTTCGAGGAGCTGCGGCGTCGCTGGGACGAGGAACATGCCAAGCTCCGGGCCCTGGTGCTGATGTACAAGAACAAGGCGGCGTACAACTCCGACATGGCCAGCCGCTACCAGTCGGCCAAGACCAGGCTGGCGAAGTTCGAGGAGGCCGGTCCGCCGCAGGCCATCCCGCTCGAGCAGCAGGTCTCGATGCGGCTGCAGGGTGGCCGGACCGGCAAGCGTGCGGTGGTGGTCGAGCGGCTCGAGCTCACCGGGCTGATGAAGCCCTTCGACGTCGAGATCTGGTTCGGAGACCGGGTCGCGGTGCTCGGCTCCAACGGCTCCGGCAAGTCGCACTTCCTGAGGTTGCTGGCGCGCGGCGGCTCCGACCCCGACATCGAACACCGGCCGGTGGGCAGCCTGGACATCGCCGCCGTCGCGCACACCGGCAAGGCCAAGCTGGGAGCCCGGGTCAGGCCGGGCTGGTTCGCCCAGACCCACCACCACCCGGAGCTGGTCGGCAAGACCCTGCTCGAGATCCTGCACCGCGGTGATGAGCACCGGGACGGGATGGGCCGCGAGCTGGCGTCGCGCAAGCTGGACCGCTACGAGCTGGCCCACGCCGCCGAGCAGCGGTTCGAGTCGCTGTCCGGCGGGCAGCAGGCGCGGTTCCAGATCCTGCTGCTCGAGCTCTCCGGGGCGACGCTGCTGTTGCTGGACGAACCGACCGACAACCTGGACATCGAGTCCGCCGAGGCGCTGGAGCAGGGGCTCGACTCGTTCGAGGGCACCGTCGTCTCGGTCACGCACGACCGCTGGTTCGCGCGTCGCTTCGACCGGTTCCTGGTCTTCGGCGCCGACGGCAGCGTGTACGAGTCCGACGAGCCGGTCTGGGACGAGAAGCGGGTCCAGCGGCTCCGGTCCTGAGCCTGGCTCGGCCTCGGTCGGTGCCGCCTGCTGCGCGGCGGGATCAGTGGCTCAGACCGCGCGGAGGGTCCGGGGAGCGGCCCCGAACTCGTGGTGGCACGCCTTGTTGAACGCCTGCAGGTCGGTGTAGCCGACCGACCTGGCCACCGCCGCGATCGGCAGGGTCGAGTTCTGCAGCAGGTGCCGCGCCTGCTGCAGTCGGCGGTGCCTGATGTAGCCCACCACCGTCTGGGCGGTCGCCTGCCGGAAGACGCGGGTCAGATGGTTGTGGGAGAGCCCGCAGAGCTCGGCGATCCGCGCCACCTCCAGCGGGTAGGCCAGGTTGGCCTCGATGTAGGAGATCGCCTGGGTGACAGCCGGGTGCGGTGCGCTGGTCTGCGGCTCGGACAGGGCGACAACCCGGTGCAGCGCCGTCCACGCCTCGGCCGACGCCTGGGCGGGGGACGAACGCAGGTTGCCCACGATGTGCATCATCAGGTCGGCGATGCCGCTGGTGGCGCTGCCGGCATCCTGCACCGCCAGCACCGGACGCGGTGAGCCTGAGTGCTGCAGGGCCAGGTGCGCGTAGAGATGCTCGGAGACGCCGCGGTAGGCGTACTCGATGTCCACGCCGGGGGCGACCAGGCTGACACTGCCCGGTCGGATGGTGTGCGGCACGCCGTCGAGGGTGATGGTGGCGTGGTAGCGGTAGAGGTGCAACGACCAGTGGTGCGGCAGCTGGTAGTGGTCTCGGTTGCTGTTCAGGCCGTGCACGCCGATGCCGGCACCCACAACGGTCGGCGGCTGGTCCAGGTGGACCGACTCGGTGACCGGTGCGAGGGCGGTCGGTGTCACAGTGAGAATCTACCAGTAATGGTGAAGCAGAACCACGCGCCTGAAGCGCAGCTCGGTTTAGGGTTGACGTATTCGAACCAGTGCCTGGCACTGGTGAGAGTGTCCTCCCGATCCAACCCGAAAGAGGGAAACCGACAGCATGGCTGTGCAGACCCGAGAAGTTGCCCCGGCCGCCGCGCCGGAAGGCGCCAAGCTCCTGACCTCTGTCGAGGTCGCCCGCTTCGTCGCGCAGGGCTTCCTGCGCTTCGACGGCATCGTGCCCGACGAGATCAATGGCCCCGCCGTCGAGCGGCTGGCCGCAGGCCCCGGCGAGGTGGACTACGGCATGACCGTGGATGAGGCCTTCGGTCCCGGAACGCTGGCCCGCGACCTGCTCGACCTGCCCGAGGTGGCTGGTGCGCTGCACAGCCTGCTCGGGCCGAACCCCACCATCGACCATCACGCCGTCCACGTGCGCAAGCCGCACGAGGGTGAGGCGCAGCCACTGCACGGTGACGCGATCATCGACGTGCGCCCGGACGCGTTCGACGTCCAGATGATGTACTACCCGCGCGAGGTGACCCTCGAGATGGGCGGCACGCTGAGCGTGCCCGGTAGCCACCTGCGCCGCACCAACGAGTCCGACACCGGTCGCTACCAGAACCTGCGCGGCCAGACCCGACTGGTCTGCCCGGCCGGCACCATCGTGCTGCTGCACCACGGCATCTGGCACGGCGGTCGCCGCAACGACTCGGACACCGCGCGCTACATGTACAAGATCAGGTTCAACCCCAGCGTGAAGCAGCGGCTGTGGTGGGACACCTCCGACCTGGACGACCCGGCCATCGACCAGGAGCTCAGCCTGCGCAACCCGTGGACCGAGGTGGCCACGGCGCGGCTGGAGGTCTACAACCGGGTCCTGCTGTGGCGTGAGCTGAGCGGCAAGGACGACTACGACATCGACTTCTGGGTCACCCGGGTGCGCAATCGCCCGGCCGCGGACCAGAGCAACTAGGAGGGGTAGCGCAATGACCGCGACACAGACCCAGACCGTTCAGGGCAGCACGCTCCGGCAGCAGGTGCTGGTGCTCTACCTGGCCACCTCGGCACTCGACGCCAGGGTGGTCGGCTGGTCCCGTTACGACGGCACCGGTGCAAGCAGCCCGACCACCGGTGACAGCGACGAGCCGCCGTACGAGTCCGGGGTGGAGGCGCTGCAGGACGGCTGGCGGCTGATCCAGGCCTCCCAGCTGATCCCGCCCTACCCGGGCCATGAGTACGACATGTCGTTCCTCAAGCACGAGTTCTTCTTCGAGAAGCTGGTCGACATCGCCGGCTGACCCACGTACCGCCAAGAGCGCCACCCGCCATGCCGCGGGTGGCGTTCTGCGTTCTGTGAGGCTGGTCGCCGACTCTGCACTGATGGACCGCCGTCACCGAAGCCAGCCGCCGAAGCCGGTTCGACATGCGAGGCTGACCCTATGAGGAGGCTCGCCTTTCCACGGGTCGGTGACGAACCTCAGGGCACCGCGTCTTCACTGACCAGGTACGCCTGGCTGTCGATCGCGGCGGCCGTGGTCACCATCGGCCTCAAGACGGGTGCCTACCTGCTGACGGGCTCGGTCGGACTGCTGTCGGACGCCGCCGAGTCGCTGGTCAACCTGGTCGCCGCTGTCGTGGCCCTGGTGGCGTTGCACGTCGCCGCGAAGCCGGCCGACGCAGGTCACCACTTCGGGCACGGCAAGGCGGAGTACCTCTCGGCCGGCATCGAGGGCTTGATGATCTTCGTCGCGGCCGGGTTCATCCTGTTCAGCGCCGTGCAGCGTCTCCTGCACCCGGTGGTGCTGGAGAGCCTGGGGCTGGGCCTGGCCATCTCCGCCGTCGCGTCGGTGGTGAACGGCGCAGTGGGCGTGCTGCTGCTGCGGAAGGGCACGGCTCATCGTTCGGTGACCCTCACTGCCGACGGCAAGCACCTGCTGACCGACGTCTGGACGTCGGCGGGCGTCATCGTCGGCGTGCTGTTGGTCGCGCTCACCGGCTGGCAACCGCTGGACCCGATCGTCGCTGCGGTGGTGGGGGTGAACATCCTGTGGACCGGCTTCCGGCTGGTGTCAGCGTCGATGCAGTCGCTGCTGGACGCGGCCCTGCCGGCAGAGGAACTGGACCGCATCAGCACCGTGCTGGACCGGATGCGGACAACCGAGGTCGACTTCGCCGAGTTGCGCACCCGCGCATCCGGGCAGCACCGCTTCATCACCCTGACGGTGCTCGTGCCCGGCGACTGGACCGTCGAGCGCGCCCATACCCTGACCGAACGGGTCGCCAGCGCCATCAGGGCGGCGTTGCCCGGCTCCGACGTCCAGGCCCACCTCCAGCCCCGACGAGGCTGAGTCGACGTATCGCGGCCCCGGGATGGGAGGGGTGGCGGCTCAGCAGCGCGTCGGGGATTCAGGGATCCAGCGGCGCGTGGGGGATCCAGCGGGTCCAGAGGGGTGCACCGGGCGTGCCTCCACCAGGGTTCGGCCGCCGTGCGCGTACAAAGCACGGGAAACTGTCACTCGGCTCGGCAAATTTGCCGAGCCGAGTGACAGTTTCCCAAGTCGACTTGGGAAACTGACAGAGCGGCCCCGGAGAAAGAGGTCAGCGCTTCTCGATCGGGATGAAGTCGCGGGTCCGGGCGCCGGTGTAGATCTGCTTCGGGCGGGCGATCTTCTGGTCCTTGTCCATCAGCAGCTCCTGCCACTGGGCCAGCCAGCCGGAGGTGCGGGGGATGGCGAACAGCACCGTGAACATCTCCGGCGGGAACTGCAGCGCCTCGTAGATCAGACCCGAGTAGAAGTCGACGTTGGGGTACAGCTTGCGGGAGATGAAGTATTCGTCCTCCAGGGCGATCTTCTCCAGCTCCATGGCGATCTTCAGCAGCGGGTTGACGCCGGTGACAGCGAACACGTCGTCGCAGGCCTTCTTGATGATGGTGGCGCGCGGGTCGTAGTTCTTGTAGACGCGGTGCCCGAAGCCCATCAGCTTCTCCTTGCCCGCCTTGACGCCCTCGATGAACTCGCCGACAGTGCCGATCCGGCGCAGCATCTTCAGTACGGCCTCGTTGGCGCCACCGTGCAGCGGGCCGTAGAGGGCGCCGATGCCGGCAGCGACCGCGGAGTAGGGGTCGACCTGGGACGAGCCCACAGAGCGGACCGCGTTGGTGGAGCAGTTCTGCTCGTGGTCGGCGTGCAGGATGAACAGCACCTCCAGCGCCTTGATCAGCCGCTCGTCGGCGTTGTACTTCTGCTCGCTCATCTTGAACAGCATGGCGAGGAAGTTGGCCGTGTAGGACAGGTCGTTGTCGGGGTAGACGTACGGCTTGCCCTGCCCGTGCCGGTAGGCGAACGCCCCCAGGGTGGGCATCTTGGCCACCAGCCGGGTGATCTGCAGGCGACGGTTCTCCGGATCGGCGATCTCACGGGCGTCGGGATAGTAGGTGGACAGGGCGCTGACCGAGGCCATCAGCATCCCCATCGGGTGCGCGTCATAGCGGAAACCCTGGATGAACTGCTTGAGGTTCTCGTGCAGGAAGGTGTGGTGGGTCACCTCGTGGGTCCAGCCGGCCAGCTCGTCACTGGTGGGCAGCTCACCGTTCAGCAGCAGGTAGGCGACCTCGAGGTAGGACGACGACTCGGCCAGCTGCTCGATCGGGTAGCCGCGGTATTCCAGCACGCCCGCGTCGCCGTCGATGTAGGTGATTGCGCTCCGGCATGACGCGGTGTTGACGAACCCGGGGTCGTAGGTGGCGAGTCCGGGCTCGCCGTCGAGGGCAATCTGCTTGAGGTCGGCTGCCCGGATAGTGCCGTCGGTAATGGCGATCTCGTAGTCGCGGCCGGTACGGTTATCGCGAATGCTGAGCGAATCGGTCATGGGCACAAAGTACGCGCCGATCCGTATCCACGGCCAGTGGGGGCCCTATGATTCGCGCCACCGGTGCGCCCGAGCGGGGGGCGCCCGTCCGGTCGTTTTGACCGGGGTGCTGGCCGACAGGTAATCTGGGCCGCTGTTGCGTCCTGCCGCGCCCGTCTGGCGTGGGTCGTGACGCGAAACTCTGTCAGTAACTCATGGAAGATGGTCAACGACCGTGTCTACGTACAGCCCCAAGCCTGGCGAGATCACCAGGGAATGGCACGTGATTGATGCCGAGGACGTCGTCTTGGGACGGCTCGCTGTCTCTGCTGCCACCCTGCTGCGCGGCAAGCACAAGCCCACGTACGCGCCGCACGTCGATGGTGGCGACTTCGTCGTGATCGTCAATGCCTCCAAGATCGCCCTGTCCGGCAACAAGCGTGACGCCAAGATGGCCTACCGTCACTCCGGTCGCCCCGGCGGTCTCAAGGCGGTCCCGTACGGTGAGCTGCTGGACTCGGACCCGCGCAAGGCGGTGGAGCTCGCGGTCTGGGGCATGCTGCCGAAGAACCGGCTGAGCCGCAAGCTCATCAAGAAGCTCAAGGTCTACTCCGGCCCGGAGCATCCCCACACTGCTCAGAAGCCGCAGCAGTACGAGATCACCCAGATTGCCCAATGACTGTCCTGACCAGTCACCTCATTTGCTCGCGAGCAGAAGCAAGGATTGAACCACGTGTCTGAGAACGCCGTAGAGACCATCGAAGCAGACGACGTCGCCCCCTTCACCGAGGACGACAAGGAGATCGCCTACCGCTCGGAGGCGAGCGGATCCGCCCAGCACAACCCGTCGGGTCGTCCGGCTGTGGTCGCCGCTGCCGGTGCCACCGGTCGGCGCAAGGAAGCGGTCGCTCGGGTGCGGATCGTCCCGGGCAGTGGTAGCTGGACGATCAACGGTCGTCCGCTGGATGACTACTTCCCCAACAAGGTGCACCAGCAGATCGTCTCCGAGCCGTTCCTGACGGCCGCTGTCGACGGTTCCTACGACGTGATCGCCCGCATCCACGGCGGCGGTGTCACCGGCCAGGCCGGTGCGCTGCGGCTCGGCGTGGCGCGCGCCCTGAACGCGGTGGACGCTGAGGCCAGCCGCCCGGCCCTGAAGAAGGCCGGCATGCTGACCCGCGACGCCCGGATCAAGGAGCGCAAGAAGGCGGGTCTGAAGAAGGCCCGGAAGGCGCCCCAGTACAGCAAGCGCTGATCGTCCGTTCGGCATCTCGGATGGCACGACTTTTCGGTACGGACGGGGTCCGGGGCCGAGCGAACGCGTTACTCACAGCGGAGCTCGCCCTGGACCTGTCTGTTGCAGCAGCCCATGTGCTGGGCGACCCGGTCGCGTCCGGCGGCCGCCGACCGGTGGCCGTCGTCGGCCGCGACCCGCGGGCCTCGGGTGAGTTCCTGGAGGCTGCGGTGGTGGCCGGGCTCGCGAGCTCCGGCGTCGATGTGGTCAGGCTGGGCGTGGTACCCACCCCCGGTGTGGCCTTTCTGACGGGCGCGACCGGGGCCGACTTCGGCGTGATGCTGTCCGCCAGCCACAACCCGATGCCCGACAACGGGATCAAGTTCTTCGCCCGGGGCGGCGAGAAGCTCGACGACGCGCTGGAAGACGCGATCGAGCAGCGGTTGGGAGCCTCCTGGGAGCGACCCACGGGTGCCGCCGTCGGCCGCGTCTGTGATGACCCGGCACTGGTCGAGTCCTACCTCGCCCACCTGGTCTCCAGCCTGGCCCAGCCGACCAGCCTGGAGGGCATCAAGGTGGTGGTCGACTGTGCCAACGGCGCAGCGCACCTGACCGGTCCCGGCGCCTTCGGCGGCCAGGGTGCCGAGGTGGTCACCATCCACTCCGACCCCGACGGCATCAACATCAACGACAACTGCGGCTCGACCCATCTGGGCGACCTCAAGGCTGCGGTGGTCGAGCACGGCGCCGATCTCGGGATCGCACTGGATGGGGACGCCGACCGCTGCCTGGCGGTCGACGCGAACGGCGATGTCGTCGACGGCGACCAGATCCTGGCCATCCTCGCCCTGTCGCTGAAGGAGTCCGCTCAGCTGCACGGGGACACCGTGGTCGCGACCGTGATGAGCAATCTCGGCTTCTTCAAGGCGATGGGCGAACACGGCATCCGGGTGGCGCAGACGAAGGTCGGCGACCGCTACGTGCTGGAGGAGATGAAGGCCCACGGCTACACCCTCGGCGGCGAACAGAGCGGTCACGTGGTGATGTCGGAGTTCGCGACCACCGGCGACGGGGTGCTGACGGCGTTGCACCTGATGAACCGGATGGCGGCCACCGGCCAGAGCCTGGCCGAGCTCGCCGCCGTGATGGTCCGGCTGCCCCAGGTGCTGATCAACGTCCCGGGCGTGGACAAGACCCGGGCGGCCAGCGACCCCACCCTCAGCGGTGCCGTCGCGGATGCGGCCCGTGAGCTCGGCAACGGCGGTCGGGTACTGCTCCGGCCGTCCGGCACCGAGTCGCTGGTGCGGGTGATGGTCGAGGCCGAGTCCGCGGCCCAGGCGCAGACGGTGGCCGAGCGGCTGGCCGGCGTGGTCAAGTCCTCGCTGGCACTCTGACCTTCCGTACGCTCGGTCGCCTTGGTGCGAAAACTCGACAGAACGCGAGGAATATCGCTGAAATCGGCCATTTTGGCAGCAGAACTCCGCAGGTGTCGAGTTTTCGCGGCCGCCGGGTCGCAGCCGCGTCACCGCGGGACTTCAATGGCGTCACGGCAGGGCCGCGGGGCTACCTCAGCTGCTGGAAGATCGAGATCCCGGCCGCAGCCAGCACCAGGGCGATGAGCCCGAGGATGATCGAGAGGATCAAGGAGAACAGCAGCGCACCGAACGCGCCGAAGAAACCGATCTTGATCGCGGTGCCCGCGCTGATCCGCACCGGCACCGGAAGGTTGGGAGTCGAAGTGCTCATACCAGCAGCGTAGGGGACCGGCAGCTGCCCGAGCCGCGCCAAGCGCCGCGGGTCGCAGGTGCGTCACACCCACCGCGATGATATCCAACCGGCCAGTTTGGGACCTTGGTCCCTATCTGGAGGTTGTGGCGGATGACAGCCTAAGGGTGTGGGTCGCGCGCCGGCCCGGTCTGCCGGGAACCGGGGGGAGTTCCGGCTGCAGGATCTTTCGGCGCGCGGCCCTTGACTCACGTCCGGACTTGGTTTCCGGGCCAGCTCACCCCAGTTCCGCAAGCCAGAGCTCCGCCGGTCCGGTGCCGCGCCGGGTCAAGAGATAGAGCCGCGACTGCTGCAGGACGGCGTCGACCAGGTCACCATCGGGCCCCGTCCTCCGGCTCCACCCCCCGGCGCCCCCGCTCGGCCCCAGCAGCACTCGGCTGTGCCCGTCCTGGCTGTAGGCCACTACGGTCCGTGCCGGACCGGACACCACCCGTGCTGCCGGTCCGCTGGGGTCGACAGCGGTGTCCGGCAGGGTGGTCCGAGCGGCGCTCGACGCCATCAGTGACCACAGGGCCAGCCGTCCGTCGACCTGGCCCGCCACCCAGCAGGCATCGCCGGAGCAGGCGACGGACTGGGCCTCGCTCCGACCTCCCGGATCCGGCAGGTCGGTGCGCCGCCAGTCGCCATCGGGACTGTCCGCCCGCCACACGGCGGCGCCCTGTCTGACCCCGTCCGCCAGCCGGATCGTGGAACCGGCGATGACCACGGCAGCGCCGTCGGCGACCGCCGCCCGGGCCAGCACCAGCCGCGTCTTGCTGCTGGCCAGCGGGGTGCCGGTGGAGTCCCGGCGCAGCCAGGTGTCACCTCGCGGCAGCCAGACGGCCGCGTCGAGGCCACCGGCGGTCCCGGTCCAGCTGCCGACCACGACCGGGCCCCGATCGGTCAGCACGATGTCGACCAGGGCACCGGCCTGCTGCCCGCCGAACGTCTCGAACGTCTGCGGGTGCTCCCGAACCGCGGCGCGGGTGCCAGTCCAGACGGTCCACCGGACATTGCCGTGGGCACCCCCGGAACGGCCGCCGAGGGCCACGACCCGGCTGCCGTCGGAATCCAGGGCTCTGAACTGCGCCACCCTCGCGTACGGGCTCACCGGCTCCAGCGGGATCGGAGACACCGTCTCACCGGCGGTCACCCGGAGCAGCCGTGGTGCTGGTGGGTTGGTGGTCAGCTGAGCGCCGACCAGCGTCTCGGCCGCCGCACCGCCCGACCCCGGCAACAAGGCCAGCACGGTCGGATCGAGCCCGTCGGGAAGCGCGACCCGGGACCAGTGCGGCGCCGGGACGGGACCCGGTCCCGGCTCCGAGCGGCTGCACGCCTGGCCGGCGATGATCATCAGTGCGGACAGCAGCGACGTTGCAGCCACCCAGCGTGACCGGGCCCGACGCCGACTCGCCATGGCGCGACCCTATCCCCGCCGGTCCGCCCGGGCGCTGTGTGACCTACGGCCGGGGTGGGCTGTCGAGGTCGCAGCCGTGGCAGACTGGCGCCGTGTCCGAGCCACCCGTGATCCCGGAGAACCTTCAGCGCGGCGACCTTCCGGATGAGGAGGCGGCCTCGCGTGCCTCCCGGATCGACGATGCGATCAACAACTTCCGTGAACGGCGGGCCCGCCGCCGCGGCCGTCGCCCCACCGTGATCGGCTATGTGGGCTACGGCTCGACCTCGTGGGTCCGGGTCCTGGGCCGGGTGCTGATCGCGTCAGAGTCCAAGCTGATCAAGATCACCGAGGACCGTGACGACTATCAGCGAATCCGCGGTTGGCGCAGCTTCACCAGTGTGCCGGTGGAGTCTGCGCGGGTCACGGTCGAGATCGCCGGCCGGACCACCGAGGTGGTGGCCGACCGCGGCGGTGTCATCGACGCCAAGGTGGACGTCCGGCTCTCGCCCGGCTGGCACACCGTCGGCCTGCGCACCGAGGATTCCGACACGGTACGCGCCTGGGTCTTCATCGTCGACCCCGAGGTCAGGTTCGGTGTCGTCTCCGACATCGACGACACCGTGATGGTGACGGCGTTACCCCGGCCGCTGCTGGCGGCCTGGAACACGTTCGTGCTGAACGAGCACGCCCGGACCCCGACGCCGGGCATTGCCGTGCTGTACGAGCGGATCAGCGCCGCCAACCCCCGGTCACCGGTGATATACCTGTCGACGGGCGCCTGGAACGTCGCGCCCACTCTTACCCGGTTCCTGTCCCGGAACCTCTACCCGGCCGGTGCGCTGCTGCTCACCGACTGGGGACCGACCCGGAACCGGCTCTTCCGCAGCGGGCCCGAGCACAAGCGGGCCAACCTCGAACGTCTGGCCGAGGAGTTCCCTCAGATTCGCTGGCTGCTCATCGGGGACGACGGCCAGCACGACGAGGCGATCTACGCCGACTTCGCCCGCCACCATCCCGACAACGTGGCCGCCGTCTGCATCCGCCAGCTCTCGCCCGGGGAGGCTGTGCTGGCCGGCAGCACCGGCCGAGCGCACGGCCCCGACCAGACGCCGGGGGTCCGGTGGTTCTATGCCTCCGACGGTGCCGGGCTTGCTGAGCAGCTGGTCGCGGCGGACCTGATGCCGGCCGAGTCGCGGCAGCCCGAGATCTGAGCCGTCTGACGTCAGAGCTTGCGGATCCGCACCCACTTGACCCGGTGGTCGCTGGCCTTGCGCAGGATCGCGGTGGCCCGGCCACGGGTCGTCTTGATGTTGAGCGCCAGGTTGGGTCCGTTGATGCTGTCCCACAGATGTCTGGCCTGTCGGATGGCCTGCTCCTCGGTGAGCTGGGCGTAACGGGTGAAGTAGGAACGCGGGTCGCGGAAGGCGGTGTCGCGCAGCGACAGGAACCGGGTGACGTACCAGTTGCGGATGTCCTCGGTTGCGGCGTCGACGAACACAGAGAAGTCAAAGAAGTCGCTGACCGCCAGCCCGGTGGTGCCGTCCGGGCGGATCCTGGCCGGCTGGAGCACGTTCAAGCCCTCGACGATCAAGATGTCGGGTCGGTGGACGACGATCTGTTCACCCTTGAGGATGTCGTAGACCAGGTGGCTGTACACCGGCGCGACGACCTCGTCCTTGCCCGACTTCACGTCCATCACGAACCGGAGCAGGGCCCGCCGGTCGTAAGACTCGGGGAATCCCTTGCGGTGCAGGATTCCGCGCCGTTCCAGCTCGGCGTTCGGCAGCAGGAAGCCGTCGGTGGTGATCAGCTCCACCCGGGGATGCTCCGGCCAGCCCGAGAGCAGCTCGCGCAGCAGCCGGGCGGTGGTGGACTTGCCGACGGCGACCGAGCCTGCCACCCCGATCACGAACGGTGTCCGGCCGACAGACAGGCCAAGGAAGTCATTGGTGGACTTGTGCAGCTCACCGGTGTGCAGCACGTACTGGCTCAGCAGTCGAGTCAGCGGCAGGTAGACCTCCCGCACCTCGGACAGGTTGATCGGATCGCTGAGCCCCCGCAGCCGGTCCAGGGTCGCCGCGTCCAGCGTCATCGGCGTCGAGGCGGCCAGGGCGGCCCAGTCGGCCCGGCTCCGCTCGACGTAGGGCCCGAGGCTGTTCGCTTCATGCGGCATGGGTGCATTCTGCCGTGGCGCGGGCCGGTTGTGTCCGTGACTCGACGCAGGCCGTCCGGCGGTACCCTAGGGCGCATGTGTGGAATCGTGGGTTACGTCGGCGGTCAGGCCGCCCTTGACGTCGTCGTCGAGGGGCTGCGACGGCTGGAGTACCGCGGCTACGACTCGGCCGGGGTCGCGATCGTCGCCGACGGTGGCGTGCAGGTCGCCAAGAAGGCCGGCAAGATCGCCAACCTGGACAAGCTGCTCTCCGCCGACCCGATGCCGAGAACGGGTACCGGCATCGGCCACACCCGCTGGGCCACCCATGGCGCACCGAACGACGCCAACGCGCACCCGCACCGGTCCGCGAACGGCCGGGTGGCGCTGGTGCACAACGGGATCATCGAGAACTATGTGGCGCTGCGGACAGAGCTGGAGGCGGCCGGCATCGCGATGACCTCGGAGACCGACACGGAGGTGGTCGCCCATCTGGTCGGCCAGCAGGTCGAAAAGGGCCTGGGGCTGACCGAGGCGCTGCGGGCCGTCTGCAACCGGCTGGAAGGAGCCTTCACCCTGGTCGCCGTCGACAGCGCCACCCCCGACATCGTGGCCGCCGCCCGGCGGAACTCACCGCTGGTGGTGGGGATCGGTGAGGGAGAGAACTTCGTCGCCTCTGACGTGGCCGCCTTCATCGAGCACACCCGGCAGGCGGTCGAGCTGGGCCAGGACCAGGTCGTCGAGATCCGCCCGGACGGGGTCAGCGTCGTCACCTTCGACGGGAACGAGGCCGAGGTCCGGCCCTACCACGTCGACTGGGACCTGTCGGCGGCCGAGAAGGGTGGCTTCGACTGGTTCATGCGCAAAGAGATCTACGAGCAGCCGCGGGCCGTCGCCGACACCCTGCTGGGTCGCTACGACAGCGACGGCGCCCTCACCCTGGACGAGATCAGGATCAGCGAGGCCGAGCTGCGCCAGATCGACAAGATCGTGGTGATCGCCTGCGGCACCTCCTTCTACGCCGGCCTGGTGGCGAAGTACGCCATCGAGCACTGGACCCGGATCCCCTGCGAGGTGGAGCTGGCCAGCGAGTTCCGCTACCGCGACCCGATCGTCGGGCCGACCACCCTGGTGGTCACCATCAGCCAGTCCGGCGAGACGGCCGACACCCTGATGGCGATCCGGCATGCCCGCGAGCAGAAGGCCCGGGTGCTGGCCATCTGCAACACCAACGGTTCGACGATCCCGCGCGAGTCCGATGCGGTGATCTACACCCATGCCGGACCCGAGGTCGGGGTCGCCTCCACCAAGGGCTTCCTCACCCAGCTGGTCGCCTGCTACCTGCTCGGCCTGTATCTGGCCCAGGTGCGTGGCACCAAGTACGGCGACGAGATCGCCACCATCATGCACGAGCTCGAGCAGATGCCGGCCCTGATCCAGCAGGTGCTGGACGGGATCCAGCCGGTGCTCGACCTGGCCTCGGAGTTCGCCGACGAGCCGTCGGTGCTCTTCCTCGGCCGCCACGTCGGCTACCCGGTCGCGCTGGAGGGTGCCCTCAAGCTCAAGGAGCTCGCCTACATCCATGCCGAGGGGTTCGCCGCCGGCGAGTTGAAGCACGGCCCGATCGCCCTCATCGACCACCAGCTGCCGGTGTTCGTCGTCGTACCGCCGCAGGGCAGGGACATGCTGCACGACAAGGTGATCTCCAACATCCAGGAGGTCCGCGCCCGCGGCGCCAAGACGGTGATCCTGGTGGAGGAGGGTGATGAGGAGGTGACTCCGTACGCCGACGTCCTGATCAGGTTGCCTAGGGTGTCCACCCTGCTGCAGCCCTTGGTGGCAACGGTTCCACTGCAGGTGTTCGCCTGCGAGCTGGCCACCCGGAAGGGCCACGATGTCGACCAGCCGCGGAACCTGGCGAAGTCCGTCACGGTGGAATGAGCTTGTTGATCATGGGCCCGGTCAGCGCCGGTCGACCGGATCGCGCCGCATGATCGTCGGAGTCGGCATCGACGTCTGTGACGTGGACCGCTTCGCCGAGACCATCCGACGCCGCCCGGGCCTGGTGCGGCGGCTGTTCACGGAGGCCGAGGCGGCGAAGCCGATCGCCTCGCAGGCCGCCAGGTTCGCCGCCAAGGAAGCCTTGGCGAAGGCGCTCGGGGCGCCGTCGGGAATGTCCTGGGTCCATGCGGAGGTGCTGACCGACGCCGACGGCAGGCCGTCGTTCAAGCTGATCGGGACCGTGGCCGAGCGGGCCGCGGCCCTCGGGGTGCAGGTGATCCACGTCTCCCTCTCCCACGACGCCGGGATCGCCTCGGCCGTCGTCGTCTGCGAGAGCTGATCATGAACGGCTACTCCGTTGAGCAGGTCCGCACCCTCGAGCAGCGGGCCATGTCGGCTCTGCCGGACGGAGTGCTGATGCAGCGCGCAGCTGCCGGACTGACGGCCATCCTGGCCGCCGAGTTGGTCCGCCGCCGGGGCGGCGTCTACGGCGCCCGCGTGTTGATCATGGTCGGGCCGGGGAACAACGGCGGGGATGCGTTGTATGCGGGAGCCCGGCTGGCCCGCCGGGGCGCCTCGGTCACCGCACTGCGCTGTGTCGGCACGCCCCACGCCGCCGGCCTGGCCGCTCTGCAGGCCGCCGGAGGCGTGGTGACGGAGCTCGCTGATCCTGGTCGTCCGGCATCGACCTCGTGGACGGTCGACCTGGCCGTCGACGGCATCTTCGGGATCGGCGGACGCCCGGGCCTGCCGGATCCGGTGGCGGAGCTGGCAGTCTCGCTGCAGGCCTCGGGCGTCCCGGTGGTGGCGGTGGACCTGCCGTCCGGGGTGGAGTGTGATACCGGGGCGGTGCCGGCGGCGTCGTTCCACGCGGTCCGGACGGTCACCTTCGGCGCGATGAAGATCTGCCATCTGGTCGAGCCTGCACGCAGCCGGTGCGGTGAGCTTGACCTGGTCGACATCGGGCTGGACCTGTCCGGCGGTCAGCCGACCCTGACGGCTGCCGAGGAGAGCATGCTGGCCAGCAGCTGGCCCTTCCCTGACGAGCGCAGCAACAAGTACACCCGCGGCGTGGTCGGGATCGACACCGGCTCCGATGCCTACCCCGGAGCGGGCATCCTGTCGACCCACGGCGCCGTCTACGCCGGCGCCGGTATGGTCCGCTTCCTCGGTCCGGCGGCGGCGGCGCAGGTCATCCGAGCCGAGCTGCCCAATGTGGTCTTCGCCCCCGGCCGGGTGCAGGCCCGGCTGTTCGGCTCAGGCTGGGGCGAGCGGCCCGACGGTGCCCGGGTGATCGCCGAGGCGTTGGAGTCCGAGCTGCCGTCCGTGGTCGACGCCGACGGGCTGAGGTATCTGCCGCCACGGCTGCCGCCCAGCTGGCTGCTGACTCCGCACGCCGGCGAGCTGGCCCGGCTGCTGGACGGGGACCGGGCGGAGGTCGAGGCCGATCCGATTGGAGCGGTCCGAGCCGGAGCCGACCTGACCGGGGCGACCGTACTGCTCAAGGGCGCCACCCAACTGGTGGCCCGGCCCGGTACCAGTGAGGTGCAGGTTGCCATCCCCGGCCCGGCCTGGACCGGTCAGGCCGGTTCCGGCGACGTCCTCGCCGGAGTGTGCGCCACGCTGCTCGCGGCCGGGAAGCGGGCCGACGCTGCTGCCGTGCTGGGTGCCTCGCTGCAGGCGGTCACGGCCGCGTCGGTGCCCGGTCCGTTGCCGCCGCACGAGCTGGCCCGCCACTTCGCCCGAGTGCTCGGCGCACTCGAGAGCCGGGCACCGGATCGCTGCGGTAGAAAGGACCTGTGGACCCACTGACCGCGAGCGCCGAGATCGACCTTGATGCCTTCGCCGCCAATGTCGACACCCTGCGTGCCCATGTCCACCCGGCAGCGATGATGATCGTGGTCAAGGCCGAGGGGTACGGGCACGGCCTGCTGCCGATCGCCGCCGCCGCCCGGGAGCGAGGCATCGAGTGGCTGGGGGCCGCCACCCCCGCCGAGGCGCTGGCGCTGCGGGAGGGCGGCGACACCGGCCGGGTGCTCACCTGGTTGTACGGTCCGGATACCGATCTCACGCCGCTGGTGGCGGCCGACATCGACGTCTCGGCGCAGTCGGAGGAGCAGATCGCACGGCTGGTGGCGGCAGCCGGCACCGTGGAGCGCGTCGCCCGGGTCCACCTCAAGGTCGACACCGGACTGTCCCGCAACGGCGCCACGGTTGACGACTGGCCCCGGGTCTGCGCCGCCGCGGTCGAGGCGGAGGAGACCGGCGCCGTCGAGGTGGTCGGCGTCTGGTCCCATTTCGCCGCGTCGGACGAGCCTGGGCATCCCTCCGTCGCGGCCCAGCTGCAGGTGTTCCGGGCCGCTTGCGAGGTGGCCGAGGAGATCGGGGTCCGCCCGAGGGTGAGACATCTCGCCAACTCTGCGGCGGCTCTGCTGCTCCCAGAGGCGCACTTCGACCTCGTGCGGGTCGGGATCGCCGCCTACGGGGTGGAGCCCGCTCCCGGGCTGGCTACGCTCGCCGGGATTCAGCTGCAGCCGGTGATGCGGCTGCGTGCTCAGTTGGCGAACGTCAAGCAGATCGCGGCCGGCACCGGGGTTTCGTACGGCCACACCTGGGTCGCCGACCGGGCCACCACCGTCGGCCTGGTCCCGTTGGGCTACGCGGACGGGGTGCCCCGGCACGCGAGCGACCTGGCCAGCGTCGGTCTCGACGGCCGTCGCGTCCCGGTCCGGGGACGGATCTGCATGGACCAGTTCGTTGTCGAGCTGGGCCCGGAGTCGACAGCGAAGGTGGGGGACGAGGTGGTGCTGTTCGGGTCCGGCAGCGGCGGCGAACCGACAGCGCAGGACTGGGCCGCGGTCTGCGACACCATCGGCTACGAGATCGTCACGCGGATCGGTGCCCGGGTGCCTCGGGTCTATGTCGCCCGGGTTGATGTTGAAGGCGTCGGCTGATGGCTCGGCCTCGGGCCAACCCCGGCCGGATCGCCCAGGGCATCGGGTTGGTGGCCGGGCTGGTCGCGTTGGCCGGCGGCAGCGTGGCGGCCGGGCTGGAGCTTGAGCGGCGGATCGTCTCGCGGCGTCTGCGGCTGCGAGACGAGGACGACAACGAGGACTTCTTCTCGCTGCGGTCCTCCGGTCCGAAGGTCACCACCCCTGACGGTGTGGTTCTGCATACCGAGGTCGACGAGCTGCCCGACGGCGTCAGCGACCACGACAACCTCACCGTGGTGCTGGTGCACGGGTACGCACTGAGCCTCGACTGCTGGCACTTCCAGCGGCAGTACCTGCGCGGTCGGGTGCGGGTCGTGCTGTACGACCAGCGCTCGCACGGCCGGTCGGGACGGTCGGCGCCGGAGAACTGCCGGATCGGTCAGCTCGCTGACGACCTGGCCCAGGTCGTCGACGAGGTGGTCGGCGACGGCCCCTGCGTCCTGATCGGCCATTCGATGGGTGGCATGACGATCATGCGGCTGGCCAGGAAGCATCCGGAGTGGTTCGACACCCGGGTGGTCGGTGTCGGACTCATCTCCACCTCCGGCGGCGACATGGCGGACTACTCGCCGATCAGAGGACTGCCCGGCCGGACCTTCGCCCGGATCGCCGAACCGCTGATGGCCACCCTCAACCGGTTGCCGGAGCTGGTGGAACGCAGCCGTAAGGCCGGCTCAGACCTCAGCTTTGTGGTGACACGCAGGATGTCCTTCGGTTCGGATGTTCCTGCGTCCTATGTCGAGTTCATGAGCGAGATGCTCGGCAGCACCCCGCTGGAGGTGGTCGCGGACTACTACCCGGCCTTCGCCGAACTGGATGAGCAGGAGGCCTTCCCGGTGCTGGCACGGGTGGAATGTGCGGTGATCGGCGGTGAGGACGACGTGATCACCCCGATCGGTCACACCGACCGGATCATCGAGCTGCTGCCGGGCGCCGAGTCGGTGAAGGTGCCCAACTGCGGCCATATGGGCATGATCGAGCACCACCGGCAGTTCAACGAGGTGCTGGCCGCGCTGATCGCGCGGGCCCGCACCCATCTGCGCCGCAACGCCGGCTGAGCCGTCGCCGGGATTCGGCTTAACCGACTGCTGCTGGTAATCTTGACCTACTCCCGGTTGCGACGTGCAGCTTGGGCCGTGCAGCGCCAACCATCAGAACGCGCTCTGGTTCGTCTCCCTCCACTTGCTTCATCTCCTGCCCAAGGGTGGCCAGGAGTGCGTGGGCCGTTGACGTGCCTACCAACCTGACCCGAGACCTCGGGCGGAGAAGTGAGTTCACATGCCAACCAACTCCGGTGCGCCTGCGCGCGCCTCGAGCAAGTCCAAGAAGAGCGGGCCGGGAGCCCCGAAGAAGGCTCGCAAGGTCCCCAAGAGCTTCAAGGTCGACGGTACGCCTAAGAAGCGGTGGTCGTCTGCCGAGCGGGCCGATCGTGGCCTCGGCCCTCGCAAGAGCGGCGGTCAGCCCAACCGGGCGCAGCGGCGTCGTGAGCAGTTCGGCGCCCCGGTGACCTCCGCCGGTGCCGAGCGTCCCCGCTTCGACCGAGAGAGTGACGACCGGCCCGCCCGGGACAAGACCCCGCGCGGCGACAACCGTTCGCGATCCGACGAGCGTCCCCGCTTCGACCGCAAAACCGACGAGCGCCCGCGGTTCGATCGGAACACCGACGAGCGTCCGCGCTTCGATCGGAACACTGACGAGCGTCCGCGCTTCGATCGGAACACTGACGAGCGTCCCCGGTTCGACCGCAAAACTGACGAGCGTCCGCGGTTCGACCGCAAAACTGACGAGCGTCCGCGGTTCGACCGCAACACCGACGAGCGTCCCCGGTTCGAGCGCAGCGGTGACGACCGCCCTCGCTATGACCGCACCAAGCCCGAACTGTCCCGCCAGACCCGTAGCGAGCGACCGCGCCATGAGGCCGGGTCCGACCGCTGGCGGAGCACCCGGGACAGCCGTACCGGTGACAACCGCCCGGCTGACAACCGCTCCGGCGGCTGGCGCGACGACCGCGGTTCCCGGGACAACAGGTCCGCCGGTTTCAGCCGGGGAACCGATCGGCCCGCCAGGTCCGACTCCGGTGAGTCCAATGCCGACACGATGAGCTGGACCGCACGCGAACTGGCTCCGGTCGACACCGGCGCCGTGACCGCCGAGCACGGCTTCGCCCGGCTGGGCCTGCCCAAGCCGTTGGTGGCTGCCCTCATCTCGGAAGGGATCACCGACCCGTTCCCCATCCAGGCTGCCACCATCCCCGACGCCTTGGCCGGCCGTGACGTGCTGGGCCGCGGTCAGACCGGATCCGGCAAGACGCTCGGCTTCGCGCTGCCGATGCTGACCACCCTTGGCGGCCCGGCCAAGGGCAACCGTGCTCCGCGCGGCCTGGTCCTGGTGCCGACCCGCGAGCTTGCAATGCAGGTGGCCGACGTGATCGCGCCGCTGGCCAAGACGATGGACATGTCCGTCACGCTGATCGCCGGCGGGATGGCCTACGGACCGCAGATCCGCGCCTTCGAGCGTGGCGTCGACGTCGTCGTGGCCACTCCTGGGCGGCTGATCGACCTGATGGAGCAGGGTGCGCTCGACCTGTCCCGGGTGGAGGTTGCGGTGCTGGACGAGGCCGACCATATGGCCGATCTGGGCTTCATGCCTGCGGTCACCACGATCATGGACCAGATGCCGGCCGGTGGTCAGCGACTGCTGTTCTCCGCGACCCTCGACCGGGCCGTCGACCGGCTGGTCAAGAAGTACCTCGACAACCCGGTGACCCACGAGGTCGACTCGGGCCAGGCGACGGTGTCGACGATGGTGCACCATGTCGTCCACATCCTGCCGCACGACAAGAACGCCCTGACGGCGGAGATCGCCGGTCGACCAGGCCGGACCGTCATCTTCGTCCGCACCCAGCGCGGCGCCGACCGGGTGGCCGAGCAGTTGCGGGCGGCAGGCGTGACAGCCGGGGCGCTGCACGGGGGTCTGACCCAGGGAGCCCGGACCCGCATCCTGGCGGCGTTCAAGGACGGCACCGTGCCGGTACTGGTGGCCACCGATGTCGCGGCCCGCGGTATCCATGTCGACGACGTGGGCCTGGTCCTCCAGGTCGATCCGCCGGCGGGCCCGAAGGAGTATCTCCACCGCGCCGGCCGGACGGCTCGGGCCGGCGGCACCGGTGTCGTGGTCACCCTGGCTCTGCCGCACCAGCGCAAGGAGCTGCAGCGGTTGACCTCCCAGGCCGGTGTCGCCTCGGCGCCGCTCGAGGCGCGCCCGGGTGACGAGGCGCTGGCCCGCGCGACCGGCTCCCGCCAGCCGAGTGGCGCCGCCGTCAGCCAGGCGGACTTCGAGAAGCTGATCGCTCCACCGGCACGCGGCGGTGGCCGGCCGAAGAACCGCAAGGACTTCGGCCGTCGTGACGCCGGCGGTTACCGTGGCGGCAACCGCCGTGGAACCGGTGGGCGGTCGCGAGGATAGTGCACCTAGCATTCTGATGGTGAACGTCTCCGTCATCGACCTGGTGCTGTCGGTCGCGTCCCCTGCGGATGCGACCGGCATGGTTGAGGTCATCCATGCCGCCTTCGGGGCTCGGCCGCCGCTCGACCCGCCGTCGACCGCGATAGCGGAGACGCCGGCGAGCATCCGGACTGCACTGTCGCATGGCGGTGGCGTCTTCGCCACCGTCGACGGCCGTCCGGCCGGGGTGATCCTGGTGTTGCCGGGGCCCGAGGGGGCTCGTGGTCGTACCGCCAGCCTGCAGCGTGTCTCGGTGCACCCGGAGTTCCAGCGGCACGGCGTCGCCTCGACCATGGTGCATGGCGTCGAGGAGTACGCGGCAGAGCTCGGCTACTCCCGGCTGGAGCTCTTCGCCCGGAGCGAGTTCGCCGAGCTGATCGCCTTCTGGCAGCACCGCGGCTTCACCATCGACCGGGCCGTCGAGCACGGCGTGATCCTGGCCAAGGATCTGCCGTTGTGCGTCGCCATCCCCGACAGCGAGGCCATGCAGGCCTTCGGTGAGCGGCTGGCCGGCCTGCTGCGGCCCGGCGACCTGATCATCGCCAGTGGTGACCTCGGCGCCGGCAAGACGACCTTGACGCAAGGGATCGGCCGCGGTCTCGGCAGCGACGGGCCGATCATCTCGCCCACCTTCGTGATCTCGAGGGTGCATCGCTCAGAGGCCGGACGGCCGGCGCTGGTGCACGTCGACGCCTATCGACTCGGTGGCCCGGACGAGCTCGAGGACCTGGACCTGGATGCTTCACTCGCCGATTCCGTCACCGTCGTCGAATGGGGCGAGGGTATGGCCGAAGCGCTGTCCGACAGCCGGCTGGAGATCGACATCCGCAGGTCGCAGCACGAGGACGACGAGTGCCGCACCCTCTTCCTCCGTCCGATTGGCGACCGCTGGCACGATGTTGATCTTGAGCCGCTCCGCCACCTAGATCTGAAGGAGCTGGATGGCCATGACCGCAGCCGACACTGAACAGAACCTGAGCACTGCAGAGGCTCCCAGTGCTCGGCAGATCGCCGGCACCGGGCAGACCGTGCTCGGCATCGACACCTCGACCGAGGTCTGTGTGGGCATCGCCCGAGCAGGGGTGGTGCTGGCGACAGCCATCGTCGCCGATCGGATGCAGCACGTCGAGCAACTGACCCCGCTGGTGCGTGGTGCCCTCGGCGACGCCGGTCTCACCCTGGACGAGGTCGAGCAGGTCGTCGTCGGCCTGGGCCCGGGTCCGTTCACCGGGCTGCGGGTCGGGGTCGCCACAGCGCGGATGCTGGCCTCGGTGCGGCGGCTGCCGTTGCACGGTGTGTGCAGTCTCGACGTGCTGGCCCAGCAGTGGGTCCGGGCCGGGGCAGAGGTGCCGGCGGAGTTCCTGGTGGGGACCGATGCGCGACGTAAGGAGGTCTACTGGGCTCGCTACGACGCGTCCGGTAGCCGTCTCGAAGGCCCGAAGGTCGGCGTTCCGGAGACCCTCCCTGACCTGCCGTTGGTGGGTCCCGCCGCCGACCTGTACTCCGACAGGGTGCGGGCTTCCGAGGGCCCGCGCTCCTTCGACCCGGGTGTGCTCGCTGTGGTTGCGGCTGATCTTGTCGATGCCGGCGTCGAGCCGCTCTACCTGCGGCGTCCCGACGCTGCCGAGCCCGGCCGGCGCAAGTCGGTACTGGTGCATCGGCCATGGGCCGCTCACCGCCTGGGAGGGGCTTCGTGATCATGGTCGTGCCGGCCACCGTGGATGATCTTGATGCCATCATGTCGCTGGAGTCAGCAGGTTTCGAGGCAGCCGAGCAGTGGAGTGAGACCAGCTGGCGCGACGAGCTGAGCGCGCCGGGACGTACGGTGTTGCTGGCGTGCGACGAGCGGGTGGTCGGGGCGATCGCTCTCAACGCCGTCGGGGAGTCGGCCGACCTGCAACGCATCGTCGTGGACCCCTCGGTCCGGCGCAGCGGCGTGGCCAACCGGCTGGTGCACGCCGGCCTCGAGGCCGTCCGGCGGTCCGGGGTGCGGAGTGTGATCCTGGAGGTCTGCTACGACAACGAACCGGCGATTGCGCTCTACCAGCGGCTGGGCTTCGAGCAGCTCGGGGTACGGGAGAACTACTACGGCAGCGGTCGGCACGCGTTGATCTTGAAACTGTACGCCGACAGCATGGAGCGGGAGATGACAGTGGTGGCGGATGACTGAGGCAGGTTCGGGGCCGTTGATCCTGGGCATCGAGTCCTCCTGTGACGAGACCGGGATCGGTATCGTCCGTGGCCATACTCTGTTGGCCAACGAGGTCGCCTCCAGCGTTGAGGAGCATATTCGCTTCGGCGGCGTGGTGCCCGAGGTGGCCAGCCGTGCCCACCTGGAGGCGCTGGTGCCGACCCTGGAGCGGGCCTGCGCCGGCGCCGACATTGATCTCGCTGAGCTGGACGGCATCGCCGTCACCGCAGGGCCCGGCCTGATGGGAGCGCTGGTCGTCGGACTGGCCGGAGCGAAGGCGCTGGCGTACGCCCTGGACAAGCCGCTGTACGGCGTCAACCACTTGGCCGGACATGTGGCGGTCGATCTTCTTGATCATGGTTCGCTGCCGGACCCGTGCGTCGCACTGCTGGTCTCCGGCGGTCACACCTCGTTGCTGCTGGTGGAGGACGTCGCCACCAAGATCACCGAGATCGGGTCGACCATCGATGACGCTGCCGGCGAGGCGTACGACAAAGTGGCCAGGGTGCTGGGGCTGCCCTACCCGGGCGGGCCGCACATCGACCGGGCGGCCACTGGGGACCGGCGTTTCATCAGGTTCCCGCGGGGGTTGACTGCGCCCAAGGACCTGGTCCGGCACCGCTTCGACTTCTCCTTCTCCGGACTCAAGACCGCGGTGGCCCGCTGGGTGGAGGCTCGCGAGCGGGACGGCGAGCCGGTGCCTGTCGCCGACGTCGCTGCCAGCTTCCAGGAGGCTGTCTGCGACGTGCTCAGCGCGAAGGCGATGGACGCCTGCCAGGCCTACGGATCTCAGGATCTGCTGATCGGTGGCGGGGTCGCTGCGAACAGTCGGCTCCGGGCGCTGCTGGCCGAGCGGGCGGCAGCGCTGGGTATCCGGCTGCGTACGCCGCGACCGATCCTCTGCACCGACAACGGTGCGATGATCGCCGCCCTCGGATCGGAAATCGTCTCCCGGGGCGGCCGGCCGTCCAGCCTCGACATCGGCGCGCACTCGTCTCTGCCGGTGTCCACAGTGCTGCTCTGAGGGCGGGTCGAAACCCTTCCGGGCAAGGGCTGCGGACCCCGACGGGAGGTCTGGACGCTCTGACGCCGACGGCGTACCGTTGACAGTTGGACACTTGGCCACGTCAACGTCGAGGTGGCCTTCAGAGATCGGAGGCTCGCTGTGTTCATCCAGATCATTCAAGGCAAGTGCACCCGCCACGACGAGATGCGGGCCATGATGGAGCGGTGGCGCGCCGAACGAGGCGACCAGGTGGAGGGTTGGCTCGGCGGCACCTACGGCTTCACCGACGACGACATGTTCGTGGGCGTCGTCCGGTTCGACTCCAAGGAGTCGGCGATGGCCAACTCGGACAGTCGCGAGCAGAGTGAATGGTGGGCCGAGACCGAGCGGCTCTTCGACGGCCCGGTGGAGTTCCACAACTGCAGCGACGTGACGTTGATGATGGACGGCGGCTCCGACCAGGCCGGTTTCGTCCAGATCATCCGCGGCAAGGCCGACAACCCGGACGAGCTGCGGTCGATGATGAGCGACACGGCCATGCTGCACGAGGCCCGGCCGGACATCCTCGGTGGGTCGCTGGCGATCGAGGACGACGGCACCTTCACCGAGACGGTCTTCTTCTCCGACGAGGAGTCGGCGCGACGCGGTGAGCAGGTCGAGATGCCCGCCGACGTGCGGCAACGGATGGAGTCGTCCATGCATGACGTCAGCTACCTGGACCTGCACCACCCGTTCTTCACCAGCCGCAGCTGACGAGGACTGTGCAGACCGTCGTCCCTGTCTGCAGGCCCCCGGAAGCCTGCACGGAGCGGCGACGGTCTGCACGGACGCGGCTGAACGGTCGCCGTTGAGCCGTGAAGCGCGAGGTCTGCCGGCCGCTTGTGCGTCCCGGCCCTCGGATGGGTTTTGCTAGGGTGCACCCGGATCGTCTGTGACCCGCGGTCCGGGAGGGTGATCGTGGACGCGGACCTGGTCGCGGCGCTGACAACGGCTCAAGGCAAGGCGGCTCTGGCCGCGGCAGCCGAGCAGTCGGATCCGAGCAGCCTGGCTGCCGCATCGGCTCTGCGTGCGCGGTTCAGTGCCGGACTGTCGTCAGCCGCGCTGTCCCAGGAGCATCTCCGACGCAGAGCCGTGCCGAAGTTCGGTGCGGCCGCCAACTCGATGCTGTTCACCCCCGACGGGCTTGAACAGGCGTCGAGGCCCGAGGTCTCGAGCTATCGGGCCCAGCGGCTGGTGGCGGCCGGCGTCCGGCGGGTGGTCGACCTGGGCTGCGGCATCGGCTCCGACGCGGTGGCCTTCGCCGCGGCCGGCCTGCGGGTGAGTGCGGTGGAACGCGACCCGGCGACGGCACTGGTGGCCCAGGCGAACCTGGGAACCAAGGGGATCGTCTACTGCGGCGATGCCGAGGAGGTCGCGCCCGACCTGGTGGCCGATCCGGGCACGGCGGTCTTCTGCGACCCCGCCCGCCGAGATGCCAAAGGACGGTTGTGGCAACTGGAGCAGTTCAGCCCCGACTGGTCCTTCGTGCTCGGGCTGCTCGAGTCGGGCCGACCGGCCTGCGTGAAGCTGGGGCCCGGGCTGCCACACTCGATGCTGCCGCGCGAGTTGGAGGCGGAGTGGATCAGCGTGCACGGCGACGTGGTCGAGGTCGCGCTCTGGGCCCATGCCGACAGCCGGCCGGGGGCCCGCGTCGCCACCCTCCTTCCGGCAGGGGAGCGGATCGTGCGCACCGACGCAGCGCCGGAGATCGGCGTCAGCGAGCCGAAGGCCTACCTCTACGAGCCGAACGGCGCCGTGATCCGGGCCGGCGCGGTCACCCTGGTGGGAGCCGCCCTGGACGCCACCCTGCTCGACCCCCAGATCGCCTACCTGACCTCCGATCGTCTGACGCACACCCCGTTCGCCACCGCGTTCGCGGTACGGGAGGCGCTGCCGTACCAGGAGAAGGCGCTGCGGGCGTGGGTCCGCGACCGCGGCATCGGTGAGCTCGAGATCAAGAAACGCGGCATCGACGTGGACCCCGCCGAGCTGCGCAAGCGGCTCCGGCCCAACGGTGCCAACCGGGCCACCCTGGTGCTGTCCCGCTCACCGCAGGGCGCCCGGGTGCTGGTGGTCGAGCGGGTCGCCTCGGCCTGAGGAACCTTTCAGCGGGTCGGAACGGTCCCACACCGGCGACCTCAGTCCTGGCCGACGGCCCCCCAGCCGTGCCAGCGGTCGATCTCGATCCAGGCACTGATCCGCCGGCGCTCCCGGTTGGGATAGGCGCCGCCACCGTAGTGTCTCGACAGTCGGTCGATGTCGGCGAGCTCCGCGTCCTCGATGAGCTCGACCACCCGACCCTGGACGCTGACGTGGGTCGACCAGTCACCGTCGGCGAGTGCGGTCAGTGAGACCCTGGGGTCCGCCCGCAGGTAGTCCAGCCGCTTGCGGGCGGCGTCCATGTTGACCAGGATCCGGCCACCGTCGAGCAGATACCAGGTCGCCACCGAGACCGGCTGGCCGTCGGGTCGCACTGCGGTGATCACCGCCGGGTTGGGCCGGGCGAGCAGCTCTGCGACATGGGCGGGTAGGGGAGCTCTGGGCATCGTTACCTCCGGGAAGCCGTGACTGATGTCGGCGCCACTCTGCCATGGGTAGGCGTCGCCGGCGGCGGCGCCGGCGGAAATTCCCGGCCACGACTCTGGCACTCGGCTTGACCGAGTGCTAACAGGCGCATACATTCTGATTAGCACTCTCACCATGAGTGTGCCAACGGACGGGACGGCACCGCGACGACGGCCCGGCCATCATTCATCTGCAAACCTGACACCTGTGAAAGGGGTTTGACGTGGCAAGCACGATCAAGCCGCTCGAGGATCGCATCCTCGTTCAGCCGCTCGAAGCTGAGCAGACCACGGCCTCCGGCCTGGTCATTCCCGATACGGCCAAGGAGAAGCCGCAGGAGGGCAAGGTCCTCGCGACCGGCCCCGGCCGCATCGACGACAACGGCAACCGTGTCCCGCTCGACGTGGCCGAGGGTGACGTCGTCATCTTCAGCAAGTACGGCGGCACCGAAGTCAAGTACGACGGCAAGGAGTTGCTGCTCCTGAACGCACGCGACATCCTCGCCGTCGTCACGAAGTAAGGGGTTACCCGATGCCAAAGATCCTTCAGTTTGATGAGGAGGCGCGCCGCTCGCTCGAGCGTGGCGTCGACACCCTCGCCAACACCGTGAAGGTCACGCTCGGCCCGAAGGGCCGTTACGTGGTGCTGGACAAGAAGTGGGGCGCGCCCACCATCACCAACGATGGTGTGACCGTGGCCCGCGAGGTGGAGCTGGACGACCCGTACGAGAACCTCGGCGCCCAGCTCGCCAAGGAGGTCGCCACCAAGACCAACGACGTCGCCGGTGACGGTACGACCACCGCGACCGTGCTCGCCCAGGCGCTGGTGCACGAGGGCCTGCGGGCCGTCGCGTCCGGTTCCAACCCGATCGAGCTCAAGCGCGGTATCGACGCAGCGGTCGAGGCCGTCGTCGCGCGCCTGAAGGAGGACTCCCGCGAGGTGCAGACCACGCAGGACATGGCTCACGTGGCCACCATCTCCGCCCGGGACGAGCAGATCGGCACCCTGATCGCCGACGCGTTCGACAAGGTCGGCAAGGACGGCGTGATCACCGTCGACGAGTCGCAGACCTTCGGCACCGAGCTCGAGTTCACCGAGGGCATGCAGTTCGACAAGGGCTACCTGTCGCCGTACTTCGTCACCGACGCGGAGCGGATGGAAGCGATCCTGGATGACCCGTACATCCTGATCCACTCCGGCAAGATCAGCTCGATGAGCGACCTGCTGCCGTTGTTGGAGAAGGTCATCGGAGCCTCCGGCACGCTGTTCATCGTGGCCGAGGACGTGGATGGCGAAGCCCTCTCCACCCTGGTCGTGAACAAGATCCGCGGCACCTTCACCTCGGTCGCCGTCAAGGCGCCGGCCTTCGGTGACCGCCGCAAGGCCATGCTCGAGGACATCGCCATCCTGACCGGTGGCCAGGTCGTCGCACCCGAGGTCGGTCTGAAGCTGGACCAGGTCGGTCTCGACGTGCTCGGTCGGGCCCGTCGGATCGTCGTCACCAAGGACAACACCACCATCGTCGACGGTGCTGGTAGCTCCGAGGATGTCGCCGGTCGGGTCGCCCAGCTGCGTGCCGAGATCGAGCGCACCGACTCGGACTGGGACCGCGAGAAGCTGCAGGAGCGGGTGGCCAAGCTGGCCGGCGGCGTCTGCGTGATCAGGGTCGGCGCTGCCACCGAGGTGGAGCTCAAGGAGAAGAAGCACCGCATCGAAGATGCCGTCTCTGCTACTCGGGCGGCCATCGAAGAGGGCATCGTCGCCGGTGGTGGTTCCGCCCTGGTGCACGCCGCCGCCGCGCTGGTCGACGGTCTCGGCCTGAAGGGTGACGAGCGGGTCGGCGTCGCCATCGTGAAGAAGGCCATCGTGGAGCCGCTGCGCTGGATCGCCGAGAACGGTGGCGAGCCTGGTTATGTGGTGACGGCGAAGGTCGCCGAGATGAAGCCGGGCAGCGGCTACAACGCCGCCACCGGTGAGTATGTCGACCTGCTGGCCGCCGGTGTCCTCGACCCGGTCAAGGTCACCCGGTCGGCGCTGGCGAACGCCGCCTCGATCGCCGCCCTGCTGCTCACCACCGAAACCCTGGTGGTGGAGAAGCCGGAGGACGAGCCTGAGGCAGCCGGTCACGGCCACAGCCACTGACCTGCGACCGTTGACAGGGCCCCTCCCCTCTGGGGGAGGGGCCCTGTTCGCGTCGGCGGGCGCCGACCCTGAGAATGTGGATCTCGTGACAGCCTGGACCCGTCCACCGCGCTCAGCCTGACGGCCGCGGGCCGTCTGGATCCAGATTTTCAGAGGGAGGGCACGATGAGCACACTGCTGGTGCTGCTCTACGTCTCCACCGGCGTCGCCGCCGCCTGGGAGGCACGCCGCAAGGGCTACCACGACCTGCTCTTCCTGCTGCTCGGGGTCGCACTGGGCCCCATCCTGCTGCTGGTGATGCTGGTACTGAAGCCGCGGCCACTTGCGGTCGGCCAGCCGGTCCGCCCGGCCGCGGTCATCAGGCTCGACGACGGACGCCGGATCCCGCCGTCGCACGTCTCGGTGGTCCGCGCCGTCTCGGTCGCCGACGGTGAGATCATCTGCCAGATCACCGCTCCGGGCGGCAGCCGGCACTGGGTCGCCCAGGAGGCCCTGTCCCGGGTGGGCCGGCCGGTCGAGGGCCTGGCCGCCTAGGACCGGTGCGGGGCATCGACCCGACCCTGGCTAGGCTCGGCTGACGTGACTGCTGCGAACCCCTTCTTCGCTCCCAGCGAGCTGCCGTACGAACTGCCGCCGTTTGCCCGGATCGAGGTGTCGCACTTCCGGGAGGCGCTGGAGCGGGGGATGGCAGAGCAGCTGGCCGAGGTCGAGGCGATCGCACTGTCGGCCGAGGAGCCGACGATGGCCAACACGATCGACGCCCTGGAGCGCTCAGGTCGCATCCTCACCCGGGTGATGCGGGTGTTCGACAACCAGACCTCGGCCGACACCAACGAGGAGCTGCAGCAGATCGAGGCGGACTTCGCTCCCCGCTTCGCCGCCCACGACGACGCGATCCTGCTGAACGAGCGGCTGTTCGCCAGGATCGACGCGCTGTACGCCAGGCGGGACGAGCTGGACCTGACCGCCGAGGCACGCCACGTCCTGCGGCGCTACCACCTGGACTTCGTCCGCGCCGGGGCGGCGCTGGCCCCTGAGCAGCGGCAACGGCTGCGGGAGATCAACACCCAGCTGGCATCGTTGTCCACCCTGTTCGGCAGCAACCTGCTGGCCGACACCAACGCGTCGGCGCTGCAGCTGAGCTCCCGAGCGGACCTGGACGGGCTCTCCGAGGATGCCATCGCGGCAGCGGCGGCGGCCGCGCAGTCCCGCGGCCTGGACGGTTACCTGATCACGCTGGTGCTGCCGACGCACCAACCCGCGCTGGAGTCGCTCACCAACCGACAGGTTCGGCGTCGGCTGTACGAAGCCTCGGTTGCTCGCGGTAGCCGAGGCAACGCCCACGACAACACCGACATCGCCCGGCAGCTGGTGGTGCTGCGGGCCGAGCGGGCCGAGCTGCTCGGCTATCGCAGCCACAGCGACTATGTGCTTGCCGACCGGACGGCCGGGTCGAACGAGCAGCTGGACGCGATGCTCGACCAGCTGATCGCCCCGGCGGTGGCCAACGCGCACGCGGAGCAGGCCGACCTGGCGGCGGCCATGGCGGCCGACGGTGTCGAGGACGAGTTCGCCGCCTGGGACTGGGCCTTCTATGCGGAGGCGGTGAGGCGGGAGCGGTACGAGCTGGACACCAACGCCCTGCGGCCCTACTTCGAGGTGGACCGCACCCTGGTGGACGGGGTCTTCTTCGCCGCCACCAGCCTCTACGGCATCACCTTCACCGCTCGCGACGATCTGCAGGCCTATCATCCCGAGGCGCGGGTGTTCGAGGTACGCAACGCCGACGGCTCCGAGCTCGGGCTCTTCATCGCCGACTACTTCACCCGCGACTCGAAGCGCGGCGGCGCCTGGATGAACTCGCTGGTGACCCAGTCGAGACTGCTCGACCAGAAACCGGTCGTGCTGAACAACATGAACATCCCGAAGCCGCCTCCGGGCCAGCCGGCGCTAATGAGCCTGGACGAGGTCCGGACCATGTTCCACGAGTTCGGTCATGCGTTGCACGGACTCTTCTCCTCGGTCACCTACCCACGGGTGGCCGGTACGGCGGTGGCCCGCGACTTCGTCGAGTACCCCTCGCAGGTCAACGAGATGTGGCTGAGCTGGCCCGAGGTGATCGCCAACTACACCAGGCATCACGAGTCGGCGGAGCCGCTGCCGGCGGACGTGATCACCAGGATCGAGGAGTCGTCGGCGTTCAACCAGGGCTTCGAGACCGTGTCGTACCTGGCCGCGACCTGGCTGGACCTGTGCTGGCACCGACTCGGCGCAGCTGAGGCTCGGGCGTTGGAGGGCTCGATCGAGGACTTCGAGCGCCGGGCCCTCGAGCAGGTCGGGCTGGCGCTCGAGACCGTTCCGCCTCGCTATCGCAGTGCCTACTTCAACCACATCTTCGCCAGCGGCTACGCGTCCGGCTATTACTCCTACATCTGGAGCGAGGTGCTGGACGCCGACACGGTGGAGTGGTTCAAGGAGTCTGGCGGCCTGCAGCGCCGCAACGGCGACCTCTTCCGCGACGCCCTGCTCGCCCGCGGGGCCAGCGGCCCCGAGATGTCCTTCTTCGAGTCCTTCCGGGGGCGGCCCGCCTCGATCACTCCGCTGCTGGAGCGTCGCGGTCTGGCCAGCGCCCCGAGTTCGCCCTAGGCTGCTGTCCGGGCGACGTCGCGTCCGCGTCTGAAGATCCGCCAGCATAATGCTTGGCTATGGATCGTCGGCCTGAGAGAGTGAGACCAGTCGATAACAGGGGCGGCATGGTGAGGGGGCACGGGGATGACGCAGGACGGTCTGTCGGTGGTGCCGAGCGGCGAGCTCGTCGCCGAGGCGAAGGCCGGTGACCGCACCGCGATCGACCTCCTGATCGGGTTGGTCCGCCCGCTGATCTACCGTTACTGCCGGTCTCGGCTGGCCAGCTATGCCGGTGGCCTGGACATCGCCGACGACGTCGCGCAGGAGACCTGCATGGCTGTCTACCGGGTACTGCCATGGTACGAGGACAGGGGAGTGCCGTTCGCCTCCTGGCTGTATGCCATCGCCTCCCACAAGGTGGCCGATGCGCAGCGGTCCTACCTCCGGTCGCCGACCCTCCTCGATGAGCTCCCGGAGGTGGCCGAGCCCTCACCGACACCGGAGGAGCGGCTGATCGCAGCCGCCAACGCCGGCATCGTCCTCGACCTGGTGGACCAGCTGCCGGAGAAGATGCGCAACGTCGTGATGCTGCGCACCGGCGGGGCAACGGCCGAGGAGACCGCAGTGATGCTCGGCATGAGTGCCGGAGCGGTACGGGTGACCCACCACCGCGCGCTGACCAAGTTGCGGGCGCTGGCGCATCAGGCCGGCGCGGTGCCGGACCCGTCGGTGGATGGCAGCGACCTGCTCGAGACCGCCAGCTGACGCGGTTGCGGTCGCCAGGCGGACGCGGCTGGGTGTCCGGTCGGGAACGTCGTTAGCATGAGGGTTCCCCGTTTGCGCGAAAGGCAACTTGTGTCGCAGTCCGCTGGTGATCTCACCGCCTCTGGTGTACCTCAACCGTTCGAAACTCTTGGCCTGACCTTCGACGATGTGCTGTTGCAGCCGGCCCAGAGCGAGATCATCCCCTCCGAGGTCGATACCACTACCCACATCTCCAAGCGGATCTCCATCCGCATCCCGCTGGTGTCGTCGCCGATGGACACCGTGACGGAGTCCCGGATGGCCGTCGCCATCGCCCGTCAGGGCGGACTCGGCGTGCTGCACCGCAACCTCTCGATCGAGGACCAGGCCCATCAGGTCGACGTCGTGAAGCGCTCCGAGGCCGGCATGGTGGACGAGCCGATCACCATCTCGCCGGACGCCACGATCGGGGAGGCCGACGAGCTCTGCGGTCTGTACCGGATCTCCGGGGTGCCGGTCGTCGACGCCGAGATGCGGCTGCTCGGGATCGTCACCAACCGGGACATGCGCTTCGAGCACGACCCGACCCGGCTGGTCGGCGAGGTGATGACCAAGATGCCGTTGGTCACCGGCCCGGTCGGCATCGCCGGCGACGACGCGATGCGGCTGCTGGCACAGAACAAGATCGAGAAACTGCCACTGGTCGACCCGCAGGGTCGGCTCAAGGGCCTGATCACCTTGAAGGACTTCGTCAAGTCCGACAAATACCCGAACGCCTCGAAGGACCCGCAGGGTCGGCTGCGGGTCGGCGCGGCCGTCGGCTTCTTCGGCGATGCATGGGAGCGGGCGATGGCGCTGATCGACGAGGGCGTCGACCTGCTCATCGTCGACACCGCCCACGGCCACACCCAGGGCGTGCTGGACATGATCCGCCGGTTGAAGTCCGAGCGGGCCGCCTCCGAGGTCGACATCATCGGCGGCAACGTCGCCACCTTCGCCGGGGCCAAGGCACTGGTCGAGGCCGGCGTCGACGGCGTCAAGGTCGGCGTCGGTCCGGGCTCGATCTGCACCACCCGGGTGGTCGCGGGCGTCGGCGTACCGCAGGTGACAGCCATCCACAACGCCTCCCGGGCCTGCCGGCCAGCCGGTGTACCGGTGATCGGCGACGGCGGTCTGCAGTACTCCGGCGACATCGCCAAGGCGCTGGTGGCCGGTGCGGACACGGTGATGCTGGGTTCGCTGCTGGCCGGCTGCGACGAGAGCCCCGGCGACCTCGTCTTCATCAACGGCAAGCAGTTCAAGACCTACCGCGGGATGGGGTCGCTCGGGGCGATGGCCGCCCGCGGCCGGAAGCCGTCCTACTCCAAGGACCGGTACTTCCAGAGCGACGTCGGTACCGACGACAAGCTGATCGCCGAAGGGATCGAGGGTCAGGTGCCCTATCGGGGGCCGGTCGAGGCGGTGGCCTACCAGCTGGTCGGTGGGCTGCGGCAGTCGATGTTCTACACCGGCGCCGGCACCATCACCGAGCTCCAGGAACGCGGCTCGTTCGTCCGGATCACCTCGGCCGGGCTCCGCGAGTCGCACCCGCACGACATCCAGATGACGGTTGAAGCCCCGAACTACTCGGGTCAGTAAGGGGTCACGCAATGTACGAGATCGGTCGCAGCAAACGGGCTGAGCAAGCCTTCGCGTTCGACGACATCGCCATCGTCCCGTCGCGCCGCACCCGTGGCGACGACGAGGTGTCGTTGTCCTGGCGGATCGACGCCCAGACGTTCGCCTTTCCGCTGATCGCCGCACCGATGGACTCGGTGATGTCGCCGCAGACAGCGATCACGGTCGGCCGCCTCGGCGGCCTGGGTGTCCTCAACCTGGAGGGTCTGTGGACCCGTTATGCCGAGCCGCAGCCGCTGCTCGACGAGCTGGCCGGCATCGAGGACCCGCTGGCCGCGACCCGACGGATGCAGCAGATCTATGCCGAGCCGATCAAGCCCGAGCTGATCAGGTTGCGGATGTCGGAGATCCGCGAGGCCGGGGTGCCGGCAGCGGGATCGCTGTCGCCGCAGAACACCCAGGCCTACGCTCAGGCCGTCGTCGACTCCGGCGTGGACTTCTTCGTCATCCGCGGCACCACTGTGTCGGCCGAGCACGTGTCGAAGGAGCACGAGCCGCTGAACCTGAAGCAGTTCATCTACGACCTCGACGTACCGGTGATCGTCGGCGGTTGCGCCACCCACCAGGCGGCGTTGCACCTGATGCGGGCCGGCGCCGCCGGTGTTCTGGTCGGCTTCGGCGGCGGGGCAGCGCACACCACCCGGTCCGTACTGGGCGTCGCCGTGCCGATGGCCTCAGCCGTGTCCGATGTCGCGGCCGCTCGGCGCGACTATCTGGACGAGTCCGGTGGCCGCTATGTCCATGTCATCGCGGACGGGTCGATCGGCCGGTCCGGTGACATCGCCAAGGCGATCGCCTGCGGAGCCGACGCGGTGATGGTCGGCTCGCCACTGGCCCGGGCCGACGAGGCGCCCGGCCGCGGCTACCACTGGGGCGCGGAGGCCTGGCACGACAGCCTGCCGCGCGGTGAGCGGGTGAAGTTCAACCCCGTCGGCAGCCTCGAGCAGATCCTGCTCGGCCCGTCGTCGGTCCCAGACGGCACCATGAACCTGGTCGGTGCCCTCCGCAAGGCGATGGGCACCACCGGATACACCGAGGTGAAGGAGTTCCAGCGGGTCGAGGTCGTCGTCGGCTAACGGCGGCCTCGCGGAGGGAATGCATCGGCAACCTTGACAAATCCTGACCGCGGGCTGGAGGCTGCCCGTGGTGCATCCTCTCGACGTCAACGCGATTGACGCGCCCTACGAAGCCAAGGGAGCCTCACAATGTCTCGAGTCACGAGTCGGGGAGGGCTGCGCCGACTGACCGCGGCCACCCTCGCCGCAGGGCTGGCGATCGCCGGCCTGGTGGGTGTCGGCAGCACGACCGCAGCAGCCGATCCGCCCGCATCGTCGAGGACCCGCGTCGCCTCCGACACGCGCGACGTGGGCGAGAACGTCCGCAAGCAGCAGAAGGTCCACCTGTCCAAGTCGGAGCGGGCCGAGTTCGCCGACGATGCCCCGGCAGCCCAGTCACGGACGCAACTGCGCTCCCAGGCGGCCGCGGATGAGGCGACCGGCACCCCGATCGGCGGTGAGAAGTCCTGGCTGGTGCTGAACGACTACACCGGCAGCTACAACGCGGCGTCCTACGTACTGCGCGGCGTCGGGCAGGACATCGAGGTCTGGGTGCAGAAGAACATCGACTTCCCGGCCGGCGACTGTCGCAATGACGGCGTCCGCAACGTGGTCACCGACCAGCAGGTCCAGTCGCTGATCACCGAGTTCGACAGCAACATCCTGCCCAAGGAGTCGGAGGCCTTCTCGGTGGCTCCCGAGCGGGACGGCACCCAGTCCGTCGACGTCGGTTTCGGCGCACCGCTGTGGCAGATCCTCGGCGGCGGGAACCCCGACTACTACAAGGGTGACGGCAAGAAGACGGTGGCGCTGATCAGCAATGTGCGGGACGCCAACTACTACGCCCCGACCACCCCGGACGGCCAGACCTACATCGCCGGCTTCTTCTCCCCGCTCTACAACGAGGCGTTCGACCGCAACGTGATGACGATCGACTCCTACGACTGGCTGCACCGCACCGGCGCCAACCCGCCGGACGAGACCCCGGGCGGGTTGTGCAGCGCCAAGCAGGCGGCGCGTCCGCACGCGTACGAGGGCACCTTCGCCCATGAGTACCAGCACCTGCTGCAGTACTACACCGACCCGGGGGAGAACACCTGGCTGAACGAGGGTCTGTCCGACTATGCCCAGACGCTGGTCGGCTACGTCGACACCACGATCCCGTACGGGCAGAAGGGGGCGGACTCGCACATCAGCTGCTTCCAGGGCTTCCTGGGCAGTGACACCTTCCCCTACTGCGGGGCGGAGAACTCGCTCACCCGTTGGGCCGACCAGGGGTCACCCTCCATCCTGTCCGACTACGGCGCGGCGTACTCCTTCGTCACCTATGTCGCGGACACCTTCGGTGAGCAGGCGGTCACCTTCCTGCACCGCGACGGCGCCAACGGGCTCGCCTCGCTGCAGAGTTACCTGGACGACCACGCGCCCGGTCTGAGGTCCACCGACGTGGTCCACGACTGGGCCACGGCGATGGCGGTCGACGGCTGGCTGGACGGCAAGGCGACGGGGCTCAACCGGGACCAGCGGTCGCGGTTCAGCTCCAAGCAGCTGCACTCGGCGATCGACTGGGCCTGGAGCGGCTCCTATGACTCGCCAGGGGCTCCGGCCAACGGTTCGGACTACGTGCTGGGGATGGACGGCCGGCCGGTGAACGGCAACACCCTCGGCAAGGTCCAGTTCCGAGGCGCACCCAGCTATGCGCCGGACCCGCTCGAGTGGACCATCGCGGACGGGGCGCTGTATGCCGGCGAGGGCAACGAGCTCGACCGTGCCGCCGTCTACTCCGTCGACGTCCCGGCGGGCGGCAACCTGACCTTCACCACCCGGTACGACATCGAGCAGGGCTGGGACTTCGGCGTCGTGCAGGTCTCGACCGACGGCGGCAAGTCCTACACCACCCTGGCCAACGCCGACACGACCAGCACGCACGCCGACGGCGCTGACGGCAAGATCGTGTCCCAGCTGCCCGGGCTCACCGGGCTGAGCGGTGGCTGGCGGAACGAGACGTTCGACCTGAGCGCCTACGCCGGCAAGAGTGTGCTGCTGTCGTTCCGCTACCTCACCGATGCGGCCGCCAACGGCAACGGTGGGACCGGCCCGACGGGCTGGTGGGTGAAGGACGTCAAGGTGGGTGACACCCAGGTCACCACCGGCGCGACCACCGACGGTGCCCGGTCGGCGACCGAGGTGTCGCCGATCCCGGTGGCCGGCTGGAAGCTGCAGGCCGTCGGCTGGACGCTGAGCGGTACGAAGGTCCGCTACCTGGAGGTCAAGCTGAACAGGCACAACGCCGCGACGCTCGACCGCAAGGCGCTGAGGAAGCGGTTCAGCAAGGTAGACCGGATCGGCTTCATCGTCACCGTGGACGACCCGAAGGAGGTGGCGACCAAGAACGCCAGCTACCGGCTCCGGGTCAACGGGACGCTGCAGCCGGGTGGCTCGGGCAACACCGGCGTCTCACCCGGCCAGCTGCCCCTCTCCCGGCAGCTGCCGGTCCGCACCAGCTGATCCAGGCCCTGAGCCTGTCGAAGGGCGGCTCTTCGACACGCTCAGAGCCTGTAGCGGCCGGAGGTCGGAGGGGCCGACCGCTGGGTGGGATGTGGTGGGTGACCCGGCCGGGCGCCTCCTACGCTGGTGGCCGTGAGCGATGACGTGACCGGCGAGTTGAACCGCCTCAGAGACAGCATCGACAACATGGACGCTGCTCTGGTGCACCTGCTGGCCGAGCGGTTCAAGATCACCCAGCAGGTGGGGGTGCTGAAAGCGGAGCACGGCCTCCCGCCGGCCGATCCTGCCCGTGAGGCGCGGCAGATTGCTCGGCTCCGTGCTCTGGCGCTGGAGGCCAAGCTGGATCCGGAGTTTGCCGAGAAGTTCCTCAACTTCGTGGTGGCCGAGGTCGTCCGGCACCATCAGTCCATCGCCGAACGGGCCTGACCAGACCGGTCAGCCCCCGTCGGCGACCGCAGCCCCGGCCACCTTGCCAGAGAACAGGCAGCCGCCCAGGAAGGTTCCCTCCAGGGCCCGGTAGCCGTGCATTCCGCCACCCCCGAAGCCGGCCGCCTCACCGACGGCGTAGACCCCGGGCAGCAGGCTGCCGTCGGGGCGGAGTACGCGACCCGACAGGTCGGTCTCCAGCCCACCGAGGGTCTTGCGCGTCAGGATGTGCAGTCGGACGGCGATCAGCGGCCCGTGCTCGGCCGACGCGGTGCCCGGGCGCCGCCGGTCCAACAGCTCGTGAGGCGGTGCGACCCGGATGAGCCGATCGCCAAGGAAGCTGCGGGCTGCCCGGCTGGCGACCACCTGCGGATCCTTGCCCAGACCGCTGCGTACCTGCAGATCACGGGCCTCGATGATCTGGCCGAGCGCGTCGGCGTTGACCAGCCGCTCGCCGGCCAGCGCGTTCATCTTTCCAGCCAGCTCGGTCACCGTGGCGGCGGAGACGAAGTCGACGCCCCGGTCAAGGAAGGCCTGGACCTCAGGCGTCGGACCGCCGCGGACTCGGGAGGTCAGGCCTCTGACGTCCTTGCCGGTCAGGTCGGCGTTCTGCTCCGAGCCCGACAGGGCGAACTCGGCGGCGATGGTGGTCAGGTCCAGCACGAACCAGGAGTAGTCGTAGCCGGTTCGGGTGATGTGGCGCAGGGCACCGAGCGCGTCAAAGCCGGGGAACAGCGGCGCCGGCAGCCGCTGCCCGTGCGCATCGAGCCACAGCGACGACGGGCCGGGCAGGATCCGGATGCCGTGAGACGTCCAGATCGGCGAATGGTTGATGATCCCCTCCGGGTAGTGCCACATCCGGTCGGAGTTGATCACCCGGCCGCCGGCCGTCTGGGCGACCTCGATCATGGAACCGTCGACATAGTCCGGCACCCCGGAGATCAGCTGCTGCGGCGGCTGTCCCCACTGGGTGGGCCAGTACCGGCGCACCAGGTCGACGTTGGCGCCGATCCCGCCGCTGGCGATGATCACCGCCCCCGCGCTGAAGGAGAAGTCGCCCACCGCGGTCCGGCTGGTCGGAACCCCGCGGGCTGCGGTGGTGGGCTCCAGCACCCGTCCGCCGATGCGCACCTCGGACTCGTCGACCTGCAGGTGATCGACCCGATGCCGACTGCGGATCCGCACGGTCTGCGACTGCAGCACCTGGGCCGCGAACGGTGCCACCAGTCCCGGGCCGGTGCCCCAGGTGACGTGGAAGCGGGGGACCGTGTTGCCGTGGCCGGGCGCGGGGTATCCGCCACGTTCGGCCCACTGCACCAGCGGGAACCAGCGGACCCCGAGCCGGTGCAGCCAGCTCCGCAGCTCTCCTGCGGCGAAATGCACATACGCCTCGGCCCACCTGCGTGGCCAGTAGTCCTCACCTCGGTCGAAGGCCGCCGAACCCAGCCAGTCGGCCAGGGCGATCTCCTCTGAGTCGTGAACCCGCAGCCGGCGTTGCTCCGGGGTGTCGACCAGGAAGAGCCCGCCCAGGGACCAGTGCGCCTGGCCGCCCAGCGACTGCAACGCCTCGCCGTCGACCAGCAGCACCGACCGGCCGGCCGCTGCCGCAGTGGCCGTCGCGACCAGTCCGGACAGGCCCGCGCCGACCACGATCACATCAGCGTCCATACCGGCATGGTCTCAGACCGCGACGGCCGTCGTAAGGCGTTTCGGCAGCAGCTGGCGGAATAGGCTGTCAGGCATGACGCACAGTCGCGTGTCGATGGCGTTGCCACCTGCTGGGCCCGCCGACCTGACCCAGCTGGCCGACCGGGTCGCAGCCTCCGGACCCCGGGTCGAGCTCTGCTCGCCGTACGACCACGAGGTGCTGGCCACGATCCGCACCTCCACCCGGGAGGACGTCCGCACCGCAGCCGCAGCGGCGCGGCAGGTGCAGCCTGGCTGGGCCGGCCGGCCGGTCGAGCAGCGGGCCAGGGTGCTGCTCGACTTCCACGACCGGCTGATGGACCGCCGCGACCATTTCGTCGACCTGGTGCAGCGCGAGTCAGGCAAGTCGCGGCTGGCCGCCGTCGAGGAGGTGCTGCACGTCGCCGTGACCGCCCGCTACTACGGCCGGACCGCCCAGCGTCATCTGCGCAGCGAACGCGGCCTGGGGCTGTTCCCGGTGCTGACCAGGCTCGACCGGAACTACCTGCCGAAAGGCCTGGTCGGCGTCATCGGGCCCTGGAACTACCCGTTCACGATGATGGTGTCCGACGCCCTGGCGGCGGTGGTCGCCGGTAACGCGATCCTGGCGAAACCGGACGCGCAGACGCCGTTGGTGTCGCTTGCTGCGGTGGAGCTGCTCGAGGAGTGCGGGTTGCCGAGCGGCCTGTGGCAGGTGGTCAACGGCGACGGCGGCCAGATCGGCCCGGCACTGATCGACCAGGTCGACTATGTCTGTTTCACCGGCTCGACCGCGACCGGGACGAAGATCGCTGAACAGTGCGCACAGCGGCTGATCGGCTGCTCACTCGAGCTCGGCGGCAAGAACCCGCTGCTTGTGCTGGCCGACGCCGACGTCGACAAGGCCGCCGAGGGCGCCGTCCGGAGCTGCTTCTCCAACGCCGGCCAGCTGTGCGTGTCAGCCGAACGGATCTATGTCAGCGAACCGCTGATGGCCGAATTCTGTGCCGCGTTCGTGGCCAGGACCCGGGCTCTGAAGCTGGGTCGCTCGATGGGCTTCGACTCCGAGATGGGGTGCCTGATCGATGCCGCCCACCTTCAGCGCGTCGAGCGGCACGTCGACGACGCGCGTCGCAAGGGTGCGACCGTGCTGACCGGAGGGCAGCGGCGCCCCGACCTGGGCGAGCTGTTCTTCGAGCCCACCGTCCTGACCGGCGTCACTCCCGAGATGGACTGCTATGCGGACGAGACGTTCGGCCCGGTGGTGAGCATCTACCCGGTGGCCGATGACGAGGAGGCGGTGGCGCGGGCCAACGACTCGGCCTACGGCCTCAACGCAAGTGTCTGGACGTCCGACCCGGAACGCGGACGCCGGGTGGCCGCCCGGATCCGCTGCGGTTCGGTGAACGTCAACGAGGGGTTCGCCGCGACCTTCGGCAGTATCGATGCGCCGATGGGCGGGATGAAGGGGTCCGGGCTGGGCCGCCGGCAGGGGATCGAGGGGATCCGTCGCTTCGTCGAGGTGCAGTCGGTGGCCACCCAGTCGGGGGTGCCCATCGCACCGAGCCACGGGATGGACGCGGGCACGTTCACCGCCGTGATGACCGGGGTGCTGCGGGTGCTGCGGAGGATCGGCCGGCCCTGACAGGCGGCTCGCCGACGACCCCGACCGGGCTCCGGGGTCATGCCTCGGCCGACACGCTGTCGGCCCCGGCCGTGGCGATGTCTGCCGGGATCGTCGCGGTGCTGTCCCGCAGACCGGCGGTGAGCGTCTCCAGCAGGGTGACCGCCGTCGGCAGCTGTGCCGCGGGGATCTGGTGGAAGGCGGCTTCGAACCAGTGCTGGCTGATCGCCAGTACCTCGTGACCGCGCCCGGTCAGGCGGACGATGGCTCGGCGGCGGTCCTCGGGATGGGAGGCGCGCTCGACGAAACCCACCGCCTCGAGCCGGTCGATCAGGCTGGTGACAGAGCTGGTGGTGCGGCCCAGGAGGTTGGCGAGCTCGGTCTGGCCCAGCTCTCCACGCGTACACAGATAGCTGATCGCCATGGTCTCGGTGACCCCGACGCCGAAGTGAGCGGCTACGGCCTGTCGGTAGGCCTCACCCGCCAGCGTGAACTCACGAAGGGCGGCGGTTGCCTCCCGGAGCGCCGGCGGGCCCGTGATCGCCGCGACCTGATGGCTGTCTGAACGGTGCGCGCGCACGGTGGGGCCCTCCGGGCCTGCTGGTCCCCCGAGGTTGTCCGACTGTCGAACAACTAGACACTAGTATTACCAGAGCATAGACTGAACAGCGATGTAGCACTCAGGGTGTCACCAGCACTACCGGCCGGCCCACCAGGTGACTCGCATCGAGCTCGATGGCACGAATCTCGGGGGAAGTTCGTCGGGGGCATCGAGGCGATGCGGGCAGGACCTGGGCGGGGCCCGGCGCGGCGGGATGACGGTGGTTCACCCCAGCAGGCCTAGCCGGTGAGTGTTTCTCCTGATCGCTGCTGCGGGGGGCAGCTGGATCTCATCCACGCAGTGGCTCTGCGGCTGCCCCTGGCTGGACTTCCCCCGGTCCTCCGGGGGCAGCTTCAGTTCTGCCGGTCGGCCGCCCTGCCTGCCGCCACCGATCTGCCTGCGCCCGATCTTGGGGCTCGGACCGCCGACCGCCGCGCGCCACGGAGGCTCTAGACTCCAATCTCCGACACCGGCAGCTGGCGAGAGGCCCGACCGCACCCATGACTGAGCTGGACCATGACCTGGTTGTCGTCATCGACTTCGGTGCGCAGTACGCGCAGCTGATCGCCCGCAGGGTGCGCGAGGCGAAGGTCTACTCCGAGATCATGCCGCACACGTCGACGGTGGAGCAGATCGTCGCCCGCCGGCCGAAGGCCATCATCCTTTCCGGCGGCCCACAGTCGGTGTACGCCGAGGGGGCTCCGCAGGTCGACCCGCGGCTCTTCGAACAGCAGATCCCGGTCTTCGGCATCTGCTACGGCTTCCAGGCGATGGCCCGGGCGCTGGGTGGCGACGTGGCCCGCACCGGATTGAGCGAGTTCGGCCGGACCCCCACCGTCGTCGACAACGCGGGCGTGCTGCTCGCAGGGCTGCCGGCCGAGCTCAGCGTGTGGATGAGCCACGGTGACTCGGTGGCGGCGGCGCCGGCCGGTTTCGCTGAGCTGGCTCGGTCATCGGGTGCTCCGATCGCGGCCTTCGAGAACGTCGAGCGGTCGCTGGCCGGCGTGCAATGGCATCCCGAGGTGCAGCACAGCCAGGCGGGGCAGCGGGTGCTGGAACGCTTCCTGTACGAGATCGCGGGCTGTACGCCCGACTGGACCGCGAAGAACATCGTCGAGGACTCCGTGGCGTCGATCAGGGAGCAGATCGGCGACAAGCACGTGATCTGCGGTCTCTCCGGTGGCGTCGACTCGGCGGTGGCCGCGGCGCTGGTGCAGAAGGCGGTCGGTGACCAGCTCACCTGTGTCTTCGTCGACCATGGACTGCTGCGCAAGGGCGAGGCCGAGCAGGTGGAGCGGGACTATGTCGCGGCCACCGGTGTCGACCTCAAGGTGGTGGAGGCGGCCGACCAGTTCCTCGACGCGTTGGCCGGGGTCATCGACCCTGAGCAGAAGCGCAAGATCATCGGGCGCGAGTTCATCCGCACCTTCGAGGCGGCGGCCCGGCAGGTCGTCGGCGAGCACAGCCACGACGGCGAGGTCGAGTTCCTCGTCCAGGGCACCCTCTACCCGGACGTGGTGGAGTCGGGTGGAGGTGAGGGCGCCGCCAACATCAAGAGCCACCACAACGTCGGCGGGCTGCCCGAGGACCTGCAGTTCAAGCTGGTCGAACCGCTGCGGACGCTGTTCAAGGACGAGGTCCGAGCCGTCGGCGAGCAGCTCGGACTGCCGGCCGAGATCGTCTGGCGGCAGCCGTTCCCGGGACCAGGGCTCGGCATCCGGATCATCGGCGAGGTGACCCGGGACCGGCTGGCCATTCTCCAGGAGGCAGACGCGATCGCCCGGGCCGAGCTCAGCGCGGCCGGCCTGGACCGCGAGATCTGGCAGTTCCCGGTGGTGCTGCTCGCCGACGTCCGCTCCGTGGGGGTGCAGGGTGACGGCCGCACCTACGGGCACCCCATCGTGCTGCGCCCGGTCACGAGCGAGGACGCCATGACCGCCGACTGGGGCCGGCTGCCGTACGACGTGCTGGAGAAGATCAGCACCCGGATCACCAATGAGGTCAGGGAGGTGAACCGGGTGGTGGTCGACATCACCAGCAAGCCTCCCGGCACCATTGAATGGGAATGAGTGTGGGACGACTGGTGTAGTGACGCAGAGCCGAGACCGGGCAGGTCTCGGCTCTCTCTCGTTGAGGGTCAGACCCGCGGCGGCTGACCGTCGCCTCGGACGTCCTCCGCAGTCCCCTCACCGGTGCTCGACGAGGAGTCGCCGGGGGTGGCACCTTCCTCCGCCGGCGCAGCGGGCGAGGCCGTGGCCGACTCCTGCTCCGGCGCGACCGGTTCGGTTGAGGGGCCTTGGCTGGCGGCGGACTGCTGACCCCACTGGGCGGTCGCGTCCGGGCCCGAATGAGTGGGGGGCTGGGCCGCCGGCTCTCCACTGCGCTGCTCCCAGGGTGCCCCCTCGGCGCCCCAGACCGCCTCGTCGCTGCTCGGCTGCGGCTGGCTGCCGTACTCACCGGGTGTGGACGCCTGAGCGGGGCTGGCCTGATCGCCGTATCCCTGCCCCGCGGGCTGGTAGCCCTGCGGTTGGTACGGCTGGAAGCCCTGCTGCGGCGGGTTCACCGGGGGGTAGTGCGGCGGCGGAGCCGATCCCTCCTCGGGGATGACGAACAGCGCCACGATATAGGCGATGATCGGCACGCCGGTGAACAGCGAGAGGACCACCGTCAGCACCCGCACCAGCGTCGGGTCCATGTTCAGATACTTGGCGACGCCGCCGCAGACGCCGCCGAGCACCTTGTTCGTCTTGCTGCGTTCGAGCCTCTTGGGAGCCTGGTAAGGCGGCGGTGGATACGGATTGGTCATGTCATGCCTTCCTTGGTCATGGTGGGTGTGGTCATGCAGCAGCGGTCGTATCCGGGACTCAAGATCATTCTCTGTTCCGGGACAGTGTCAACCCCAAGAGGCCGACGATCACGAGGCTCAGCGGGGCGGCCACCTTGAGCAGCTGCCAGTTGATCGTCCCGACGACGGTGAGCCACAGGGAACCGGCGGCTACCCCGGTCATCAGCAGCCCGACGATCAGGGCCAGTACGTCGATCCGCCGCCTCATCGGTGCACCTCCAGCTTTCCGCGGTCGACCGACAGCATCAGGGTCAGCGTGGGCCCGTCCGCTGCGGACCGGATGCTCGACGTCCCGTGCAGGTTGCCGCCGAACTCCGCCTCGACGCCGTCTCGGAGGTATGCCCCGGTGCCGACCTGGTACTGGATCCGTACGTCCGTGTCGGGCGGGACGGTGACCTCGAGGCTGCCGTAGTCGACGTGCGCCGAATAGGTCGTGTCCTTGGTGAGGTCGAGCTGACGGAGGTCGACCTTGAGCTGACCAGCACGCAGGTAGTCGGGGCTGGCCGGCAGGGTGGCTGCGGTGTAGCTGCGCGGCGCCGCCGTCTCCCAGCCCTGCTGCGCCGCCAGCGGGCCGCTGACTGTGGTCGTCACCACCGCGAGCAGCAGGGCGAAGCCGGCGAGGAGCAGACCGCGGGCCCGGCCGAACCAGGCAGCTGCCACCAGCGTCAGACCGACCACCAGCAGGGCGCTGGCAAGATAGACCGTGAGGGGGATGACGGCACCCAGACTCTCGGCGAGGCCGAGACTGGACAGCGTGAGGCCGAGGACCACCAGGGAGACCAGCCGCAACCGCCTGGCAGAGCGGGTGTCGGCCCGCTTCACGACCGGTGCTGCAGCAACCGTCACCGGCTGCTGCTCCGTGTACAGGCCGACCGGGTCCGCGGTGGCGAAGAAGGCGTCCGGCTCGCTCCACGGGCCGGCCGGGGGCTCGAGCGGGACTGGATCAGACTGCGGTGGCGCGACCGTCGGCCCGGACGACCCGCGGACGTCCACCTGCCCGCTGACACCCATGGGCGTTGATGGCGGCGTCTGCTGCTGGCGCGCCAGCTGCTGGGCCTCCAGGATCCGCCGCTGCCAGGCCTCGGCCGCCTGGGTGAAGGGGGTGGGCGCTCCGGGGTAGCGAGCGAACTGCTGGGCGGATGGCGGGCTCGGTGCGCCGAGTGCGCCCGGTGTGGCGGCGGACGATTCGCCCGGTTGGTGTTGGCTGGGGGCAGTGGTGTCCTCGCGTATCGGGCGGTGGCGGTAGTAGCCGAAATACCAGATCGCTGCCAGGATCACCGCAGGCCCGAACCCGAACGGGATGATCGATCCCAGGGTGGCCATGGTGACGACGGCGGCGACGGCGACGATGACGATCCACACCTCGCGCGGCCAGCGCCGCGCCTGTGGGCCGAGCACATCCTCGATGGGCGCCCGGTCCTTGCCCTCGACCGGGATGAGCAGCCAGCCGGCCGCGTACAGCACCAGGCCGATGCCGCCGCTCAGGGCCAGCATCGCCCAGCCGACCCGGACCAGCACCGGATCGACGCCCCAGTGTCGGGCCACGCCGGCGCACAGACCGGCCACCTTGGCGTCGGTCGCGCTGCGGCGCATCGTCCAGATCGAGCTCATGCACCCATCCTGCCGACTCCGGCCGGTGCGGACCATCAGGGACCACCCCCAATTGGCCCCCTCGCCGGGTCAGGTGCCAAACCGACTCCTGCTGAGGGCTGCGACGACCGGGGCGAGGCTGCCGGGGGAGCCCCCGGCAGCGCCGGTTGCCGAATCGGGGTTAACTGGGTGACGACCCCGCTGGCGTACGACCGGCGCGCGTGTGAGGCTTGAAGCACCATGTCCACCACTGAGTCGAGCGAAGCCGAGGCGGTGACGTCGGCCGCCGACCGCCCGCCGACGGCGACGCCGTCGGGCGTTCCCGACCAGACGGCGCCCCCACCGGACGGCACCGACCAGCCTGCTGGAGCGTCGTCGCCTGCTGCGCTGCCTGCTGCCGTGGCGGCCGCTGAGCGGGCCGAGCAGCGACCGCGGGCAACCCGGGTGGCCGAGGGAGCCCTGCTCGGCGGTGTCTGCACCGGCCTGGCCCGGCATCTCGGCTGGCCGGTGATGGTGATCCGGGTCGGCTTCGTCGCGCTGCTGCTGATGCAGTTCATCGGTGTGATCGTCTACGGCGCGCTGTGGCTGTTGATGCCCCCGGAGTCGGAGACGAAGGCCCCCGGCCTGGACGCGGCCAGCCGTCGGGGGATGCGCGACCAACGGGCACAGTCGGCCCGCCGGGCGGATGTTGGTGTCGTCGTCGCCCTGATCGCCCTGGCCGTCGGGCTGCTGTGGATCGTCCAGATCAGCGGGCTCGGGATCAGCCAGCAGCTGTTCTGGCCGGTCGCCTTCGCCTGCGCGGGGGCCGCACTGGTGTGGCGCCAGGCCGACACGGCACGACAGCAGCAGTGGATGGCCGAGACGGGCGGCCGGGTCTGGCTGGCGCCGTTCGTGGCCCGCGGCGGCTGGCCGGCCCTGTTGCGCGTAGTGGTCGGGCTCGGCCTGGTCGGCGGCGCCTTCGGCCTGGTGATCGCCCAACAGGGCAACCTGGCCCAGCTGCCGCAGGTGATGGCGATGACCGTACTGGCGCTGACCGGCCTGGCGGTCGTACTGGCGCCCTGGCTGCACCGCTCGCGATCGGCGCTGAACCAGGCGCGCGCGGAGAAGGTGCGGGCCGACGCCCGCGCTGACATGGCCGCCCACCTGCACGACTCGGTGCTGCAGACCCTGGCGCTGATCCAGCGACAGGCAAACGATCCCAAGGCGGTGCAGGCCATCGCCCGGCGGCAGGAGCGTGAGCTGCGGAACTGGCTGTACGGGGACGAGCTGGCCAGGACAACGCTCAAGGCAGCCCTGACCCTTGCCGCCTCCGAGGTGGAGGATGAGCGGGCGGTACCGGTCGAGCTGGTGGTGGTCGGCGACTGCGACACCACCGAGTCCGTCAGCGCCCTGGTGCAGGCAGCCCGTGAGGCGATGGTCAATGCGGCCAAGCACTCGGGTGCGACGAAGATCGACGTCTTTGCCGAGGTCGACGACGACCGGGTGGAGGTGTTCGTCCGGGACCGGGGCAGGGGCTTCAGACTGGACGAGGTGGCCGAGGACCGGATGGGCGTCCGAGGCAGCATCATGAACCGGATGAAGCGGCACGGCGGGACAGCACGGATCAGATCAACGGCCGAAGACGGCACCGAGGTACGACTGGAGATACGCAGATGAGCGATACCACCCCCACCACCGGCGACCAGAACGGGTCGGTCCCCGGCCGCTCGCGGGTCGTTGTGGTCGACGACCACGCGATGTTCCGTACCGGGGTCAAGGCAGAGATCGGGACCGCCGTCGACGTCGTCGGTGAGGGCGCCGATGTGGACTCCGCGGTGGCGGCCATTCTGCAGACCAGCCCCGACGTGGTGCTGCTGGACGTCCATCTGCCCGGCGGTGGCGGCGTCGAGGTGCTGCGCCGGGTGCACGAGAAGAACCCGGACCAGAGATTCCTGGCGCTCTCGGTCTCCGATGCGGCGGAGGACGTGATCGGGGTGATCCGGGCTGGTGCCCGGGGTTATGTCACCAAGTCGATCAGTGGGGACGAGCTCGTCGACGCCATCCGCCGAGTGGCCGAGGGTGACGCGGTGTTCTCGCCGCGGCTGGCCGGGTTCGTGTTGGACGCGTTCTCCGGCGCGATCGACATCGCGGCGGTCGACGAGGACCTCGATCGGCTGTCGCAGCGTGAGCGCGAGGTGCTCCGGCTGATCGCCCGCGGGTACGCCTACAAAGAGGTCGCCAAGGAGCTCTTCATCTCGATCAAGACGGTGGAGACCCATGTCAGCAGCGTGCTGCGCAAGCTGCAGCTGTCCAACCGGCATCAGCTCACCCGCTGGGCCACCGACCGTAGGCTGGTCTGAACGAGCAGGACACCCGGCGAGGGGGAGAGATCATGGCGCAGGTCGTCGGCACCATCATCTTCGGAGCGGTCATCGGCGTCATCGCCCGCCTGGTGCTGCCCGGCAGGCAGGCGTACGGCTGGGTGGTCACCGTGCTGCTGGGGATTCTCGGGGCGTTGATCGGTTACTGGGTATGGGGTCTGATCGGCAACGGCAACACCTCCGGCATCGACGTGGTCCGCTGGATCATCAGCATCATCGCAGCGGCGATCCTGAGCTTCGCCTACACGGCCCTCACCAAGCAGAAGCAGGTCTGACCGCGGCTGCGGCGCTGCCGGACGCCGAGGCGGCTGCTCCCTCGTCGGTTCAGGATTGGCCTGACTGCTAGGTTTCGCTCCATGGAGATCGTCCAGCAGATCCTCGTGCTCGTGCACCTGGTCGGGTTCGCGTCGCTGTTCGGCGGGTTCCTGGTGCAGATGCGGACCGCGCATCCGGAGGTGAACCCGGCCATGCTGCACGGCGCCCTGACCCAGTTGGCCAGCGGGCTGGTGCTGGTCGTGCTGCTGGAGGTCGGCGACGAACCGGTCAACCACGTCAAGATCGGGATCAAGCTGTTGGTCACGCTGGCGATCACCGTACTGGTGGTGAAGAACCGCAAGTTCGAGTCCATCCCCCGAGGGCTGTGGGCGCTGTTGGGTGCGCTGACGCTGCTGAACGCCGCGCTTGCGGTGCTGTGGAAATAGCGCCCCCCCGATGAGACTGTCCGCCCGCGTCGACTACGCACTCCGAGCCGTGTCCGAGCTCGCCGCAGCGGATGCCCCGCGCACCGTCGACCAGCTGGCGGCCGCCCAGAACATCCCCGGCAAGTATCTGGAGAGCATTCTCGGTGAGCTGCGTCGCGGCGGCCTGCTCCGCAGCCAGCGGGGCCCCGACGGCGGCTACCGGCTGGGCAGACCGGCCGACCAGATCAGCATCGCGGACGTGATCCGCGCCTTGGACGGGGAACTGGCCAACATCCGGGGTAGTCGGCCCGAGAACCTGGAGTACGTCGGTGCGGCAGCGCCCCTGCAGGAGGTCTGGATCGCCCTGCGCGCCTCCGAACGGGCGATCCTGGAGGGCGTCACCCTCGCCCATGTCGCCAGCGGCACCCTGCCGAAGGCGGTCGCCAACCTGGTGGCCGACCCCTCCGCCTGGGCCTGAGCCCGCCGTCGCGGCAACCCGTCCAACCGAATACTGAGACCCCCCGTGACAGCGGGCTCAGCCCCCGTTAAGGTTTCTCCATCTTCCCTAGTGAGTCACTAGGATTCATCGGAGCAATGGAGAACCCGGGATGCGCAAACTGATCGTGCTGGCCCTCGTCGGCCTGGTGGCTCAGCTCGTCGACGGCAGCCTCGGGATGGGGTACGGGGTCACCTCCACCACGCTGCTGGTCGTCGCGGGCCTGACCCCGGCCGCGGCCTCGGCTTCCGTCCACTTCTCCGAGCTCGGCACCAACATCGCCTCCGGCGTCGCCCACTGGCGGCTCCGTAACGTCGACTGGCGGGTGGTCGCCCGGATCGCCGGGCCCGGCGCCGTCGGCAGCTTCCTCGGCGCGACGCTGCTGTCATCCCTGTCCACCGATGCCGCGGCCCCGCTGATGTCGACCCTGCTGGCCGTCCTCGGGCTCTACGTCCTGGTGCGCTTCGTCCTCGGCCGCCGACCCGGTTTCCGCCGGCAGCTGACCGCCCGCTTCCTCGCCCCACTCGGTCTGGTCGCCGGCTTCGTCGACGCCACCGGCGGCGGCGGTTGGGGACCTGTGGCCACCCCCGCCCTGCTCGCCGACGGGCGGCTGGAGCCGCGCAAGGTGATCGGCTCGGTCGACACCAGCGAGTTCGCGGTCAGCGCCGCCGCCAGCCTCGGCTTCCTGATCGGCCTCGGCGCCGGGGGAATCAGCTGGAGCTTCGCACTCGCGCTGCTGGCCGGCGGCCTGGTCGCTGCGCCACTGGCGGCCTACCTCGTCCGGGTCGCACCCGCCCACGTACTGGGCATCGTGGTCGGTGGGATGATCCTGGCCACCAACACCCGGGTGCTGCTGAAGACCTTCGACACGGCGACGCCGGTACGGCTGCTGGCGTACGGTCTGATCCTCGCGCTCACCGTGGTCGCCCTCTCGCTGGGAGTCGCCCGGACCCGTCGACAGGCCGCCCAGCAGGCGGAGTCGCCGGCCGAGCTGGTCTCCGCCTGACCCCTTGGAGACTGGGCAGGTCCTCGCCGCACCGTGCAGACGTCCGGAGGTCTGCCCACAGTGACCACGGCCTGCACGGACGAGCGGCAGGGCTACAACAGCGGCCGCAGCGGTGTCAGGACCGTCTCGGAGAACTTCACCATCGCGTGCCGCGCATGCCACTTCTCCAACGTCAGCTCGATGGTGTTGGACAGGTCGACCTCGAAGATGTGCTCCATCTGCCGGGCCACGTCGCGGTCGAACACCTCCATATTGATCTCGTAGTTGCCGGTCAGGCTCAGCCGGTCGATGTTGGCGGTGCCGATGGTGGACCACTGTCCGTCGATGGTCGCGGTCTTCGCGTGCACCATCGCCCCCTGGTAGAGGAACAGCCGGATCCCACCCCGCAGCAGCTGGCTGTAGTAGCCGCGGGAGAGCCAGTCGGCGACGATGTGGTTGGACTCGGCCGGCACGATGATCCGGACGTCGACCCCGCGGCGGGCCGCCTGGATCAGGGCCCGGAGCATGTCCTCGTCCGGGATCAGGTATGCGTGCGTCAGATAGACGTGGTGGGCGGCGCGGTCAATCGCCTCCAGGTACATCCCGCGGATCGGGTAGACGAAGTGCCGGGGGATGTTGCGGTGCAACCGGATCGTCGGCTGCCAGTGCAGGCTGCCCCGGTCGGGGATGCGGTGCTTGTTCGCCGACAGGTTCCAGTAGTCGATGAAGGCGTTCTGCACGTCCCAGACGATGTCGCCGGTGAGCCGGGCATGGGTGTCGCGCCAGTCGGTGGCGTACAGCGAACCGATGTTGTAACCGCCCAGGAAGGCGGCGTCATCGTCCACCACCAGCAGCTTGCGGTGGTCCCGACCGCTGTAGCGGGGGTGCAGGAAGCGGTAGCCGCCACCGACCAGCGGGTGGCGTTGCACCTTGACGTTGTCCGGGAAGTGGAAGAACGAGCGCGGCACCACCAGGTTCGCGAACTCGTCGAAGGCGACATAGACGTCGACGCCGCGGTCGGCGGCGTCGATCAGCGCCTGCTTGAACGACTGGCCGACGGCGTCGCCCTTCCAGATGTAGGTCTCGAAGAAGATCCGGTGCTTGGCCTGCCGGATCGCGCCGAGCATGTCGTAGAACAGGTCCTCGCCGTAGGTGTAGACGGTGACCTCGGAAGTGCCGGCCGTCACCGACCGAGCCGGGACCCGTGGGAAGACGGCCGGAGCACGGTTCCGCTTCCGGCGATGGTCGACCACCAGCAGGGTCCCGATGGTCGCAGCCTGCACCGCAGCCACCGCCAGCGCGGTGCGCTTGATGATCTTCCTCACCGGAATCCGGCTCAACCACATGCGATCAAATCTACCCGCTTCGGGCCAGGCCCGGCCTGTCGGTCGAGGCGTCTAAGGTTGACCCAGTCATGACTAGCCTTTCCGACGCCGAACCGTTGTTCCCGCCACCGTCAGACCGTCCCCGCCCCAGCCGTGCCGAGGGCCGGTCGGCGCGCGGCACCGCCGACCTGCTGGACGGCCTGAACGGGCCTCAGCGGCAGGCCGTGGTGCACCAGGGCGGGCCGGTGCTGGTCGTCGCCGGGGCCGGCTCGGGCAAGACCAGGGTGCTGACCAGGCGGATCGCCTACCTGGTGCGCGAGCGCAAGGTGCACCCCGGCTCCATCCTGGCGATCACCTTCACCAACAAGGCGGCCGCCGAGATGCGCCACCGGGTGATCGACCTGGTCGGCAACCGGGCGAAGCTGATGTGGGTGTCCACCTTCCACTCGGCCTGCGTCCGCATCCTGCGGGCCGAGATCGGCCGGTTCGGGCTGACCCGCACGTTCTCGATCTATGACGACACCGACTCCAAGCGGCTGATGCAGCTGGTCTGCAAGGACCTGGATCTTGATCCCAAGCGGTTCCCGGTCCGGCAGGTGATGAACTGGGTGTCCAACCTGAAGAACGAACTGGTTGACCACGAGTCCGCCTCCCAGCATGTCAGCTCCACCAACGAGGAGAGCTACCTCGAGGCTTACAAGGCCTACCAGCAGCGCCTGACCCAGGCCAACGCGCTGGACTTCGACGACCTCATCATGACGACCGTGCACCTCCTGCAGGCGTTCCCGGACGTACGCGAGCAGTACCGACGCCGGTTCCGGCATGTCCTGGTGGACGAGTACCAGGACACCAATCACGCCCAGTACGCGCTGATCCGCGAGCTCTGCGGCGAGGAGGGGGACGGCGCCGACGGACCGGTCGCGGCGCCGGCGGAGCTGATGGTCGTCGGCGACTCCGACCAGTCGATCTACGCCTTCCGCGGGGCGACCATCCGCAACATCAACGACTTCGAGTCCGACTTCCCCGGTGCGACCACGATCCTGCTGGAGCAGAACTACCGCTCGACCCAGACCATCCTCAACGCCGCCAACGGTGTCATCGTGCAGAACCAGGGCCGGGCCCCAAAGCGCCTCTGGTCCGACTCGGGCGACGGCGAACGGATCGTCGGCTATGTCGCCGACTCCGAGCACGACGAGGCCACCTTCGTCGCCGAGGAGATCGACCGGCTGCACGACGCCGGGAACGGTCGGTACGGCGACGTCGCGGTGTTCTACCGCACCAATGCCCAGTCCCGTGCGTTCGAGGAGGTCTTCATCCGGGTCGGGCTGCCGTACAAGGTGGTCGGCGGGGTCCGGTTCTATGAGCGGCGGGAGATCCGCGACGCGATCGCCTACCTGCGGGCGATCGCCAACCGCTCCGACGACGTCTCCCTCCGGCGGATCCTGAACGTGCCCAAGCGGGGGATCGGCGACCGCGCCGAAACGGCCATCGAGGCGCTGGCCAGCCGCGAGCGGATCAGCTTCGCCGAGGCGCTCCGCCGAGCCGACGAGGCCCCCGGTCTGGCGACCAGGTCGGCCAAGCAGATCGCCGGCTTCGTGGACTTCCTGGAAGCACACGAGGCCATGGTCGGCGAAGGAGTTCCGGCCGACCAGATCCTGACCAGCGTGCTGACCGAGTCCGGCTACCTGGCCGAGCTGCAGGACTCCAGCGACCCGCAGGACGAGACCCGGCTGGAGAACCTGGTCGAGCTGGTGGCCGTGGCGCGGGAGTTCGTCGCCGGGGCGGCGGCAGCGGCCGGTCCGGTCGGCGCCGAGGGCGACACCGGGGTGTCGGCGCCGACCGACCTGTTCGGAGCGGGTCTGATCGGGACGGACTTGTTCTCCACCGGGCCCGCTGCGGCGGCGAGCCCCCAACGGCTTCCGGCGGCTCCGGAGCTGCATCTCGACGAGGACCCCGAGTTCGACCTGGCGGCCGGAGCGCCTGAGCCGGACAGCTCGCTGGGGGCGTTCCTGGAACGGGTGTCCCTGGTCGCCGACTCCGACCAGATCCCCAGCGCCGACCCGGACGACGCCGGGGCGGTCACCCTGATGACGTTGCACACCGCCAAAGGGCTCGAGTTCGACACCGTCTTCCTGACCGGTTTCGAGGACGGAGTGTTCCCGCATCAGCGGGCGCTCGGGGACAAGGCCGAGCTTGAGGAGGAGCGCCGTCTGGCCTATGTCGGCATCACCCGCGCCCGCCAACGGCTGTATCTGTCCAGGGCTGTGGTGCGCGCCGCCTGGGGTGCACCCCAGCACAACCCGCCGAGTCGGTTCCTGGACGAGATCCCCTCCTCGCTGCTCGACTGGCGGCGGACCGAGAGCGCCCAGACCAGCTGGCGCTCGACCTCGGCCACCAGCCGGATGGGACAGGGTTCGTGGTCGGCGGGGCGCGGCGGCGCGGCGTTCAGCTCCAAGCCGAAGATCAGGGAGATCCCCAACCTCACGGCCGGCGACCGGGTGCTGCACAGCACCTTCGGCCTCGGCTCGGTGGTGGCGACCTCAGGGGCCGGCGATAGCGCGAAGGCCGATGTCGACTTCGGCTCCGCCGGGATCAAGCGGTTGTCGCTGCGGCACGCGCCGCTGGAGAAGCTCTGAGAGTTCTTTAGGGCCCGCTAGCTCAGGGGTTGAGCCCGCGGGAACGCAGCCAGGGCTCGGGATTGATGGCCCGGTAGACGTCGCCGGGGGTGACGCCCGCCGGGTACACCTCGAAGTGCAGGTGCGGGCCGAAGGTCCGCCCGGTCATCCCGACATGCCCGATCAGCTGGCCACCGGACACCGACTGGCCGACGCTGACCGAGACCGAGGAGAGGTGGGCATACAGCGTGCTGGTGCCGTCGCTGTGCCGGATGGTGATGTAGGTGCCGGCCCAGCCCGAGGCGGACCCGGGCCCGGCGTTGGTGACCACGCCCGAGGCCGGCGCATGCACCGGCGTACCGACGGGGGTAGCGAAGTCGAAGCCGGTGTGATATCTCGCCCAGGCCCCGACCTGACCGAACCGCGCGGCAACGCTGTAGCCGCTGGTGATCGGCAGCGAGGCGCCGCCGGTGGCGTTCGCGGGTCGGGTTGCGGCGGCTGTTCCGTTCTGGCCAGCCCTCGACCGCGATGTGCTGGGTGCCCGCTGGGCGAGCTTGGCGGCGTTCTTCTTTGCCGCAGCCTGCTCAGACCTGAGCTCCTTGGCCCGGGCGGCCAGGGCCCTCTGCTGGGCTGCCTTGCTGGTCTTGGCGGTCGCCTTGTTGAGCTCGATGGCGCGCTTCTGCGCCTGTTCCGCGACGGTGGCCGAGTCCAGCGCCGGGCGGTCAACGCCGCGGCTGGTGTCGGCGCCCGTGTCGCGCCGCTCAAAGGCCGACGGCTGCGCGACCCCGGGGGCGACCGTCTTCTGCACCGCAACGGCCTCCGCCGTGTGCTGGGCATTTCCGGTCAGTACGAGGGAGCCTGCGACGCCGAGGCCGAGGGCGGAGACCGCCAGGGCAGCGATGCCGTGCTGCAGCCAGCCCTTCCTGTCCCAGGCCCTGGTGCTGGGAGCGACGTCCTCGATCAGCGCTCGCCGGGGTTGGCTCCGGCCGGAGAAGCTGCGTAACAACGTGTGAGCCCTTCGTTCAGCGATGGATGCTTCCGCTTCGCTGAACGACTCATGGTTACTCGGCCAGTGAAGCCCGCCCTGTTGGAGACAATGGACGGTGAACTTCCAGAACCATAACGGATGAGTAACGAGAAGCAAAAAGCTCTGGTGCAACCAGTTGGCTCAGTGGTATTGAGTGCACCCCCTGCTGAGCGGGGGAGTGAGAGCAAGGTCACGTTTGACGACCGTGCACTCGGGGTGGGGTCAGCGGGTCTGGACTCCGTTGGAGGCGAGCCAGGGCAGCGGGTTGATGGCCCGGTACACGTCGCCGTACCGGACGCCGGCCGGGTACAGCTCGAAGTGCAGGTGGGCGCCGAAGGCGCGGCCCGTCTCGCCGACGTAGCCGATGATCTGGCCGGCCTGGACCGACTGGCCGCTGCTGACCGCCATCCTCGACATGTGCGACGACATGGACGTCACACCGCCCGCGTGCCGGATGGCGACATGGTTGCCGGCCCAGTCGCCGCTGTTGCCGGCGAAGACGACGATGCCGTTCTGGACGGCGCGGATCGGGGTGCCGTAGCTGGCCCGGAAGTCGAGCCCGGTATGCCACCTCGACCAGGAACCCCACTGCCCGAACTGGGCTCCGACCACGGCGCCCGCCACGGGGGACACTCCGCGACCGGTGGAGATGGCGCCAGCGTCGATCTGCGGGGAGGTGGGGGTCGGCTGCTGGTTCTGCTGGTCCGACGCCGCGGTCCCGGTGGCGCCGCCGTTGCCATTCGGCTCGCTGGCCTGCTGGGCAGCGGCCTCGGCGGCCTTACGGGCCTCCTCGGCCTGGCGCCGCTTCTCTTCAATTAGGCGGAGCTCGTTGGCCTGGGTCTGCTTCTCGGTCTCGGCGAGCTGCGTGCGGCGGGCCTGGTCGCTCGCCTGGGCGGCACGCAGAGCGACACTCTGCTGGGCACGGACCAGGGTGGCCTGGCGCTGAGCCGCCTGCTCGGCTACCCGCGCGGTCCGGATCCGGGCGCGCGACGGGTCGGCGTCGCCGCTGCGGGTGAAGACGAGCGTTCCACTCTCGGCGTCTGCCGTTGACCCGACGGTGCGTCCGCCGGTCTGCGGCCCGGCCCACTCCTGCTGGGCGGGGACCGCGAGGGTCGAGTCCGACTGCCGGACCATCGACGTCCGAGCGTCCGGCGACACCGGCCCCGCGCTCTGAGCACTGGTGGTGAGAGCTACCGAACCGGCGACAGCGAGGCCGAGGGCGGAGATGGCGAGTGCAGCGAGACCGTGCGACAGCCAGCCGCGGCGGTCGTCCGACTCCAGCGCCTCACGCTTGCGGCCATAGAGCACCTCATGGCCTGAGCCTGTCGAAGGCGCTTCACGCTTCGGCGTGCGCTGCGACACGTACGGATCTCCTCGGTCAACGACTTCACTGGCCCGGCACCCGGAACGGCCTTCCCCAAGGTCGTCCCACATGGCCATGTCCATCCAGGGAGAGGGGAAGAGAGCACCCAGACGACGTACATGCACCACGCCTACCCCGGGAGAGGTAGACGAATCAGTTCAAGATAACGGACCGGTAACCAAATGCCAACCCTATGCCTCACTATGTGGATGTCATCGAGCCCTGTTCGTCGGCGGTGCCGTCGTGATGCAGCTGGCACAAGGTGGTGGCGATGTCGAACGCGATCCGCCGGTTGCTGGTCAGCGACAGGTGACCGACACCGCGCACGGGGATGTTGCGTACGTTCAGGTCCGGGTGCACGATCCGGGCGTTCGCGCTCGGGTGGATCAGCTGGTCGAGGTTGCTGTAGAAGGCCACGAAACGGGTCGAGCAGTCGGGCGCCGGCTCGGCCAGCTCGGCAATCAGGTCCGAGGATGGCTTGAGCTGGCGGATGAGCGGCAGCAGCTGGCCGGCCAGGGCGAGGTTCGTGCCCTGGTGAGGGGTGCCGAGGGTCACCAGCGTATGGACCCGGGCATCACCGCCCATCCGCTGGACGTAGTAGCGGGCGATCAGCCCACCCAGGCTGTGTCCGATGACGTGGATCCGCTCATACCCGCTCTCCTCGGACAGCCGATCGATCGCCTCGGCCAGCTTGACCGCGGTCCTGGGAACGTCCCGGGTCAGCAGGCCGTAGTCGAACGAGGAGATGTTGGTGAACCCCCGTCGCTGAAGGGCACGCTCGAGCACCGCGAAGATCGAATGGTTGTCGATGATGCCGTGCACCAGCAGGATCGGGGTCGCCGCGGCGTCGACGTCGTGGTGCACCAGCCCGCGCTGCTGCGGGGACAGCCCCTGAAGGTCGTGTCGGGCGTGCGCCCGGCCCGAGGACGACGACGGCTCCGACAGCAGGCCGACCGGGTACATCATCAGATGGGCCGCGGTCCACCCCGCCTCGACCGCGATGCCGGAGGCGAATCGGGCGAGGTCCTGGGTCAGGGCGCGAGAGAACTCCTCGATCGACGCTGCGGGCACGGCGAAAGCCTACCTCCGGGTAATGTGGCCGACGTGGAGACGACGGGATCACCGCTGCGCGTGGTGGTGGCCAAGCCGGGGCTGGACGGTCATGACCGGGGTGCCAAGGTGGTGGCGCGGGCCCTGCGGGATGCGGGTATGGAGGTCATCTACACCGGCCTGCACCAGACGCCGGAGCAGATCGTCAACACCGCCATCGCTGAGGACGCCGACGCGATCGGTCTGAGCGTGCTGTCCGGCGCCCACATGACCCTGTTCGCCAGGGTCACCAAGCTGCTCGAGCAGGCTGGCGCGGGCGACATCGTGGTCTTCGGCGGCGGCATCATCCCGGAGGCCGACCGGGCCGCGCTCGCCGAGCTGGGGGTCAGGCAGGTCTTCACTCCGGGCGCCACCATGGCCGAGATCGTCCGGTGGGTCGAGGCCAACGTCCGGCGCGCCGACGACCTGTGACGGCTGCCGCGGCATCCGCGGGATGGGCCGAATGCTGGCCAAGATCGGCACCTGGGAGGCCGGACCCCGGTCGCGCCCATTAGGCTCACATCGTCCGACCCGATCGGGCCATACCTACCGACTGACGGTCTGCGCCGTGGGCCATCAAGTAGCCGGGAGTTGTCAGAGAGCGAGGATGAAGCCGTCGTGGATCTTTACGAATACCAGGCGCGCGACCTGTTTGAGGCGCACGGAGTGCCGGTGCTGAGGAGCATCACCGCCACCACACCGGAGGAAGCCAAGGCCGCAGCGGAGCAGCTCGGCACCCCCGTCGTGGTGGTCAAGGCCCAGGTGAAGACCGGAGGCCGCGGCAAGGCCGGCGGTGTCAAGGTCGCCAAAGGCCCGGACGAGGCTGCCGCCCGGGCAGCGGAGATCCTTGGCCTCGACATCAAGGGCCACCCAGTCAAGACCGTCATGGTGGCCGAGGGCGCCGACATCGCCGAGGAGTACTACTTCTCGCTGCTGCTGGACCGGGCCAACCGCACCTATCTGGCGATGTGCAGCAAAGAGGGCGGCATGGACATCGAGCAACTCGCCGTCGAGCGGCCGGAGGCGTTGGCCAAGGTTCCGGTCGACCCCACAGTCGGCATCGACCAGGCCAAGGCGGACGAGATCGTCGCCGCTGCCGGCTTCGACGAGGGTGCCGGCTTCGACGCTGCCACCCGGGCCGAGATTGCCCGGGTGCTGCAGCTGCTGGGCAAGGTCTACCTGGAGTCCGATGCCACCCTGGTCGAGGTCAACCCGCTGGTGAAGACGGGCGACGGCGCGATCATCGCCCTCGACGGCAAGGTGACACTGGACGAGAACGCCGACTTCCGGCACCCCGAGTTCGCCGCACTGGTGGACAACTCCGCGACGGACCCGCTGGAGCAGGCGGCCAAGGAGAAGGGTCTCAACTACGTCAAGCTGGACGGCTCCGTCGGCATCATCGGCAACGGCGCGGGCCTGGTGATGAGCACCCTGGACGTCGTCGCCTACGCCGGTGAGGAGTTCGCCGGCCAGCCCAGACCCGCCAACTTCCTGGACATCGGCGGCGGTGCGAGCGCCGAGGTGATGGCGAACGGCCTCGAGATCATCCTCGGTGACGCGCAGGTCAAGAGCGTCTTCGTCAACGTCTTCGGCGGCATCACCGCCTGCGACGCGGTGGCGAACGGCATCGTTCAGGCCTACGAGCTGCTCGCGTCGCGGAATGAGCACGTGACGAAGCCACTCGTGGTCCGGCTGGACGGCAACAACGCCGACGAGGGGCGGCGGATCCTCGCCGACGCCCAGCTGGAACGCCTGGAGCAGGTGGACACGATGGACGGCGCGGCCCGCCGGGCCGCCGAGCTCGCCGCCGCCGCGAACTGAGACGGAGCAGAACATGGCAATCTTCCTGAATGCAGAGTCCAAGGTCATCGTCCAGGGCATGACGGGGTCGGAGGGACGCAAACACACCCAGCGGATGCTCAACTCCGGCACCGCCATCGTCGGCGGCGTCACGCCCGGGAAGGGTGGTCAGTCGGTCGAGTTCGAAGGCGCCACTGTCCCGGTCTTCAACTCGGTGGGGGAGGCGGTCGAGGCGACCGGAGCCGACGTCACCGTCATCTTCGTCCCGGCCAAGTTCACCAAGTCCGCCGTGGTGGAGGCGATCGAGGCGGAGATCCCGCTGGCGGTGGTGATCACCGAGGGTGTCCCGGTCAAGGACACCGCGGAGTTCTTCACTCTCTCGCAGGCATCCGGAACCCGCCTGATCGGGCCGAACTGCCCAGGGCTGATCTCGCCCGGACAGTCCAATGCGGGCATCATCCCTGCCGACATCACCAAGGCGGGAAGAGTCGGGCTCGTGTCCAAGTCGGGGACGCTGACCTATCAGATGATGTACGAGCTGCGTGACTTCGGCTTCTCCTCGGCGGTCGGTATCGGTGGCGACCCGATCATCGGGACCACCCACATCGACGCCCTGCGCGCGTTCCAGGAGGACCCGGAGACCGACGCGATCGTCATGATCGGTGAGATCGGCGGGGACGCCGAGGAGCGGGCGGCTGAGTTCATCCAGGCGAACGTGACCAAGCCGGTCGTGGGTTACGTCGCCGGCTTCACCGCGCCCGAGGGCAAGACGATGGGCCACGCCGGCGCCATCGTCTCCGGCTCGAGCGGCACGGCGGCAGCGAAGAAGGAGGCTCTCGAGGCGGCCGGGGTCCGGGTCGGCAAGACGCCCAGCGAGACCGCCGACCTGATGCGCGAGATCATGCGGGGGCTCGGCGGCTGACACCGCGATCCGTGGCCGTCGATGCCCATCGGCGGTCCGCACATGAGGACAGGGTCTCGAACCGGGAGGTTCGAGACCCTGTGTCGTTGCTGCGCGGTAGCGCGAAGGCTTACTTCACCTGGCTGGCACGCTGCCCGGCACGGACATTCAGGCTCTGCCACTGCCCGTCGGTGAAGTCGAACCCCTTGCCGGTCGGCAGGAAGGTATAGACGACCTTGGTGCCGGCCGAGCCGATGCCGACCCGGTAAGTCGCTGTGGTCTTGGCGTCGACCTTCTGCCGGACGGTCATCACCCAGCCGGCCACCGGCGTGCGCTGGGCGCCTATGCCGGAGAACTTCTTCTCGCCGCTGACCGAGGCGGTCAGCGACCGTTTGCCGCATTTGTTCAGGTTGTCGCGGACCTTGGTGACCAGGCTGTCGGCCTGCTTGGCGTCCGGCATCGTCAGCAGCACCTCATCCAGGCCGAAGGACTCCGGTACGTCGGCGTTCTCGGCCAGCAGGTATGCCCGCGCCCTGCGGTCCGTCGGACCCTTAACCGTGCTGAAGGCGAGGCCCTCGCAGCCGCTGAACAGATCCTTGACGCCGCCCGGGATGTCTCCCGACCAGACGCCTTCCTGGCCCTTCACCGGCGGGATGTCGGCCGTTGCCAGGAAACCGGGCTGGTCGCCGCCCAGCGGCGGAGGGCCGGCGCTGACGGTCACATTGGTGGCACACAGTCCCACTGCGGCCGTGCACTGGTCGTTGGTGACCTGCCCCAGCGCGTCGGCAACGGCTTTCGGTGCCACCGCGGAGCCGTCCCGGGCCACGTCGACGATGTTGACGACCCGTCCGGTGCGGTTCAGCACCAGGGTGCGGAACTGGGTCTTGCCGTCGGAGATCGCGACGACGACCCCGACAGCCTGGTTGCCGAGGTTGGACACGACGGCGCCGGACTCGATATGGGCGAAGTCCATCGGACAGCCACCCAGGGCCTGCGACATCGCCGTGTACGCCTGGGTCGCCTCGTCGGCGCTGGCGTAGGCGTCCGCCTGGTGCAGCACCGCCGGGGCGTCCTTGCCGTCAGAGGCCAGGGTCCGCAGAATGGTCTGCTGCGGCTGCGGGGTGCCCTCCGCCGGTTGGGCCGGGGTACAGGCCGCCTGCGGGGCGTTGTCGCCGCGGCCCTTCTGGGTCAGCGCGACCTTCCAGGCCCGCTTGCCGTCGATCCGCTTGGCATCCTTCGCCGTGAGCATCGACGTATCACTGAGCAGGACGCCGGCATCGGCCGGTGCAGCGCTGCTCTGCTCGCCGCCGGAACCGGTCGTCGATCTGGTGCGACCGGGGCCGGCCTGAGCGTCGTCGCCGAGTGAGATGACCGCGTAGCCGACGGCCAGACCGAGCACGACGACAGCGGCTACCGCTCCCACCAGCAGTGCGAGCCGGGAGCGCTGAGTGAACCGCGAGCCGATTCCAGCTGTCTCGTCGGTCGCATCGGAGTCGTCCAGCGTCTCCGCGTCGCTGGTCGAACGTGCCCGGGACCCTCTGCTGTCGGAGCGCTCGGCCACCCGGGAGCGGATGGTCCGAGGAAGCACGGTGGTCTCCACCTCGGAGGCGCTGGCGCCCCCCGGCCGGGGCTGGTCAGCGGCGGCGCTCTCGGAGTCGTGGTCGCCCGCGTCCTCGGTGGTCGGCTCGACGGTGGCGGGGTCGTCGGGGGTCTCCACCCAGGCGCGACGAGGGCGGTATTCCTCAGGCTCCTGGCCCACCATGCAGCAATCTCCTCAACGATCTTGGCCCGCGGACGGCTCGGTCGCCCGGGCACGGACCATCAAACTTTACCTGCTGCGGGCGTGTCTAGGCGATTTGAGCAGTGGCGTCGGAGAGCATGAGAGGAATATGGCTTCCCTCTTGTCCCCCCGTCGGGGCAGCTCCGACATCCACCTCACTGCCACCGTCCCGCTGCAGGAGGTGCTCCAGCCGCGACCCGAGGAGCCGGTCGAGCCGCCGTTCGGCTGGGCGCTGGTGAGCGTGGTCGGGGGACTGTCGGCTGCCGCCTTCGGCTGGGTGCTGGTCGCCGGCCTCGCTGTGGTCGGTTGGCTGGCAGCCGACACAGGTTCGTTGCCGTCGGCGCTGGCGGTCGGCACCCAGCTCTGGCTGCTCGCCAACGGAGGCGGTGCACACCTCGGCGGCCTCCGGCCGACGCTGGTGCCGTTGGGAGTCACAGCGGTCTTCGCCGTCATGCTCAGCCGCTTCGCTGCTGTCGCAGGGCGGCAGGCGTCCGGCGACCAGGTCCGTCCGATCCGCGCCTGGTCGCGGATCGTGGCCATCATGACGTCGGTCTACACCGTCGCGGTTGGAGTCGTCGCACTGCTCGCCGGGGGGCCCGGGCAGGCCGGCCGGGCGGCTGTCGGTGCTCTGCTGATCTCCGCCATCGCCTCCGCCTGGGGCAGCCACCGCGCCCTGGAGCTCCGACCCGCCGAGCTGCTTCCGGCCTGGGGCCGCTCGGTGCCGGTGGCTGTCGCCGGCGCCATGCTGACGATGGTGCTCGCCGGCAGTGCAGCCCTGGTGGCCGCCCTGGTGGCGAACTTCAGCCGGGTCGAGCAGCTCGGCACCGTCCTGCAGACCGGTGTCGCCGGCGGCATCGCCCTGCTCGCCCTCCAGCTCGCGTTCGCGCCGAATGCGGTGCTGTGGGCGGCCAGCTATGCCCTGGGTGCCGGTTTCTCCGTCGGCGACGGGTCGCTGGTCAGCCCGACCAGCACCGACCTCGGGGTACTGCCGGGGCTGCCGATCCTGGGGGCGCTGCCGGCCGAGGGCCCGGGCGACGACCGGTACTTCTGGTGGCTCGCCGCCGGCGTACTCGCCGGAGCGGTGGCGGCCCTGCTGGTGATGCGGGGACGGCCGTCGGCGCGGTTCGATGAGACGAGCCTGGTCGGTGGGCTGGCCGGAGCGCTCTCCGGGCTGGCGTTCGTAGCGCTGGCCTGGGCGGCCGGTGGGGATCTGGGCAGCGGTCGACTGTCCGACCTCGGCCCGAGGCTGGGGCCGCTGCTGGTGATGGCCGTCACCCTGATGGGCCTGTCGGGGATGGTCGCCGGCCTGCTACTGGGGTTGGTCCGGCGGCGACGCTCCCCTCGGTAGCCGGACCGGCCCGGGTGGGCCCGACTGGCGGCGCGAGCCACCGGGGTCGATAGGCTGCCTCCCGTGGCTTCACGTCTGGTGGTCCTGGTGTCCGGCACGGGCACCCTGCTCCAGACCCTGATCGACGCCTGCGCCGACGCGGAGTTCGGGGCCGAGGTCGTCGCTGTCGGGTCGGACCGGCCGGACATCCCCGCGCTGGAGCGGGCCGAGCGGGCCTCGATCCCGACCTTCGTCCATCCGCTGGCCAAGGGTGCGGACCGGATCGCGTGGGACCGTGAGCTCACCGCCCTGGTGGACAGGTATAACCCGGACCTGGTGGTCAGTGCGGGATTCATGAAGCTGGTGGGGACCGACTTCCTGGCCCGCTTCGGCGGCCGCATGATCAACACCCACCCGGCCCTGCTGCCGTCGTTTCCCGGCATGCACGGACCGAGGGACGCGCTCGCGTACGGTGTGAAGGTCACCGGCGCCACCGTGTTCCTGGTCGACGAGGGGGTCGACAGCGGGACCATCCTTGCCCAGGCGGCCGTCGAGGTGCGGGCCGACGACACGGTCGACTCGCTGCACGAGCGGATCAAGGTGGCGGAACGACGACTGCTGCTGCAGACCGTTCGGGACTGGGAGACGGTCCGCGCCGGACTGACCAGACACTGATTCACCGACGTCTCGACCGACGTCGCCGACAAGAGAGGTTCGCTGGGACTGATGACCGAGACGACCGCACACCGCGACACGACACAGGCGAGCACCGGCTCGGCGGGCGGGGATCGCCGCCCGATCCGGCGCGCCCTGGTGTCCGCCTACGACAAGACCGGGCTGGTGGAGGTCGCCCGGGCCCTGGCGGAGGCCGGCGTGGAGCTGGTCTCCACCGGCTCCACCGCCGCCAGGATCGCCGAGGCGGGGCTGAGCGTGACCGAGGTGGAGCAGGTCACCGGCTTTCCCGAGTGTCTGGACGGCCGGGTGAAGACGCTGCATCCTGCGGTGCACGCGGGGCTGCTCGCCGACCAGCGGCTGGAGAGCCACCGGTCCCAGCTGGAGGAGCTCGAGATCAAGCCGTTCGACCTGCTCATCTCGAACCTGTACCCGTTCACCGAGACGGTCTCTTCGGGCGCCACCGCCGACGAGTGCATCGAGCAGATCGACATCGGCGGACCATCCATGGTCCGGGGTGCCGCGAAGAACCATGCCTCGGTGGCTGTGATCACCTCGCCGGCGCAGTACCCGCAGCTGCTGCAGGCGTTGGCGGCCGGCGGTTTCACGCTCGCCGAACGGCAGGCGCTGGCTGCTGCGGCCTATGTGCACACCGCGACCTACGACGTGGCCGTCGCCAGCTGGATGGGTTCGGTGGTGACCGACACCGGTGACGGCACCGGCTTCCCGGCCTGGGTGGGCGCCACCTGGAACCGGGCAGCCGTACTGCGCTACGGGGAGAACCCGCATCAGCGGGCGGCGTTGTACCGTGACGGCGACCGGACGGCTGGTCTGGCCGCGGCCGAGCAGCTGCACGGCAAGGAGATGTCCTACAACAACTACGTGGACGCCGACGCGGCCCGCCGGGCAGCCGGGGACTTCGACCAGCCGGCTGTCGCCATCATCAAGCACGCCAACCCCTGTGGCATCGCGATCGGGTCCGACATCGCCGAGGCGCACCGCAAGGCCCATGCCTGCGACCCGGTCTCGGCCTTCGGCGGGGTGATCGCAGCCAACCGAGAGGTCAGCGTCGAGATGGCCCGCCAGATCGCCGACGTCTTCACCGAGGTGGTGCTCGCGCCCGGCTACGCCGACGGCGCCGTGGAGGTGCTGGCGGCCAAGAAGAACATCCGGCTGCTCGTGGTGGAGTCGTACCGGCGCGGCGGTGTCGAGTCGCGGCGGATCGACGGCGGCCTGCTGATGCAGTCCGTCGACTCGGTGGACGCCGACCACGACCGGGCCCCCAACTGGCAGCTGGTGACGGGAGATCCGGTCGGCGAGGACCTCTTGGTCGACCTCGAGTTCGCCTGGAAGGCCTGTCGGGCCGTGAAGTCGAACGCGATCCTGCTGGCTGCCGACGGAGCCTCGGTCGGGGTCGGGATGGGCCAGGTCAACCGGGTCGACTCGGCTCGGCTGGCGGTGGAACGGGCGGGCGATCGGGTGGCCGGTTCGGTGGCGGCCTCCGACGCGTTCTTCCCGTTCGCCGACGGGCTGCAGATCCTGCTGGACGCAGGTGTCCGGGCCGTGGTGCAGCCCGGCGGGTCGGTCCGTGACAACGAGGTCATCGAAGCGGCGAAGGCCGCCGGGGTCACGATGTACTTCACCGGCGCCCGGCACTTCTTCCACTGACGACCTCACCCAGACGAAGGACGGACGAGATGACGGCACAGATCCTCGACGGAAAGGCCGCCGCCGCGGCCATCAAGGACGACCTGCGGACCAGGGTCGCGGTGTTGGCCGAACGGGGGATCGTCCCCGGGCTGGGCACGGTCCTGGTCGGCGACGACCCCGGCAGCCACGCCTACGTCGCCGGAAAGCACCGGGACTGCGCCCAGGTCGGCATCTCGTCCATCCAGGTCGAGCTGCCGGCCGACACCTCCCCGGCCGAGCTCGAGAAGCGGCTGGCCGAGCTCAACGCCGACCCCGCCTGCACCGGCTACATCGTTCAGCTTCCGCTGCCGAAGGGGCTGGACGACAACTGGGCGCTGGAGCTGGTCGACCCGGCCAAGGATGCTGACGGCCTGCATCCGATGAACCTCGGCCGGCTGGTGCTGATGGAGCCGGGTCCGCTGCCCTGCACCCCGCGCGGCATCGTCGACCTGATCCGACGTAACGGCATCGACCTCAACGGTGCGGAGGTGTGCGTGGTGGGCCGGGGGACAACGGTCGGTCGGCCGCTCGGGCTGCTACTTACCAGACGGAGCGAGAACTCGACCGTGACCCTCTGCCACACCGGCACCCGTAACCTGGCTGATCATCTGCGTCGGGCCGATATCGTGATCGCGGCCGCGGGTGTTCCGGGCCTGGTGAAGGGCGACATGATCAAGCCCGGAGCGGTCGCGGTGGATGTGGGCATCACCCGGACCGAGGCCGGGCTGAAGGGTGATCTCGATCCCAGCGTGCTCGAGGTGGCCAGCTGGGTGGCGCCGGTTCCCGGCGGGGTGGGTCCGATGACCAGGGCGATGCTGCTCAGCAATGTGGTCGAGCGGGCCGAGAGGCTCGCAGCCCAAAGCTGATCATGGTCAGAGACGACTCCGCCTCCTCCCGTGCCGCTGCCCGGTCGCTCAAGCAGTGGCCGTTGATGATCGTCGTCGGCGGAATCGTGATCGGCCTGGTGGTGATCTTCCTCGGCCAGTGGCGGTTCGGCTGCCTGGTGATCGGCAGTTCGCTCGGTGTCGGTGCCGTCGAGCGGATCGCCCTGTCGAACAAGGAGGCGGGGCTGTTGCAGGTGCGCAGCCGGCCCTTCGACATCCTGGTCATGATCGCGATGGGGGCAGGCATCATCGCGCTGACCATTCTGGTGCCCGAGGGCGGCACCGGTCGCTGACCGCCGCCCGCGACAGCGAGCCGGATTCACTCGCGACAGCGATCCGGACTCACTCGCGACAGCGCTAAGGACTCAGCTGAGCCGGTCGATCTCCCGCACCGCCAGCTCCGCCAGCAGCAACGACGCATCCGGCAGCACCGCGTCGTCGAAGCGGACCTCGGCCGAGTGGTTGGCCGGCGCCGCCGTCCAGTCGTCGTCGGGACAGGCGCCAAGAAAGACGAAGGCGCCCGGTATCTGCTCCAGCACCCGGGAGAAGTCCTCCGAACCCATGATCGGGTTGGGCATGGCTAACGCCCGGTCCGATCCGAACAGGTCGGTGACGGTGTCCAACGCGAACGCCGCCTGCTCGGCATGGTTGGTGGTGACGGGATACTCCGCCACGAAGGTGGCGTCTGCGGTCATCTGGTGCGCCGCGGCGATCTGCTCGCACAACCGCACGGTGACGGTGCGGATCCGTTCCAGCGACTCGGGAGTGAAGGTACGGACGGTGGCCTCGAAGGTGGCGTCGTCCGGGATGATGTTGCGCCGGGTGCCGGCATGGAACGTGCCGACGGTGAGCACCACTGGGTCGAAGACATCGAACTGGCGGGTGATGACGGTCTGCAGAGCGATGATCATCTCCGCGGCGACCACGATCGGGTCGGCTGCATCCTTCGGCCGGGACGCATGACCCCCGACCCCGTTGACGGTGACGAAGAGGCTGGAGGAGGCCGCCATCATCGGACCGGGGCGGGTGGTGAACGTTCCGCGGGGAACCATGTTGGCGCTGACGTGCAGCCCGTAGGCGACATCCGCCCGCCGGCCGGCAGCCTCCAGGACACCCTCGTCGATCATGACAGCTGCGCCGTCATGGCCTTCCTCGCCCGGTTGGAACATGAACACCACGTCGCCGCGCAGCTGATCACGGATGCCGCTCAGCAACCTGGCGGCGCCGATGAGACCGGCCGTGTGCAGATCATGTCCGCAGGCGTGCATGGCGCCACCGGTGGCGGCGAACTCCTCGCCCGAGCGCTCGGCGAGCGGCAGCGCATCCATATCACCGCGGAGCAGCACCACTGGCCCGGTGGGGGCTCCGGGAGCACCGCCCCGGAGCACTGCCGTCACCGAACTGGCTCCGGTGCCGGTGATGATCTCCAGGTCCAGGGGCCGGAGGGCCGACAGCACGCACTGCTGGGTCTGCGGCAGCTCAAGTCCGATCTCCGGGACTCGGTGCAGCTGACGACGCAGCGCGCTCAGCTCGGGTCCGAGCTCGGCGGCCAACTGTCGAAGGTCGGCCATCCGTCGGTCAGCCGCCGTACGTCGAGGCGCTGGACGCAGCGATGATCGCGATGACGGCGAAGATGATGCCGAAGACCAGGCCGATGATCGCAAGGATGGTCACGATCATGCCGAGGATCTTGCCGATGTTGATGTTCTGCTCATTGGAGTAGTGCACCCCGGTGGCGGCGATCTCCTTCTGCACCTTGCGGCCCATGTACCAGGCGATGGGTCCACAGATGCCGACGAAGAAGCCGACGATGCCCAGCACCAGGATCATGGTTCCCTGCGGGTGCTCCTGGGTGGCAGCGCCGTAGGGCTGGCCGTAGGGCGGCTGCTGCTGGCCGGCCGGCTGCTGGGAATACGGGTCTGACATGGTCGTTTCCTTTGCTGCTGGGTGAGACGACAGCAAGCCGGAGCGGGAGGCTCCGGCTTGCCCTGGTCGAATGAGGTGACGTTACTGTTGCGAGCCGGCGACGACGAAGGTGATGATGTTGATCACGATGCCGATGGCCCACAGCACGATGGCGACGATGCCGAGGATCCGGCCGATCACCACGTTCTGGCGGTTGGTGTAGGCGCCCGGGTTCGCGTCGATCTCCTTCAGGGCGTTGTTGCCCTGGATCAGCGCGATGGGGCCGAGGATGATACCGCAGACGAAAAGGCTGACGATACCGAGGACGAGGACTTGGGTGCCCTTGGGGTGCGGCTGGGGAACGCCACCAGGGCCGCCCGCATAGGGATTCTGGTCGTAAGGGTTGCTCATGGCGATAAGTGTGACGTATCAAAGGGTCGCTCGACAAACAACCGCGGCCATTTGGCGGCGAAAGTTGCCGGCCCGTGATCACCCACTCAACTGGACCGCTGGACGAAGTTGATCAAGTCCGCCGACTGCCTCAATCGGCTGGGTTCATGGACGTACATCATGTGCCCGGCATCGTAGAAGGCCCACTCGATCCGGCCCCTGGCCTCAGCCGGGATCCGCAGATGGGCGAAGACGTGCTCGGCGGCGTAGTGCGGGGTGGCTCCGTCGTAGTAGCCGCATGCGATGTGCACCTGAAGGTGCGGGTTGGCCCGCATCGCTCGGCTGAGCGCGCTGGCCACCTCGACCGATGTCCCCTCGAACTCCTTGTAGGACCAGGGCTGCACCTTCGGGGTCAAGATGTTGTAGGACAGGTCGGTCTCGTAGCCCAGCTCGGTCCGCACATAGGCGTTCAGGGCGGCTGCGTAGGGCCCGGTGATGGCTGCGTGGGATGGGTCGTAGTCCATCTTGTCGGCATTGGTGTCGCCCGGCCAGCCGTCGAAGCGCATGTCGAGGCGACCGATCAGCCTCCCCCTGCTGCGCAGCAGCTCGGCAGCGAAGGCGGGCAGGCTGACCCGCAGGTCGGCCCGGTCGACGTAGTCCGGGCTCAGACCGGTCAGCTCGCAGTAGCGGCTGATGACCTCCGACCGTTCGTCCGCGGCCAGCCGGTTGCCACGCGCGAGCGCCCACGGCAGGTCTCGGGAGGCGAAGTCCTCGGCCGCTTCGATCACGGTCCTCAGCTCGCCTGTGATGACGCCGTGATAGTGCGCCGCCGCGGCATAGGTCGGCAGATAGAGCGCATAGGGAAGATCGTTCCCCTCGCTGAAGTCCACCGATCCCAGGTCCAGCACCGAAGAGATCAACATCAGGCCGTTGACGTACATCCCGCAGCCGTCGGCCAGGTGGGCGGCCAGCGCGGCCGCCCGGGTGGTGCCGTAGGACTCGCCTGCCAGGAACTTCGGCGACAGCCAGCGCCCGTTTCGCGAGGCCCAGAGTCGGATGAACTCGCCGACCGACTCCACGTCACGCGTGAAGCCGTGGAAGTCGCCGGCGTCGTGACCCTCGCTGGTGCGGGAGAAACCGGTCGTGACCGGGTCGATGAAGACCAGGTCGGAGACCTTCAGCAGCGTCTCCAGGTTGTCTTCGAGGCCGTACGGCGGGGCCGCCAACGCGCCGGCATCACCCATCACCACCCGCCGTGGCCCGAACAGGCCCAGGTGCAACCAGACCGAGGACGATCCGGGACCGCCGTTGAAGGCGAAGGTGACCGGCCTGGTGGAGGACTCCACCTCGTCCAGCACGTAGGAGGTGTGGAAGATCTGCGCCCTCGGCTGGTGTCCGCCGAACTTGCCGTCGTCGATGATCTCTTCCCTGAGCACGACCCGGCCGGTTGTGGCGGTGTACTTCAGCCGGTCCTTGCCCGAGCCGAGCTGGTGCTGGGTGACGACAAGATCATCGGTGACGGGCTTCTCGGCGGCCGGCTCCTGGACTTCTTCCATGCCGCCACTCTAGGGAGCCACCCTTCGGCGGCTGTCCTCACCCCGCGACGGTGCTCAGGTGGACGACGGTGCTCAGTTGAAGCCGCCGGAGGCGCCGATCACGATGACCGCCACGAAGTAGATCACGACGATGACGCTGTAGATGACCGAGAGGATGCCCAGCACGAAGCCTGCGGTGGCCAGACCGCGGCCGGTGTACTGCTGTGGGTTGGCGTCGATCTGCTTACGGGCCTTGTTGCCCAGCACCAGACCGCCGATGCCGACGAACGGGCAGAGCACCAGCCCGATGATGCCGAGGATCAGTGCCGTGGTGGCCTGCGGGTGCTGGACCGGGGCGACGCCGTAGGGGCTGTAGCCCCCATAGCCCGCCTGGTAGGGGTTGGCGTCGTACGGGTTGGCCCCGTACTGGGGGACGCTGCCGCCGTACTGGGGCGTCGATCCGTAGTCGGGCGTCGGTGAGCCATAGCCGGAGCCGCCAGGGGCGGCGTAGGGCGGGGTCTGCTGTTGGCCGTAGTCCCCGCTGGTGCTGCCATAGGCTCCGCTGCCGCCGAAGGACTGCCCCGATCCACCCGGGGCGTACGGATCCGCGGGGGGCGTCGCCGGCGGATAGCCGGGCCAGCTCTGTCCGGTCGACGGCTCCGGCTGGGACGCGGAGCCAGCCGAGGACGGGTAGCCGGGCTGGGAGGCGGACCCGGCCGAGGACGGGTAGCCGGGATAGGGCGAGCCCGGAGCCGGGTTGGCCGGAGAGGCGGACGAGCCAGGACCGCTGGCGCCGAGCGCGTCGTCGGGGCGGGAAGCCTCCCGACTGAACGGGTTCGGGGACTCCGGCTGCCCTGAGGCGTTGTTGTCGTCCAGGCTGCTGTTGCTCAGGCTGGACTGCCACTGTGACTCCCACTCACTGGGTTGCCACTGGCCTGGCTGGTTCTGGCCTGGCTGGTTCTGGCCCTGATCGTTCTGGCCCGGACCGGTGCGGTCGTGCTCGCTCATGATCCCATTGTCTCCCATCGGCGGTGTTTCTCGGGAACCGGCGTCAGGTTGACTTCCCGATGACCTGGACAGGGACGCGACCCAGGCCCCGGCGGTTCCGCCGCGCCCGGGTCGGGAACGGAGCGCTTGGCCTCCGCTGGTGTCGCCGCGCGTCGACTCAGCTGATCAGACCGAGGCTGCGGACCGCCTCGCGCTCCTCGGCCAGCTCGGCGGTCGAGGCGTCGATCTTGGCCCGGGAGAAGTCGTTGATCTCCAGGCCCTGGACGATGCTGTACTCACCGCCGGACACCGTGCAGGGGAACGAGCTGATCAGGCCCTCGGGCACCCCGTAGGAGCCGTCGGAGGGTACCGACATCGAGACCCAGTCGTTCTCAGGGGTGCCGAGCACCCAGTCGTGCATGTGGTCGATCGTGGCGTTCGCCGCACTGGCCGCTGAGCTCGCGCCACGCGCCTCGATGATCGCCGCGCCGCGCTGCTGAACGGTCGGCAGGAAGGTCGACTCCAGCCATTCCTGGTCGTTCACCAGGTCAGCCGCGTTCTGGCCCCTGACCAGCGCGTGGAACAGGTCGGGGTACTGGGTCGCCGAGTGGTTGCCCCAGATCGTCATGTGGGTGATGTCGCTCACCGTTGCTCCGACCTTGGCCGCGAGCTGGGCCTTCGCCCGGTTGTGGTCCAGCCGGGTCAACGCGTTGAACCGCTGCCTTGGGATGTCGGGTGCGTTGCTCATGGCGATCAGCGCGTTCGTGTTGGCCGGGTTGCCGGTGACCAGCACCTTGATGTCCGCAGCCGCGTGGTCGTTGAGCGCGCGGCCCTGCGTGGTGAAGATGGCGCCGTTGGCCTCCAACAGATCGGCCCGCTCCATCCCCTTCGAGCGCGGCCGGGCGCCGATCAGCAGCGCCAGGTTGACGCCGTCGAACACGGTGTTGGCGTCGTCGCCGATCTGGACCCCTGACAGCAGCGGGAAGGCGCTGTCGTCGAGCTCCATCACCACGCCTTCGAGAGCCTTCAGCGCGGGAGTGATCTCCAGCAGGCGCAGCTCGACCGGCTGGTCCGGTCCGAGCAGGGCGCCGCTGGCGATGCGGAAGAGGAGGTTGTAACAGATTTGTCCGGCGGCGCCGGTGACGGCGACCTTGACTGGTGCATTGCTCACGGCGATCTCCCTCAGATCTCACGGCCCCAGCGATGAGGCGCGCATCGGCTCTCGTGGAGTGCTGCCACTCCTGGCACCGACGCTAGCAAGGTTGGCCGTTGTCAGGGTTATGGGGTGGCCCAGCAGCGTCGGGGCACCGGGTCAGCCACGGGTAGCGTTGTCGAGCGTGAGCCTCCAGCTGACCCCGCTTCCGCCGGTCGTCGCCGTCACCGCGGTGCTGCAACGGATCGGCGGGCTCTCCGGCACGCTCTGGGTCGGCATCGACGGCAAAGGGGCCTCCGGCAAGACCTCGTTTGCGACCCGGCTGGCCGAGCGACTGCCGACTGCCGCGGTCATCCATATCGACGACTTCGCCCGCCCGGAGCTGTCCGGGTGGGAGCGCGACCGGTTCGTCGAGCAGGTGCTGACGCCGATCCGATCCGGCCGGCCGGGGCGCTACCAGCGCTGGGACTACCGCACAGACCGCTGCATCGGCTGGTCCGACGTTCCGCTCGGTGAACCGATCATCGTCGAGGGAGTGTCGGCCACCGACGTACGGCTGGGAGTGCCGTGGGCGTGCACGGTCTGGGTGGAGGCGCCCGCGGAGCTGAGGTTGCACCGGGCACGCGAACGCGACGGTGAGGAGATGATGCACCGATGGTTGACCGACTGGATGCCTAGCGAGGACGCCTACGAGGCGGCGCAGCGCCCGCAGGACAGGGTCGACCTGGTCGTCGACGGCGGCAGCTGCCGGTGAGGGGCCGAGGTGGCCGATTCCGATCGAGTCAGATATCTTGATGTCAACATAAAAGGCAGAATCGCACTCCACCTGGAAGGCTTGCGCGATGGCGAAGATCAAGGTCGTAGGAACGGTCGTCGAACTCGACGGCGACGAGATGACCCGCATCATCTGGCAGTTCATCAAGGATCGGCTGATCCACCCGTACCTCGACATCAACCTCGAGTACTACGACCTCGGCATCGAGAGTCGTGACGCGACCGACGACCAGGTCACCATCGACTCGGCCAACGCGATCAAGAAGCACGGTGTCGGCGTCAAGTGCGCCACCATCACCCCAGACGAGGCGAGGGTGGAGGAGTTCGGGCTGAAGAAGATGTGGGTGTCGCCGAACGGCACCATCCGCAACATCCTGGGCGGCGTGGTGTTCCGCGAGCCGATCATCATCTCCAACATCCCGCGGCTGGTGCCGGGCTGGACCAAGCCGATCATCATCGGTCGTCACGCCCATGGTGACCAGTACAAGGCGACGAACTTCAAGGTCCCCGGTGCCGGCGAGCTGACCATCACCTTCACCCCGGCCGACGGCTCCGAGCCGATCCACCATGTGGTGGCGAACTACGGCCCCGACGGCGGCGTCGCGATGGGGATGTACAACTTCAACAAGTCGATCGAGGACTTCGCCCGGGCCTCGTTCGCCTACGGCCTGCAGCGCAACTACCCGGTGTACATGTCCACCAAGAACACCATCCTCAAGGCCTACGACGGCGCGTTCAAGGACATCTTCGCCGAGATCTTCGAGCGGGAGTTCAAGGCCGACTTCGACAAGGCCGGCCTGACCTACGAGCATCGGCTGATCGACGACATGGTCGCGGCGGCGATGAAGTGGGAGGGCGGCTATGTCTGGGCGTGCAAGAACTACGACGGTGACGTGCAGTCCGACACGGTGGCCCAGGGATTCGGTTCGCTCGGCCTGATGACGTCGGTACTGATGACCCCGGACGGCAAGACCGTCGAGGCCGAGGCCGCCCACGGCACGGTCACCCGGCACTACCGCCAGCACCAGCAGGGCAAGCCGACCTCGACCAACCCGATCGCGTCGATCTTCGCCTGGACCGGTGGCCTCAAGCACCGCGGCAAGCTCGACAACACCCCTGAGGTGACCGCCTTCGCCGAGACGTTGGAGAAGGTCTGCATCGAGACGGTCGAGAGCGGCAAGATGACGAAGGACCTGGCGATGCTGGTCGGTCCGGACCGGGCGTTCCTGACCACCGAGGACTTCCTGGCCGCTCTGGACGAGAACCTCTCGGCCAAGCTCGGCTGAGCTCGGCTACCTGACGGGGCCCGGACCACCTTCGGTCCGGGCCCCACCCGGGTCCGCCCCGGTCAGGGTGTGGTCGGGCAGCCTGGGTGCGAGCTGGCGTTGGTGGCGCATCGGCCGCAGTCGTTGAGGCTCACGGCGCGGTGAGGCTCAGGGTCGGGAGAAGCTGAGCAGGTCCGCCAGAGTGCCGTCACCGAGCGGCTCGGAGGCGGGCAGGGCGCCGATGTAGTGATAGCCGGCGGCCTCGGCCACATGTCGCGAGGCCGTGTTGCCGTCGGCGACCCGGATCACGATCGAGTCGGCCACGCTCTCCTCGGCGAACTCGGTGACCAGCCGGACCGCCTCGGTCACCACACCGCGACCCCGCGCCCCGGGATGCGCCCAGTAGCCGATCTCCGCGCGGCGCGCATAGCCGCCGAAACCCTCCAGGCTCACCGAGCCGAGGCACCGGTCGTCCGCCGGGTCGGCTATGCACCAGTTGAAGGCGTGCCCGGCGGCTGCCGCCTCCCGGGTCAGCTCGATCCAGTCGTGCGCATCGCTCTCGGAGTACGGCTGGGGCAGCGACACCAGCCAGTGCCGGGTGCGATGGTCGGCGCAGGCCTCGGCGACCCGGGCAGCATCACCGTGCCGCCAATCGCGGAGCCGAACCTGGTGACCGGACAGGGTCGGCGCCTGCAGCCAGCGCCGGTCCGGCCGGCGCGGGTCGCCGGCGACGATGGTGGCCACCCACGCATCCTTCAGCTCGCCCCGATGGGGCAGCAGTCGGCGGACCGAGCCGTCGAAGCTGAAGCCCACCGCGGCGGCCACCCGACGTGACGGCCAGTTGCCGCGCTCGGCCAGCCAACGGATCGCGGTCAGCCGCTCGACCGTGAGGCCGTAGTCGACGACCAGCCGCACCGCACTGCTCATCACACCGCGGCCGCGGGCGCCCGGGTGCAGGGCGAAGCCCACCTCTGCGCTGCCGTCGCCCTTGAAGCGCAGATCGACGGCCCCGCAGTACTGCCGCAGCGGACTGCCGTCCGGGCCGGGCCGCTCCGCGTCGACGACCCAGGTCGAGCAGGTGTGCTCTTCCCAGCCCTGCGGCACCACCGACTGCGCGAAGTCGCGGGCATCGTCGAGCCGGTAGCCCCCCGCCGGAAGCGGTACGGTGGTCCAGCGCCGGACCTGCGGGTCGTTGCACTGCTCGACGATGGCCGACAGGTCCTGCTCGGTGTGCGCCCGCAGCACCACGCCGGTGGCAGGGTCCACCAGGGACGGGACGCAGCCCGGGAACGACGTGGCAGGCGGGGCCGAGATCATCGCCCCATCCAAGCCCGTGCGGGCGGCAGCAGGCAAGCAGTTTTGACGCGGCCCGCTCCCTGTCCGGCCGCACGAGTTCGCACCCGGGGCGACCCATCACTAATCTGGACGGATGAATACGCAGCAGACGGGTCAGCAGACCCCCGAGCCCGGGGACGTCGACCCGGGCTCGGACGACGGCGACAGCCATAGACCCTGGGCCCCCACCGGGGCCCGTCAACCTGGGTGGGCTGCAGCGGCCCACCGTCGTCTGCGGGAGCGCACAGCGGAGAGCGCCCGATGAACGACACCGTGCTGAATATCGTGCTGATTTTCCTCTTCATCGCCGTCGGCGGGGTGTTCGCCGCAGCCGAGATGGCTCTGGTCTCGCTCCGCGACAGCCAGGTCAAACAGCTGAGCCATCGGGGCAAGCGCGGCCAGACCCTTGCCCGGCTGACCTCGGATCCCAACCGGTTCCTGTCCGCAGTGCAGGTGGGGGTCACCCTGTCGGGATTCCTGTCCGCTGCGTTCGGTGGCGCGACCCTCGCCGGAGATCTCTCCCCGGTGCTTCAGCGGCTGGGTCTCGGTCATGGGCTTGCCGACGCTGTCGCCCTGGTGCTGATCACCGTCGTCATCTCCTACGTCTCGATCGTGCTCGGGGAACTGGCCGCCAAACGTCTCGCTCTGCAGCGGGCGGAGACTTTCGCGCTGGCCCTGTCGCCGCTGGTGGACTTCATCGCCAAGCTGGCCCGGCCGGTGATCTGGCTGCTCGGTGTCTCGACCGACGTCGCTGTCCGGCTGCTCGGCGGCGACCCGCAGGCCTCCCGGGAGGAGGTTTCCGACGAGGAGATCCGCGCGCTGGTCAGCGGCTCGCAGACGCTCGGCGACGAGGAGCGTCAGATCGTCGACGACGTGTTCGCCGCCGGCGAGCGGGGACTGCGGGAGGTGATGCTGCCCCGCACCGAGGTCGACTTCCTGCCCGGGGACATGCCGGCCCACAAGGCGGTCCGCGAGATCAGCCAGTCGCCGCATTCCCGCTATCCGGTGATGGGTGACTCCGCCGACGATGTGATCGGCTTCGTGCACGTCCGGGACCTGCTGGACCCCGAGGTCAGCTCCCGCTCGACGCCGGTCTCCGAACTGGCCCGTCCGGTGATGTCCCTGCCGGACACGGTGCGGGTGCTGCGCGCCCTGACCGACATGCGACGCTCCGCCGCCCACCTGGCCATCGTGCTGGACGAGTACGGCGGTACGGCCGGCATCGTGACCATGGAGGATCTGGTCGAGGAGCTGGTCGGTGACATCACCGACGAGTACGACGTGGTGACGGAGGAGCGCGAACACCTCAGCGGCGAGGTGGAGATCGACGGCCTGTCGACCCTGGATGAGTTCGCGGAGAAGACGGGCTACGTCCTGCCCGAGGGTCCCTACGACACCGTCGCCGGCTACTTCATGGCTCAGTTGGGGCGGATCCCGGCCAGCGACGACGTGCTCGAGATCGAGGTGCCGTCGGCCGCGGACGACGAGGTGGTGGCCACGATCCGGCTGGCCCTGATCGAGCTGGATGGTCGCCGCGCGGCCCGGTTCCTCGCCCAGCGGGTGGAGGGTGCGCCGGTGCCCGCGCCCGAGCCGGCGGACGGCAGCGCCACCGTCGGCTGAACCCGGTCGAACCGGTCGGAAGGGCGTGAAACAATGTGGCCATGTCGTCTCTGCCACGGGTGCTCTCGCTCATCCAGCCGACCGCACAGTCCTTCCACCTGGGCAACTACCTGGGTGCGCTGCGCCAGTGGGTGCCGCTGCAGGACGACCACGACGCCTTCTACGGCATCGCGGACCTGCACGCCCTCACCGTCGAGATGGACCCGCAGGAGCTGCATGACAACACCCTCCGGGGTGCGGCGCAGCTGATCGCGGCCGGCGTGGACCCCGAGCGCTCCACCCTCTTCATCCAGTCGCACGTGCCCGAGCACACCCAGCTGAGCTGGGTGCTGGGCTGCCTGACCGGCTTCGGACAGGCCAGCCGGATGACCCAGTTCAAGGACAAGGTCGGCAAGGCCGGCACGGAAAGCGCCAACGTCGGCCTGTTCACCTACCCGGTGCTGATGGCGGCCGACATCCTCGTCCACCAGGCCGACCAGGTGCCGGTGGGGGAGGACCAGCGACAGCATCTCGAGCTGACCCGTGACCTGGCCCAGCGGTTCAACGCCCGCTACGGCGAGACGTTCGTCGTGCCGGAGCCGTACATCCTCAAGTCGGTCGGCAAGATCCAGGACCTGCAGGACCCCACCATGAAGATGAGCAAGACCGGTTCCTCGCCCAACGGTCTGGTCGAGCTGCTCGAGGACGAGAAGAAGCTGGTCAAGAAGTTGAAGTCGGCGGTGACCGACTCCGGCCGGGAGATCATCTTCGACGAGCAGGCCAAGCCGGGCGTCTCCAACCTGCTGACCATCCTGTCGGCCTTCTCCGGCACCGCCATCCCCGACCTGGTGGACCAGTTCGCCGGCAAGGGCTACGGCGACCTGAAGGGGGCCGTTGCCGACGCGGTGGCCGGGTTCGCCACCCCGTTCCGGGAGCGCACGCTGGAGCTGATGGGGGAACGGACCGAGCTGCAGGCGATCCTGGCCCGCGGCGCGGCCAGGGCCCGGGAGGTGGCCAGCAAGTCGGTCACCGAGGTCTATGCCAAGGTGGGGCTGCTGCCGCCGCGCTGACCAGAACGCGGGTGTCCTCAAGCCTGGCCGGTTCCCAGCCGCCAGGACGCCCCGAAGCAGACGAAGGGTACGAACGGCTGGTCAACCTCGACCACAGCGGCAGCCAGCGCCGAGGCGGCATCGGAGCCGGCGGCGAGCCGGCGGTGGTAGGACGCCATCACCTGACCGGCGATCTCGTCACCCACCTGGGCCACCCCGGCCACCACGCAGCGCGCACCGCGCTGCAGCAGCACGCTGGTCAGTCCCAACGTCTCGTCACCGGGCCGCAGCGTGTTCTGTCCGAGCTCACAGGCGGACAGGATGACGTGCGCAGCGATCGGGTCCTGCTCGATCTCGTAGGCGAACAACGGGCCGTCGGCCAGCTGCAGCGACGAGAACAGCGGGTTCTGGCGTTGGTGTGAGCCGTGCGCGGCGACGTGCACCACGGTCGCTGACGCGAGCGCGCTGCTGAGCTGGTCGCGGGTGGCCTCGGCACCCACATAGGCGGTGGCCCGAGTGTCGGGCCGCAGCGTGCGCCAGGCCGCGGCCACCGCCGTCGCCTCGCCCTGGGCGGTGCCGAGCCCGGGGCCGGCGAGCACGTCCACCGTCACCGACGCCACCGGGTGGGTCAGCGACAGCGCGTTCGCCAGCCACCGGGTGGCGGTCGGCGAGACGACGATCGACCGCCCGCGCAGCGACGGCAGGCAGTTCCAGCTGAAGGCGGCCAGGGCGCCGGTCGGGACCAGCACCACTGGTCGGTCGCCGAGGCTGAGCGGGGCGATCAACGTGTCGTCCAACCGCTGCATCGTGTGCTGCAGGGAACCGGTCACCGTATTGCGCATCTCCGTGGGCAACGAGCTGTAGGCCAGCACATTCAGGTCTGCCTGGGCCCGTCGGACCAGTTCGGGCGTCTGGTCGGCCCGGGGCAGCTCGACCAGCCGCGGCGGGCCGTCGCCGAGCACGATCGCCGACCAGGTGTTGCGGAACACGCAGAAGGTGACCAGCACCTGGTTCCGGCGCTCGATCTCGGTCCGGACGTCAGCCATCGTTGCCGGCGGTGTCGGCCGGCCGGCGCCGAGCGCCCGCCAGGAGATGGAGCTCAGCTCGGTGTACAGCGCCGAGGTGCGCTGGCGCATCTGGCCCACCACCTCGATCGCCGTCGGATCGTCGCTGATGCTGCGGATGATCTCGGTCAGGTGCCGCAGTTCGGCCAGCAGCTCGGCGGACTCGCCGACCGGTGGGGTGACGGCGGTCAGCCGGCGCGAGATGGCACGGCCCCGTTCGACCGCACTGAACAGGGCATCCGGCCGGTGGCTGCTGAACGCCGTGTCCAGGTCGAGCTCGACCAGCCGCCGGCCGTGGATGGCACTGGAGGTCTGCAGGTCGATGCTCCCGAACTGCGCCTGGTGTCGGGTGAGCTCGCGCAGACCCTGGCGGATCTCGGCTCGGGCCGAGCCGCGGTCGGCGGAGGCCAGGGCGAGCTCGGCGCCGACCGCCCGCTGCTGCAGCTTGATGGTGATCGGATCGGTCGGCTCGATCTTGTGCACCCGGGCGAAGCGCTCCCTGGCCTCCGGCAGCCGGTCCGCGGCCGCCAGTGCCGCACAGGCGATCAGCCCGGCCGTCCGCGCCTGCAGCTCCAGCCCGTGGTCGGTGAACTCGCGCTCCAGCCGCAGGGCCGGCGCGACCAGCAGGGACGCCGGCCGGCCGGCCGCCAGGTCGGCCTGCAGCAGGGTCAGCTCGGCGATCCGGCGCCAGCGGTCGTTGCCCCGGCGTTTGAAGCGCGTCCGGGCCGACCCGGCGAGCTTGCGGGCCGAGGCGAGATCGCGGGCCAGCATCGCGCACTCGGCCCGGGCCAGCTCGGTCTCGGCCAGCTCCTGGTGCAGCCGGCCGCGGCGGAACTCGTCCTCCGCCAGCAGCAGGGTGCGGTCGGCCGCGTCGATCAGTCCGGCGGCGATGAGCACCCGGGCCTTGTCCAGGTAGGAGATGCCCCGCGAGCCGTCGATCGGCATCCCGGCGGCCTGGTCCATGGTCTGCAGGGCAGCCGGGATGTTGCCCGCCAGGTACTCCAGGTAGCCGAGGTTGTGGCGCGCCATGAAGGCCAGGTTCAGCAGGCTGTCGTCGGACTGCTGAGCGCTTACCAGGGCGATGCATCGTTCGAAGTCGGCCCGAGCCTCGGCCAGATCGAGCTGCTGCAGCCGCAGCGTGCCACGGTTGAGCAGCAGGATGCAGGCATCCTCGACCGGCGCCTCGGCCAGATGCTCCTCGGCGCTGGCGAAATGCCGCAGCGCCTCGTCCTCGTCACCGTCGCGCATCGCCCGTAGGCCGCGGGCGTTGTCGATCGCGAACGCCAGCGCCTCGGCCCCGATCCCGGACACGATCTGGTCGGCCTGGTCCAGCAGCTCGCGCCGGTAGGGCCGGCCGCTGAGCTCCGCCTCCACGTTGTAGAGGGTGATCAGCACCCGAACCCTGACTGCGAGAGCCTCGGCATTGACGCCGAGCTCGGGTCGGTCCAACCTCTCCAGCGCGGCCAACAGCTTGCGGCGTGCCAGGTCCAACCGACCACGGTCGAAATGCACCATGGCCAGCCGGTGCAACGCGCTGGATTCGGTGACCGGTTCCCCCATAGTGTCCTTAGAGCTCGATCGTCGGACTGATCACCATTGAGCTTTCCTCGCCCTTCGGCACCCTCAGGGCGAACTTGGCCAGCCCGGCGGGCAGTCCCTCGAGCGCGAACCGACCGTCCTCGTCGGCCACCGTCTCCACCGTGTCGTGCGCGAGCAGCACCTGGACGGTCAGCCCGGCCCCCGGCGAGGCCCAGCCGTCCACCCGGACGGTCCCGTCCGGCTGCGGGGTGATGGTCACCATGGTGGTGAGGCTCTCGCTGGTGAACGTCACGGTGCGTACCGCCTCGGTGGCCGAGCCGCGGACGGCCGTACCGACCGACTCCATCTGGATCAGGTTGGCCACCTCGGTGTGCAGCGCATCCAGGGTCAGCTCGAACTGGATCTTCTCCACCAGGGACTCGGGCACCGGGTCGGTCTCGTCATAGAACGCGCGAAGGGCGTTCAGCACGGCCTGGTCGTCGGCGTCCAGCGGCTGGAGCGAGAGCTCGATCTCCCGATCCTCTTGTGATGCGTTCATCGTGCCTCCCATGCAGGGTCGTTGCTGAGGGCCAGGCGGAGCTTCGCCAGGCACCGTCCCCGAGTCGGCCCGATGCTGCCCTGCGGCATCCCGAGCGCCTTGGCCAGCTCCGCATAGTCGGGCCGGTCGGCGAACGCGATCACCCGCAGCAGCGCTCGGCAGCGTTCCGGCAGCGCCTCGATATGTCGCCACAGCTTGGCGTCGGTGTCACCACGCAGCACCTCGTCCTCGACCGCTTCGCCACTGTCCGAGTCGGGCGCACCCGGTCCGTCGAAGTCCTCCGGTCGGGTCCGGGCCTGGATCCGCGACACTCGCCACGCCTCCCTCTTCGTCGTCACCAACATCCACTGCAGCAACGCCAGCGGCTCGGTGATCGAGTCCGCCTTGCGGACCAGCACCAGCCAGACGCTCTGCACCACATCCTCGGCGGTCTGGCTGTCGAGCCGCATCGACCGGGCGGTGTGCCACAGGATCGGCGTCAGCATCCTCACCAGCTCGGCCATCCGGGTCTCGTCGCCGTCGCGATAGGCCGCGAACGCCCGGCCGGCCCGACCGGCGAGACTGTCCTCGCCGGCCCTGCTCTCTTCGATGATCCCACCAGTCATGACGGCCTCCTGAGCCGGGGAACGAGCGCGGTGAGGGCCTGCCATCCGGCGTCCAGGGCCTGGTCGGCGGCGGTGGCGGGGGCGATCGACTCACGCAGTTGGTGCGAGGTGTTGAGCCATTCGGCGATGTCGCCGGCCAGGATCGGTGCGGCGAACGACGTACCGCTCCAGGAACCGAAGCCGGAGGAGAAGTCGTCCGGGTCGACGGTGGCTCGCACCTCGCCGCGGTAGACGGTCTCGGAGACGGGTTGGCCGGCGGCGTCGAAGGTGGTCGGCAGGGTGCTGATCAGCGAGGCGCCGGGCCGCCAGACCCGCACCCAGGGGCCGTCGTTGGAGAACAGGGCGATGCTGCCGTCGGGGTTGAGGGCGCCGACACTGACGATCGGCAGCACGTTGCGTTCGTTCCGCTTGATCAGCCCGCTGGGATGTGGGGCGAAGGCGGCGGGGAACATCGGACGTACGGTCGCGTCGTTGCCGGCGGAGGTGACCACCGCGACACCGAGCTCGCCGAGTGCCCGCAACGGGGTCAACAGCAACGGGTCGAACGCAGCATCGGACGGCTGCTCATGGTAGTAGCCGAGGGACAGTGAGACGACGTCGATCAGCTTGGCCGGGTCGCCCTGGATGATGGCCAGCTTCTGCCGCAGCCAGAGCATGTTCAACGCCTCCAGCAGGTCACCCTCGGTGACCACGCCGTCGCCCTGGATCACCCGGATCGCGAGCAGGTTGGCGTCCGGGCACTTCTGCCGGACCAGCCCGGCGATGAAGGTGCCGTGTCCGGCGTCGGCGTCCAGGTTGCCGGTGAGCTCGTTGGTGACCACGCCGGTCAGCTCGGGGTTGGTGGCCGGGTCGGTGAGCCCGATCCGCAGCGCACCGCAGGTCGGCCTGCGGTCGACGATGCCGTCCGGCAGCCAGTCATGTTCGCCCACGCCGGTGTCCAGGATCGCAACCACCGGACGCCGCCGGCCGTCCAGCCAGGCGTCCGGGCAGCGCAGTGGCGCCGGCCCGATCCAGGTCACCGGCGTGCGCGCTCCCCAGCCCGGCTCGCCGTAGCTGCCGGTGCCGGGGATCTTCCAGTACGGGTTGGCCTCGGTGCCGGGGATCTTCCAGTACGGGTTGCCGGTCACGTTGGGTCCGTCGGCCGAGGTCATCAGGTGGTCGAGCTGGACCGAGTTCCTGGTCCGGTCGCGGGCGCCGAACATCGCCCGGAAGGTCTGCAGCACCGGCCAGGCGTCCGGCGGCGCCTGCGGGGCGCCGGTCCAGCGTGGCATCAGGTGCACCCGGGCGAGCAGCGGCTGCGCCTCCTCCGGGGTGATGCCGGCATCGCGTGCCATCCGGCGCAGCCGCCGGTCGATCGGGTCGATGGTGATGTCGAGGTCGTGCGCGTCTGCGGCCCTGCGCAGCTTGTCCACGACCTCCTGCTCGTTGCTGGTCGGGCGGATCAGCAGCCGGTCACCGGCGTAGATGGTCGGGTCGAGGCGCTGACCACGGAGTCTGACCGCCTGAGTCGGGTCGAGGGCCCGACCGTTGTGCCGGGCGAGCAGCTCCGTTCTCGGGGGCAGCCGTTGCGGCTGGGTCGCCGCCTGGCGAGGTCGGGGCGCGGCAGTCTTCCTGGTCTGCCTGCGCTGCTCCGGTGTCATCCGGAGACCCCCCCTCTGCGGGCGCCGGCCCGCCACCGAGTACCGCTCCTCCCAAGCCCATTCATATCGGAAAAGAGTCGCCCTGGGGAGGTTTGATACCCCGCCGCAAGATGCCCGGCCGAGCGGGGGTGCCGAGCGGGGTGTCGACCGGGGTGCCGGAATCCCATGCCGACTTGGGAAACTGTCACTCAGCCAGGCAAATTTGCCTGGCCGAGTGACAGTTTCCCTGGCCCCGTACGGGTGGGGGTGGCGACCAGCAGGGCATCGGGCATCGGCGGCCGGCTGGTGGGGCCGAGCTAGCCGAGCTGCTCGTGGAGGTAGCACCAGCGCCAACGCTCGCCGGACTCGAAGCTCCGCATCACCGGGTGACCGGTGGCGGCGAAGTGCTTGGTGGCATGGTTGCCGACCGAGGAGTCGCAGCAGCCGATGTTGCCGCAGGTCAGGCACAGCCGAAGGTGCACCGGCCGGGTCCCCTCCCGTTCGCAGTCCAGGCAGACCCCTGGGCCGATCGGCCGGATGACGGTCGGCGCCGCCGCCAGGTGCTCGCACTCGTCGGTGGCGATGGGGGAGACCAGCGGCTCCTGGCGCAGCTGCTCGGCCCGGTCGGCGACCGCGTCGAGCATCGACTCCTCGATGTCGAGCTGGCTCAGCACCAGGTCGATCACCTCATGGTCCACCTTGCCGCGGTAGCGGATCCGCAGCACCTCGGCGCGCTCCGCCTCCAGGGTCTCCAGCCGCAGCCGACGGTACTCCTCGGCCGGCGTCTCCAGGTCGCTCGCGCTGCCCAACCGCTCCCAGATGGCGTTCGGGCGGTCCCGCATCCGGGAGCGCAGCAGCTCCAGGGTCTGTTCGGAGTCGGTGGGTTTCCTGATCCGGTCGAGTGTCCGCAGCGCCGCCCGGGTGGAGGCCTGCAGCACCGCCGCTGTCTGCAGGGCGTCCTCGCGCGGCTCGGGCCCGCGCAGGCCGAAGCGGCGACTCAGCCACGGCAGCGTCAGCCCCTGCAGCAGCAGCGTTCCGGCAGTGACCACCATGGCGACCAGCAGCAGCACCTCCCGGTGCGGGGTCTGTTCCGGCAGTAGGAACGCCGCGGCAAGAGTCACCACGCCGCGCATCCCCGCCCAGCCGATGATCAGCACCGACGGCCAGTCGGGGCTCAACCGCCGACCATTGCGGAACAGCAGCAGGCTCGCCGCCGCCACCCACACCAGTCGCAGCAGGATCACCGCCAGCAGTACGGCGACGCACAACCAGGTGATGACGCCGGCATGCAACGGTGAGTGGGCCACCCCGGCGAAGATCCAGTGTGCCTGCAGCCCGATCAGGAAGAACACCGAGTTCTCCAGCAGGAACTTGATGGTGCCCCAGTTCGTCCGCTCGCTCAGCCGCGACTGGGCGGTCTGGATGATGGGCGCCTTGTGCCCCAGCAGCAGCCCGGTCACCACTACGGCGATCACCCCCGACGGATGGAAGTGCCCGAACCTGATGGCCTCGGCAGGGAGGTAGGCACAGAAGGGCAGCAGCAGCGAGATGGCGTTGTCGAACAAGGGCTCGGTGATCCGCTTGCGCACCATGCCGGCAATCCAGGCAACCGCAAGTCCGACCAGCGCTCCGCCGCCGGCGGCGATCACGAAGGCCAGCGTGATGTTGCCGACGGTGACCGATCCCGCCATGGCGAGGATCGCCACCCGCAGGCAGGTGATCGCGGTCGCGTCGTTGACCAGCGACTCGCCCTCCAGGATCGTGACCAGCCGGCGGGGCAGGCCGACCCTGCGCGCGATCGAGGTGGCGGCGACGGCGTCCGGCGGCGCCACCACGGCACCGATGGCGAAGGCGACCGCGAACGGCACCGGCAGGATCAGCCAGACGACCAGGCCGACCCCCAGGGCGGTGATCGCGACCAGCGCGATCGACAAGAAGCCGATCGCCCGCTGGTTGGCCCTGAAGTCGATCACGGAGGTCCGGATCGCCGCCGCATACAGCAGCGGCGGCAGCATCCCGAACAGCACCACCCCGGAACTCAGGTGGATGTCGGGGATGAAGGGCACGAAGGAGAGGCCGATGCCGACCACCATCAGCAGCAGCGGGGCGGAGAGCCCGACCCGTTCGGCGGCGGCGGTGACCGCGATCACGCAGGCGGCCAGCAGCACGATTCCGAGCGCGATCTCCACCGGACCATGGTGCCAGACCCTCCGAGCGGTCCGATGCCACGTTCTCCGGCGCCTCGGGCGACCGCGCCCTCGCCCGGTCGCGGTCGCCGCCGCGCACATGCGAGGATCTGCGGGAAGGATCAGGGTGAGGACATGGTGCGAGCGAGGAGCTGCGACGTTGGGTACCACGGCCGATGACCGGGACGGCTCGAGACTCCTGACCTCCGCCGAGGTGGCGGGGCTGCTCGAGGCGGCGGTCAGCCACGGTGGCGGCTCCCTGGTGTCCTGGGAGCTGGACCACGTCGACGCGAACCCGAACCGCAGCACGACCGCCACCTACAGCGCGGTGATCGACTGGCCGTTCGGTCGCCGGACCGAGCTGCTGGGGGCCAGCACCCGGGCCGGCCAGCGCACCACCTCCGACGAGCAGGCCGTCATCTTCGCCGACGGGGATCGGGAGGTGGCTGTCTGGCTGTACCCCAGGGACCCCGAGCTGCCGGGTCTGCTGCGGGCGGCGTTCGTCGAGGACATGGCGGCCCTGTTGACCGAGTACGACGTCGTCGGGATGCCGGTGGCGGCGGCGAACGTCGGGCTGGAGATGATTGGCTACCGGCCCCGCCGCCGAGCCGTGCTGAGAGCCTGGGTGATCATGCCCGACGGCAGCCAGCGGGTGTTCTTCGTCAAGTCGCTGCGACAGCAGCTGTTCGACGGTGTCCGGCGGCGTCACGAGCTGCTGCTCGCCGCGGGGGTGCCGGCGCCGCCCATCGCCGCCGCCACCCCGGACCACCTGCTGGTGCTGCGGGAGCTGCCGGGCCGGCCGCTGGCACAGGCGATCTTCGATCCGGAGCCACCCTGCACGGCCGAGAGCCTGATCGCCGTTCTGGACGCGATGCCGGCCGCCGTGGCGCAGCTGTCTCGTCGCAACCCGTGGACCGATGCGGTGGAGCAGTACGCCGCCATGGTGTCTGCGGCGATGCCGAGCCTGGAGACCAGGCTGACAGCGATGGTGGAGCAGATCCTCTCCGGGCTGCGGGGGACACCGCCCGGCGACGAGCCCACCCACGGCGACTTCCACGAGGGTCAGGTGTTCGTCGACGCGGCAGGTCGGATCTCGGGAATCCTCGACGTCGACACCGTCGGTCCGGGACGCCGTGCGGACGACCTGGCCTGTCTGGTGGCGCACCTCTCGACCGTGCAACGGATGAACGCCGAGCAGGCCGCCAGGGTCCACCGGCTGGTACAGAGCTGGGTGCCGGTGTTCGACGAACGGGTCGACCCGGTCGAGCTGCGACTGCGCGCGGCGGCGGTGGCGATCTCGCTGGCCACCGGGCCCTACCGTGGTCAGGAGCCGCACTGGGAGCGGGAGACGACGATGATCGTGGGGGCCGCAGAGGCGTTGATCCGCTCCGCCGGCTGAGCCATCTGCACCGCGAGTGGTGCATCTGTGCGCACTAGGTTAGGCTTGAGCCTGAAGTTGATTGCCTTTGCGCGGAAGCGTTGGTAAGGCACCGGCCTCGCGATCCCGGGAGCCGGGGTCGGACTAACGCATCAAAGGATTGAACGTAATGGCAACAGGTACCGTGAAGTGGTTCAACGCTGAAAAGGGCTATGGATTCATCGCCCCCGAAGATGGCAGCGCTGATGTCTTCGCCCACTACTCCGCGATCGCCAGCACCGGTTTCCGGTCGCTGGACGAGAACCAGCAGGTCGAGTTCGACATCGCCCAGGGCCCGAAGGGTCCGCAGGCGGAGAACATTCGCCCGCTGTGATCATCTCGGCTCACCTCGGTGAGCCGGCCTGATCCACGTAGCAACGCAGCCGGCCCCAGCTCACGCTGGGGCCGGCTGCGTTTTGCTGTCCCTGGACCGTGCCGGGCCGGCACGACAAGCGGCCGGGCCCAGGATGAACCTGGACCCGGCCGTTGCCGTTCCGTGTCAGTTGCCGTTTAGGGTCAGTTGCCGTTCCGTGTCAGCTGCCGGTCAGGGCTGAGCCGACGCCTCAGGCGGACGCGGGCTCCAGCTTGCCCAGCAGCAGCCAGATGATCACGTAGTTGTCGGCGTACGGCGCGTTCTTCAGGATCGGGTCGTCGTCGGCCATGAACTTCTTGACCCGCTTGCCCTCGAGCGCCGGGTTGTTGCCGTAGCGCTCGAACAGCGGCACCATCGGCAGCAACTCGTTGAAGGCGATCGCGGCCTTGGTCACGTTGGCCTTCTGCTCGGCCTCGTTGAGGCCCTGGCCCGCTGCCGTGACGATCTCGGTCAGGTCCACCTTGCCGAAGGCCTTGGTGGTCGTCTTGAGCTCGAACGCCATCCCCTTGCCGCCCTGGTTCTTGGCGATCGGGATGTTGTGGGTGAACAGGTCCTGGACGAAGGCGAAGTACGGGTGCGGGTGATTGGACGCTCCCCAGCCCTGGATCGCCAGCTGGAAGTTGCCCTTGTCGATGTCGACCGGCGCCTGCTTGTCGTCGACGCCGCGCGGGGTGACCTTGATGCCGAAGTTGCTCAGCTGCTCGGCCGCGTTCGTCGCCGCTGCGGACCAGTCGGCGAACGGCTGCGGGAACGAGATCTCGTACTGGGCCGGCTTGCCGTCCGGCTTCATCCAGCTCTTGCCGCTCTTCTTCCAGCCCGCCTGCTGCAGCAGCTTGGCCGCGGCGTCCTTGTCGAAGTCGTAGGTGTTGAGCTTGCCCTTGTCCTCGGCCGACAGCCAGTCGTCCAGCTGCGCGTCGGAGAACCCGGCCATGTACTGGACTCCCTTGCCGGAGTCACCCAGCGCGACCGTGCCGTTGGTGTTGCGGTCCAGCGCATGCGCGATCGCCTGCCGGGCCCGCGGGTCCTTGAACTCCTCGAGCTTGTCCAGGTTGAACAGGATCGCCGGGCCGGAGTAGACCGGAGCCCGCAGGATGCGGAAGCCCTCCTGCATGAACGACTTCTCCGACGCGGTCGGGAAGCCATGGGTGGCGAAGTCGACGTCCTTGCTCTGCACAAGCGGCGTCACCTCTGGGGTCTCGCCGTTGTACACCACGATCTTCTCGAACTTGACCTTGTCGGCCGCGTAGCCGGTCTTGTTCTTGACCAGGGTGACCTGGGTGTTGGAGATCGACTTGTAGTCCAGGTTGTACGGACCGTTCGCGACGTACTCCTTCGGCAGCAGCTTGTTGAAGTCGGAGCTGAGCGTCTGGCCGTCGGGGGAGTCCATGTCCTTGCCGGACTCGTGCAGTGCCTTCGCCTTGTCGGCCATCTCACCGAAGACGGCGGTGGAGATGATGTTGCTGCGCAGGATGTAGCGCTCGACGACCGTCGACGGCGAGTTCATGGTCAGCACGAAGGTGGTGTCGTCGGGTGCCTCGATCTTGTCCACGAAGCTCCACAGCGACGTCCGCAGGATGTACTGGCAGTAGAACGTCGTCAGGTAGTCCTTGGAGGTCAGGTCCTTGCCGTCGCTCCACTTGAGTCCGGACTTGATCTTGACGGTGAACGTCTTGGCGGCCTCGTCGAGCTTGTACGACTCGGCCAGCATCATCTCCCACTTCTTGTCGGCCCAGTAGTAGTAGGCGGACGGCAGGCAGATCAGGTCACCGTAGATGCCGTCGGACAGGATGCGGTAGGGCAGACCACCGAACGGGTTGCCGGCGTTGTTGAAGTTGCCCTCGGGCGGCTGCTTGTACGGCCAGGCGCCGTGGAACTCGCCACCGGACTGTGGGCTGTCAGGCTGCGCCGGGGCGCAGGAGGTCAGAGCGCCGAAACCGCCCACGCCGGCTGCGGACAGCCCGACGAGTTGCAGCAGCGAGCGCCGAGACAGAAAGAGATGCTCGGGCGTGGTCATGAAGATCCTCCTAGTGAAAGGTGTTACGTCGGTGACTGCGGATGACGGGTACGGCGATGAGTCCCATCCCCAGGCCGATGCAGAGCGTGGTCACCGTGATCACGAACTCGGCAGTGCCGGGATGGACGAAGAGGAGCATCAGGAGCGAGCCCGCCACGACGAACGAGGCGACGCTGATCACGCCCCTGGCGACCGGCGACAGCGGTCCGGGATCGGTTCCCGGCCGGCTCACGTGGCGGTTCCGGCGCTCGACGACTCGGCCGCGACCGACCGGGCGACGACGTGGCAGGACACCTCGCGGGTGGCTGAGACGGCCGCCAGCTGCGGGCTGATGCCGTCGCAGAGTCCGGGCTCGAACAGTGGGCAGCGCGGATGGAAGGTGCAGCCGCTCGGCAGGTCCCGCAGACTCGGGATCTCGGACGAGCGCAGCCCTCCACCAGGCTTCTTGGTCTGGGTCAGGTCCGGGTCCGGTTCGGGCACGGCATCCAGCAGCGCCCTGGTGTAGGGGTGCTTGGGGTGATTGATCACGTCCGGGGTCGGCCCGAACTCCACCACCCGACCCAGGTACATCACCGCCGTCTTGCCCTGCCAGCCGAAGTACTTGGCGATGGCCAGGTCGTGGGTGATGAACAGGAAGCCGATGCCGAGTTCATCTCGGAGCTTGCCGAGCATGTTCAACATGCCCACCCGGATGGAGACGTCCAGCATCGAGGTCGACTCGTCGGCGATGATCAGCCTGGGGTTCAGCGACAGCGCCCGGGCCACGGCGACCCGCTGCCGTTGGCCGCCGGAGAGCTGATGCGGGAACTTCGACAGGTAGTTCTCGGCCGGGGTCAGCGAGACCTTCTCCAGCAGCCGGGCCGACTGCTCCCAGGCGTCCCGGCCGTTCTTGGCGATGCCGTGCTTGCGCAGCGGTGTCGACACCGTCTTGAAGATATTGCGGATGGGATTCAGCGAGGCGTACGGGTCCTGGTGCACGTACTGCACCGACTTGCGGAAGCTAGTGAACTCCTGCTTGGACATCGACCAGATGTCCTTGCCCTCGAACTCCACCGTGCCGCCGGTCGGCTTGGTCAACCCGGCCGCAGCCCGGGCGCTGGTGGTCTTTCCGCAGCCGGACTCACCGACCAGGCAGAGCACCTCACCCGGTCCGACGGAGAAGCTCACATCGTCGACGGCCGGGATGTCGCCCTTCTTGCTGCGGAACGTCTGCGAGACTCCGGTCAGCCTGATCAGCGGCTGTGTGCTGTCGTTCTGGTCAGGCACGGGCGATCACCTTCCGTTCGTGCTGCACGTCCTGCCAGCGCAGGCAGGCGGCTGCGTGGGTCATGCCGGCGGGGCGCTCGGTGATGGTGAGCAGCTCGGGTTCGACCGTGTGGCACTCGTCGATGACGTAGCTGCAGCGTGGGTTGAAGCTGCAGCCCTGGGGCAGCGCGTTCAGGCCGGGCGGGTTGCCCGGGATGGAGGCCAGCTCCGGCAGGTCACCGACCACCGGTGGGACCGCGTTGATCAGACCCGACGTGTAGGGATGTCTCGGACCGTAGAAGATGTCGCGCACATTACCGGTCTCGATGATGCGTCCCGCATACATGGTGGCGACCCGGTCGGCCAGCTCGGCGGCCAGCGCCAGGTCGTGAGAGATGAAGATCATCGCGAACTTGTACTTGTCGCGCAGCTCGGCCAGGACGTCGACGATGGCTCGCTGGGTCAGGATGTCCAGGGCCGTGGTGGGTTCGTCGAGGATCAGCAGCTGCGGCTCCAGCAGCAGGCTCATGGCGATCAGAACTCGTTGGCGCATCCCCCCGGACAGCTCGTGCGGATAGCTGTCCAGCACCTGGCGTGGCTCGAGCCGGACCGAGCGCAGCAGCTCCGCACTCCGGTCGTAGATCTGGGTCCTGGTCTTCGGCGAGTTCTTCTCCGGATGCGCCTTCAGCGTCTCGGACATGTGGTCGATGATCTTCAGCACCGGGTTGAAGGCGTTCATCGCACCCTGGAACACCATGGCCGCCTCACGCCACCGCCAGCGCCGCAGGTCCTTCTTGCCCAACTCGGTGACGTCGATGGTCCTGCCGTCGCGGTAGCGGTAGGTGACGTCACCCCGGGGGATGCTGCCCAGCCGGGGCAGCAGCCGCAGCAGCCCCAGCCCGAGGGTGGTCTTGCCGCAGCCGGACTCACCCACCAGGGCCAGCGACTGGTTCGGGTAGAGGTCGAAGTCGATGCCTCGGACCGCCTCGACGCTCTTGCCGTCACCGGTGCGGTAGGCCACCACCAGGTCGCGGGCGGACAGAATGGGTTCGGCGTCTGACGCTGCCGTCTGCCGCATGGGTGCCTCCTCGAGTTGCCGGCTCACTTGTCCCTCAGCCTCGGGTTGAGGATCTCTTCGAGCGTCCTGGTCAGCATGATCAGGCCCAGCTGCAGCAGGACGATCATCGCGACCGGGGAGAGGATGTAGGGCAGCGCGTCGTTCTGGAACATGGCCCCCTTCATCCAGGCATCGTTGATCATGATGCCCCAGTTGGAGCCGGCCAGCGGCGCCAGACCGAGCAGGTAGAGGCCGACCAGGGCGTAGATCGCGTTGGTGACAGCGATGATGAAGTTGATCAGGATGTAGGAGGCCATGTTCGGCACGATCTCGCCGAACACGACCCGGAAGGTGCCGAGGTCGAGCAGCCGCGCCGCCTCGACGAACTCGCGCTCTTTCAGCGACAGCACCTGAGCCCGGATCGAGCGCATTAGGATCGGCCAGGACAGCGCACCGATCAGCAGTGCCAACCAGAGCGGGGAGTCCAGCCGGAAGAAGGCGCCCATCACGGCCAGCAGCACGATCTGCGGGATGGTCATCACCACATCGGTGATCTGCAGCATGACTGCATCGAACCTGCCCCGGAAGTAGGCGGCCAGGGAGCCGATCACGACGGCGATCACTGTCGTAATGGCGGCGGCGGCGAAGCCGACGAAGACCACCGTGCGGCCGCCCAGGACGATCTGCTTGAAGGTGTCCTTGCCGGCGCCGTCGGTGCCGAGCCAATGGGCTGCACTGGGGCGTCCCCAGATGGCGTTCACGTCGGTGGGGTTGGACGGGTCGACGACCAGCGGCCCGATGGCTGACATGCCGACGATCAGCAGCACGATGATCAGTCCGACGAAGCCGCTCTTGCTCCGGGTGAGCTCGCGGAAGAATCCTTGCACCGCGCTCGCGCGCGGCGTGACGATGGCGGCAGTGGGCTGGGTCACCTCAGTCCTCCCGTTCCCCGGTGCGGATCCGCGGATCCAGCACGCTGTAGACAAGGTCAGCTATCAGGTTGGCCAGCACGACGGTGATCGTGATGACCAGCAGGATCCCCTGGATGACCGGGTAGTCGCGGGCGTTGATCGACTGGAAGAGGGTGATCCCGATCCCGTCGTAGGAGAAGGTCTGCTCGACGAAGATGGCCCCGCCGACGACGAAGCCAGCCTGGGTCGCGATCTGGGCCACCAACGGGAGCACCGCGTTGCGGCCGACATACATCGAGCGGATCCGGCCGTCGCCGAGGCCGCGGGCGCGGGCGACGGTCACGTAGTCCTCGCCGAGGATCTGGGTAGTGGAGGACTTCATCACCAGTGCCCAGGTGCCCACCGTGGTGAAGATGTAGACGACCATCGGCAGGGTGGCGTGGTAGAGCGCATCCGACAGGTAGCGGAAGGAGAACTCGGGGGTCACCCCCGGAGTGCTGTGGCCACGCATCCTGGTGAAGTCGATCAGGTGCAGCTGGACCGCCCCGATCACGACGACCATGATCGCGAACAGGTAGTTGGGGATGGCGTGCAGCACGCTGCCGAGGGTGGAGACGCCGTGGTCGATGATGCCACCGCGGCGGTAGGCCATCACCATCCCCAGCAGCAGGCCGATCGACACCGAGATGATCATCGCCAGACCGACGCTGAACAGCGTCCAGGGCAGATGCAGGGCGATCTTCTGCACGACCGAGGTGCCGGGCGAGAGAATCGACATGCCGAGGTCGCCGCGGACGATGCCGACCAGGTAGTCCACGTACTGCCGCCACATCGGGGTGCCCGGGTCGAAGCTGAACAGCGCCGCCGCCTCCGCCGCCGCCGTCTCGTAGGACTTCCCGTACATGGCTATCTGGCTGTTGATGTAGACGTCCACCGGGTTGCCCGGCAGCAGCCGCACCATGAAGAAGACGCCGGTGGCGACCAGGTAGATGACGAAGAGTGCCCGCAGGATGCGGCGGAGCACATAGCTGTTCCGAACCTTACGCAGCACGACCCCGAAACTGGCCTCGCTGGTTCGGCGTTCCGCCGTGACGCTGGCAGTCGTCATGCATCTCCTCCACCCGTGGCAAGAGCCCTGCAGTTCCAAGGCATGATCAAGCGACTCCCCTGAGCCGCGAGATGAGCGTAGCCGCCTTTCCCGGAGATGGCTAGCATTGTTGACGTTTTACTGCCCAATTCGCGCACGAATTTACATGCTTGTGACCTCGGCACCGCTGCCGTCACCGGCCCTCACCTCGTCGAGCGCCGGCTGTGCGAGCATGCCAGAGTCAACACCGACCGGCGCCCGCAGGGGGAGGCCCGGACCGAGAGGGAGCCAGCATGGCCGGGACCACGGAGTCGGGAACCCCCTTCGAGTCGCTCTACACCGATGAGGCGCTGGCCGGGTTCGACCCGTCCCAGGCGCTCGGGACCCCGGGTGAGTTCCCGTACACGCGGGGCATCTATCCCTCGATGTACACGGCGCGGCCGTGGACGATGCGGCAGTACGCCGGCTTCGGCACCGCGGCCGAGTCCAACGCGCGCTACCGCGAGCTGATCGGGCACGGCACCACCGGCCTGTCCGTCGCCTTCGACCTGCCCACCCAGATGGGTTACGACTCCGACGCGCCACTCGCCGCCGGCGAGGTCGGCAAGGTCGGGGTGGCCATCGACTCGGTCGATGACATGCGGATGCTGTTCGACCGGATCCCGCTCGCCGATGTGTCCACCTCGATGACGATCAACGCCCCGGCCGCGGTGCTGCTGCTGCTCTACCAGCTGGTGGCCGAGGAGCAGGGGGTGCCGGCCGTCGCGCTGACCGGCACCGTGCAGAACGACGTCCTCAAGGAGTACATCGCCCGCGGCACCTACATCTACCCGCCGCAGCAGTCGCTCCGGCTGGTGAGCGACACCTTCGCCTACTGCGCCGAGCACCTGCCGCGCTGGAACACCATCTCGATCTCCGGCTACCACATGGCCGAGGCGGGGGCGACCCCGGCGCAGGAGATCGCCTTCACTCTCGCGAACGCCATCGCCTACGTCCAGGCTGCGCTGGACGCCGGTCTGGCGGTGGACGACTTCGCCCCCCGGCTGTCCTTCTTCTTCGTCTCCCGGACGACGCTGCTGGAGGAGGTGGCGAAGTTCCGAGCGGCCCGCCGGATCTGGGCCCAGCTGATGCGCGACCGGTTCGGCGCCCGGAACCCGAAGTCGATGATGCTGCGCTTCCATACCCAGACGGCCGGTGTGCAGCTGACCGCGCAGCAGCCCGAGGTGAACCTGGTGCGGGTGGCGGTGCAGGCGCTGGCGGCCGTACTGGGCGGGACCCAGTCGCTGCACACCAACTCCTTCGACGAGGCCATCGCGCTGCCGACCCAGAAGGCGGCCCGGCTGGCGCTGCGGACCCAGCAGGTGCTCGCGTACGAGACCGACATCACCAAGACGGTCGACCCGTTCGCCGGGTCCTACGCGGTCGAGTCGCTGACCGACGACGTGGAGGCGGTGGCCCGGCAGCTGATGGCGGCGGTGGAGGACCGCGGCGGCGCAGTGGCCGCCATCGAGCAGGGCTTCCAGAAGTCCGAGATCGAGCGGTCGGCGTACCAGATCAGCCAGCAGATCGACAGCGGCGAGCGGGTGGTGGTGGGGGTCAACCGGTTTGCTCTGGATGAGGAGGAACCCTACGAGCCGCTCCGGCTGGATCCGGCGGTGGAGACGGCCCAAGTCGACCGGTTGACCCGGCTCCGGTCCGAGCGGGACGGCGCCGCCGTCGAGCAGGCGCTGGCGGCGGTCCGGGTGGCCGCCCGGGGCAGCGACAACGTGCTGCCTCCGCTGAAGGCGGCCCTGGCGCTGCGGGCCACGGTTGGTGAGGTCTGTGACGCCCTGCGTGCCGAGTGGGGCAGCTACGTGCCGACCGAGTCCTTCTGAACGGCGAGCGGCGGACGGGGCAGCCGCCGGCCCGTGGTCGGCACGGTCCCGGCGAGCTGACGTGAGAAACTGACCGGATGCGGATGGTCAGTACCCAGCAGGGCAGGGCGCAGAGCGAGCTTCGGGCGGCAGTGGCCGAAGAGGTGGACGCCCTGACCGACGAGCTGATCTCGATCCGTCGTGACCTCCACGCCCACCCGGAGGTCGGCTACGCCGAGCACCGCACCACCGCCAAGATCGTCCAGCTGCTGCGTGCGGTGGGGCTCGATCCGGTGGTGCTTCCGGTCGGCACGGGTGCCTACTGTGACGTGCTGCCGGCCGGGGTCGCCGACTCGAAGGGGCTGATCGGGCTGCGCGCCGACATCGACGCGCTCCCCATCGACGACGGCAAGGATGTGGCCTACGCCTCGCGAAACCCCGGTGTCTGCCACGCCTGCGGTCACGACGTGCATACGACGGTCGTGCTCGGGGTCGGGCTGGCGCTGGTGCGGTTGCGGGACCGGGGCCTGCTCCGCCATGGGGTCCGGCTGATCTTCCAGCCGGCCGAGGAGAGCACCCCGGGCGGAGCCCTGTCGGCGATCGACGGAGGCGCCCTGCAGGGGGTCCGCGAGGTGTACGCGCTGCACTGCGACCCGCGGACCGATGTCGGGCACGTCGGCTTGAAGGTCGGAGCGGTGACCTCGGCCGCGGACCGGGTGCTGATCAGGCTGAGCGGGCCCGGCGGACACACCTCGCGTCCGCATCTGACCGCGGACCTGGTCGGTGCGCTCGGCGTGCTGGCCACCTCCCTGCCGCTGCTGCTCTCCCGCCGGGTGGACCCGCGCAGCGGCGCCTCGCTGATCTGGGGCCGGATCCGGTCGGGCTCGGCCTCCAACGCCATCCCGCAACGCGGCGAGATCGAGGGCACGCTCCGTTCCCTGGACGTCAGCGGCTGGCGGGCAGCCGAGCAGCTGCTGCCCGAGCTCGCCACCCAGCTGGTCGCGCCGTTCAGGGTGTCGATCGACGTACTGGTCACTCCCGGCGTTCCGCCGACGGTCAACCACGCCGAAGGCGTACTCCGGCTGACCGAGGCTGCCGAGGCGGTGCTGGGTCCGACCAGCGTCGTCCCGACCGAGCAGTCCCTCGGTGGGGAGGACTTCTCCTGGATGCTGCAGAAGCTGCCCGGTGCGATGGCACGGCTCGGCGTCCGCACCCCCGGCGCGGTCGAGTTCGCCGACATCCATCAGCCCACCTTCACCGTGGACGAGCGCTGTATCGCCGTCGGCGCCAAGCTGCTGCTGGCAGTGGTGACCCGCGCCGGCGTCACCCCGCCCCCTTCTCCCTGACCGCGTAAGCGCTCTTCCCCCACCGCCCCGAGCCGCAGCAGCCGCCACCCACCCCTGCGAGAAGTCGTCAGAACGCGACTTCTGTGCCTCCTCAAGCCCGGATCAGGGTCCAGAAGTCGTCATGACGCGAGTTCTTGGCCGTGACCGCGTGAATCCACCCCGCGGCTTTGGTCACAAACGCATACCGCGATCGGCGAGATCCGCCTCTTGGCACGACGAATCGTTCGGTACGAGTTACAGTTTCCGCGCAAAGTCCCGCGGGCCATCCTCACCTGATGGGCATTCAGTCGGAAACATGCCTAGGAGGCATTACGTGAAGAAGTCCCTTCTGCTCGCCCCCGCCGTGCTCAGCGCCCTGGCCCTCACCCTGGGTGGATGCGCCCAACCGCCCGGCACCGGAGGCTCGAGCGCGGCTCCGAGCAGCAGCCCCAGCTCGACGCCCAGCGCTGCCGGCGCCGGGGACTTCAAGGCATGCATGGTCTCCGACTCGGGCGGCTTCGACGACGCCTCCTTCAACCAGACCTCCTACAAGGGGCTGACCGACGCCAAGGAGCAGCTGGGCATCCAGACCGGTGAGGTGGAGTCCAACGCCACCGCCGACTACGCCAAGAACATCCAGTCGATGGTCGACGCGAAGTGCAACATGATCGTGACCGTCGGGTTCCTGCTGGCCGATGCCACCGCGGCGGCCGCCAAGGCCAACCCCGACATCGACTTCGCCATCGTCGACTCCAATGACGACAAGTTCAAGGGGCTGGACAACCTCAAGCCGCTGGTCTTCAACACCGCCCAGTCGAGCTTCATGGCCGGCTACCTGGCGGCGGGGATGACCAAGACCAAGAAGGTCGGCACCTTCGGCGGCGCCAAGATCCCCACCGTGACCATCTTCATGGACGGGTACGCCCAGGGCGTCGACTACTACAACAAGCAGAAGAGCGGCTCGGTCAAGGTGCTCGGCTGGAACGCGGCCAAGCAGGATGGGCAGTTCGTCCCGGGTGACAGCCCGTTCGAGGACGTCCCCGGCGGCCAGCGGACGGCCAACAACCTGATCAGCCAGGGCGCAGACATCATCTTCCCGGTCGCCGGACCCTCCGGCAAGGGTGCGCTGCAGTCGGCGAAGGCGAGTAAGGGCAAGGTCAACGCCATCTGGGTGGACACCGACGGCTGCGTCAGCGCCAAGGACTACTGCCCGCAGATCATCTCGAGCGTGGCCAAGGGCATGGATGTGGCCGTACTGGCAGCGATCAAGGCGTCGAAGGACGGCAGCTTCTCGGCCGACCCGTACGTCGGCACGTTGGAGAATGGCGGCACCGGGCTGACCCCGTTCCACGACTTCGACTCCAAGGTCCCGGCCGAGCTGAAGTCCGAGCTGGACAAGATCAAGGCCGACATCGTGTCGGGCACGATCAAGATCGAGTCGGCCTCGCAGCCCACGAGCTGACCGAGGAGGACACGAGAGGGGGGCCGGTCGGTCTCCCTCTCGCGTTTCCGCCGCCTGTGTCGGACCGATGTGTAAGGATTCCGTTGTGCCTGTCGAGACCGAGCCTGTCGAGACAAAGGACCGGCCCCCCGGATCCGGGGGACTGCAGCTTCGCGGCATCACCAAACGGTTCGGCTCGTTGACGGCCACCGACGCGGTCGACCTCGACATCCGGCCCGGCGAGATCCACTGCCTGCTGGGCGAGAACGGCGCCGGCAAGTCCACCTTGATGAACGTGCTGTACGGCCTGCTGCAGCCGGACGACGGTCAGATCCTGATCGACGGTGCGCCGCGGCACTTCAGCAACCCCAAGCAGGCGATGGCGGCCGGGATCGGCATGGTGCACCAGCACTTCATGCTGGTCGAGGTGTTCTCGGTGGCCGAGAACCTGGTGCTGGGCCGGGAGCATGGCGTGGCCGGGCTGCTCGACATGGCGTCGGCACGGCGCACCGTGCAGGTACTGTCCGACCGCTACAACTTCCAGGTCGACCCCGATGCGCTGGTCGAGCAGCTGCCGGTGGGCGTCCAGCAACGGGTGGAGATCCTGAAGGCGCTGGCCAACGACGCCACCTACCTGATCTTCGACGAGCCCACGGCTGTGCTCACGCCGCAGGAGATCGACGAGCTGATGGCCGTCATGCGTTCGCTCCGCGACGAGGGCAAGGCGATCGTCTTCATCACCCACAAGCTGCGCGAGGTGCGGGCGATCGCCGACCGGATCACCGTGATGAGGCGTGGCCGGGTGGTCGGCCATGCTCAGCCCACCGACTCCGAGAGCCAGCTGGCCGAGATGATGGTGGGCCGCGCGGTCAGCCTCACCGTCGACAAGCAGCCGCCGAGGAAGGGCGACGTCCGGCTGGTGATCGAGGGTGTGTCCGTCGCCAGCCCGAACGGCGCCCTGGCCGTCGACGACCTCGACCTGGAGGTGGCGGGAGGCGAGATCGTCTGCATCGCCGGTGTCCAGGGCAACGGCCAGACCGAGCTGGCCGAAGCGCTACTCGGCATCACCCCGGTGAGCAGGGGCCGGGTGCTGCTGGACGGGCGGGACATCACCGGGCTGAACCCCAAGCAGACCATCGACAGCGGGATCGGGTTCGTCCCCGAGGACCGCCAGCACGACGGCTTCGTCGGGACGTTCACCGTCGCCGAGAACCTGGTGCTGAACCATTTCGACGAGAAGCCCTTTGCGCGGGGGATGGCGCTCAACCTGGGCGCCATCCGGCAGAACGCCGAGGACCGGGTGGGGGAGTTCGACATCCGGACCCAGTCCATCGACACGCCGGTCTCGTCGCTGTCCGGCGGCAACCAGCAGAAGGTGGTGCTGGCCAGAGAGCTGTCCAGGCCGCTGTCGTTGCTGATCGCCAACCAGCCGACCCGCGGGGTCGACGTCGGCGCCATCGAGTTCCTGCACACCAGGCTGGTGCAGGAGCGGGACCGGGGTACCGCCGTCGTCATCGTGTCGACCGAGCTCGACGAGGTGGCGGCACTGGCCGACCGGATCGCGGTGATGTACCGGGGCGCGATCGTCGGCATCGTCGGGCCCGAGACGTCCCGGGAGGCGCTCGGACTGATGATGGCCGGAGTGCCGGCCGAGGAGGCGAAGGCGATGGCCGCTACCGGCTCGACCTCTACCGGGACGCCCACCGACGGTCAACCGTCCGAGGGAAGGCCGCCGTCATGACGGACCAGACCGGCAACGCCCCGGCGGCTCCGCCGGAGGCGGTACGGCCACAGAGACACCGTTCGCGCACGGTGCCGTGGGTCGATATCGCAACCACCGCGGCCGCCTTCGTGCTGGCCTTCCTGGTGGGCGCACTGTTGATGATCTTCTCTGACAGCGACGTCCGGTCCAAGTTCGCCTACTTCGTCGCTGCGCCGTCGGACGCTCTGCACGCGTCCTGGGACAAGGTCGCCTCGGCCTACGGGGCCTTGTTCTCCGGCGCCCTGGGCGGCTACATTCCGATCACCGAGACGACCGCCCAGGCTGCTCCGCTGATCTGTGCGGGGCTGGGTGTCGGGCTCGCCTTCCGGGCCGGACTGTTCAACATCGGTGCCCAGGGGCAGGCCATCTGGGGCTCGATCCTGGCCGCCTACGTCGGTTTCAGCTGGCACCTGCCGCCGGTCATCCACCTGCTGGTGGCGATCATCGCCGGACTGGTCGGCGGCGCGGTCTGGGGCGGCATCGTCGGTTGGCTGAAGGCCAGGACCGGCGCGCACGAGGTGATCGTGACGATCATGCTGAACTACATCGCCGCGGGCATGCTGGCCTACCTGCTGACCACCAGCGTCTTCAGGCGTCCCGGCCGGACCGACCCGATCTCGCCGGTGGTGGACTGGAACGCCACCATGCCGAGGCTGGAGGGTGGCCGACTGCACCTCGGCTTCGTCATCGCGCTGCTGGCGGCGGCGTCGGTCTGGTGGCTGCTGGACCGGTCGACGGTCGGGTTCGCGATCCGGGCCGTCGGGGCCAACCCGCACGCCGCCGCCACCGCCGGCATGAGCGTGGCGCGCACCACCGTGATCACCATGACCTTCGCCGGTGCGCTCGCCGGTCTGGCCGGTGTCCAGGCGGCGCTCGCGCCCAGCGTGCTCGGCACTCCCGTCCCGCTGTCGGCCGGGCTGGTCGGCTCGATCGGTTTCGACGCGATCACCGTTGCCCTGCTCGGCCGGTCGAAGCCGTTCGGGATCGTGCTGTCGGGGCTGCTGTTCGGCGCCCTGCACGCCGGCGGGCAGGCGATGCAGAGCGTCGCTCAGACACCACTGACCCTGACCCTGGTCATCCAGGCCCTGATCGTGCTGTTCGTCGCCGCCCCGGCGCTGGTGGCCACCGTGGTGCCGTTCATCAAGGCGCGCAAGGTCAAGCCGGTCGGGCCCGTGGCCACTGGGGCTCTGACATGACCGGGCCCGGAACCGAGGTCACGACACAGCCGACCCCGCCGGTGCCCGGTACCAACGCCCCGCCGCCGCGGTTCGTCGAGTCCGCGGAGAGGCGGCGCCAGCGGCTCTCCACCGGCGCCCTGATCGTCGTTGTCGGGCTGGTGCTCCTCGGGCTGCTGTTCGCCACCCACGGCAATGCCCAGTTCGCGTTGTCCAACGCGTTCGACACGATTCAGCTGCCGACGGTGGCAGTGCCGGGCCTGCCCGCCGTCGCGATCTGCGCTGTGCTCTGCCTGTTGGCCGGTGCCGGCTTCCTTTCCGGCCGCCTCCACCACCGCTGGCCTGCGCTCGCCGGAACGGTGGCCGGGATCGCCTTCGTGGTCGGTTTCCTGGCCTGGGCTGCCGCAGGTCGCGAGCTCCCGTTTCCGGTCAGCAACCAGCTGAACGGCACACTGGCTCTGGCCACCCCACTGGTCTTCGGTGCCCTCTGCGGGGTGCTGGGCGAGCGCGCCGGGGTGGTGAATGTGGCGATCGAGGGCCAGTTCCTGACCGCCGCCTTCGCTGCAGCTGTCGTAGGGAGCATCACCCACTCGGTGATCGGTGCCCTGGTGGCGGCCGCGGCGGCCGGCGTTGCGATGGCTGCGCTGCTGGCCCTGTTCTCCATCAGATACCTGGTCAACCAGGTGGTGCTGGGGGTCGTGCTCAACCTGCTCGCCTCCGGGCTGACCGGCTTCCTCTTCGACCAGCTGGTGCAGCCCGCCGGCAGCGCCTACAACTCGGCACCGGTGCTGGAGACGATCGCCATCCCGGGCCTGGCCAAGATCCCGTTCTTCGGGCCAGTCTTCTTCGAGCAGACGATCTTGGCCTATCTGGCCGGACTCGCCGTGGTCATCGTCTGGGTGCTGCTGTTCAAGACCACGTGGGGGCTGCGGATCCGCGCCGTCGGTGAGCACCCGGAGGCGGCCGACACGGTCGGCATCAGCGTGGTCAGGATCCGCTGGTCGGCGGTGCTGGTGGGCGGCCTGTTCGCCGGTGTCGGGGGATCGTTCTTCGTCCTCGGCACGACCGGCGCCTTCTCGAAGGAGATCACGGTCGGCAACGGGTTCATCGCGCTGGCTGCGCTGATCATGGGTCGTTGGCACCCGGTCTGGGCCGCCATGATGGCACTGTTCTTCGGCTTCGTCACCCAGATGGCCTCGCAGCTGCAGACGCTGAGCACTCCGGTGCCCAGCCAGTTCCTGCTGCTGTTGCCGTACGTCGCGACCATCATCGCGGTAGCGGGGCTGGTCGGTCGGGTACGGGCGCCAGCCGCTGACGGCATCCCGTACGAGAAGGCCTGACCATGCCGGAGACCGTCAGCGTGAGTATCGACTGGTCGCTGCTGCGGAGCCGGGCCAGGGAGATCAGCCAACGGGCGTACGCGCCCTACTCCGACTTCCAGGTCGGTGCCGCGGCGCTGGTCGACGACGGTCGGATCGTCGTCGGCTGCAACGTCGAGAATGCGTCCTACGGTGTGGGGCTGTGTGCCGAGTGCGGGCTCGTGTCGGCACTGCACGCAAGTGGCGGTGGCCGGTTGGTGGCGTTCGCCTGTGTCGACAAGGGCGGCGAGGTGCTGATGCCGTGCGGGCGCTGTCGGCAGCTGCTCTGGGAGAATGGCGGACCGCAGCTGCTGGTGGACACCCCAGGCGGCGTCAAGCCGATGACCGAGGTGCTGCCGGACGCGTTCGGCGCCGAGCAGCTGGCCAGGGTGGACGTGGGGTCCGAATCGGGTCCCCTCGACCGGACCGAGGAGCCCTCGCGGTGAGTGTCGGTCTCGAGGCGCTCCAGGCGGCGCCGAAAGTGTCGTTGCACGACCACTTGGACGGTGGGCTGCGGCCGGAGACGATCATCGAGCTGGCGGCCGAGGTGGGGCATGAGCTGCCGGCGACTGACGCCCGGGAGCTTCGCCGGTGGTTCGTCGAGTCCGCGAGCTCAGGCTCGCTGGTGCGCTACCTCGAGACGTTCAAGCACACCCTCGCGGTCATGCAGACGCAGGTCCACCTGCACCGGGTTGCGCGCGAGTTCGTCGAGGACCTGGCCGCCGACGGTGTCGTCTATGCCGAGGCCCGGTGGGCGCCCGAGCAGCATCTGTTGTCCGGTCTGACCCCGCGACAGGCGGTGGAGGCGGTGCGTGACGGGCTGGAGGCCGGGGCGCAGGCCTGCCGGGACCGGGGTCGCACGATCATCGTCCGGCAGCTGTTGACCGGGATGCGGCACGCCAGCGCCTCGCGGGAGATCGCCGAGCTGGCCGTCGACTACCGCCACGACGGAGTCGCCGGCTTCGACATCGCCGGTGCCGAGGCCGGTCACCCGCCCACCCGGCATCTCGACGCCTTCGACTACCTGAAGCGCAACAACGCCTACTTCACGGTCCACGCCGGCGAGGCCTTCGGGCTGCCATCGATCTGGGAGGCGCTGCAGCTGTGCGGCGCCAACCGGTTGGGGCACGGGGTGCGGATCATCGACGACATCACCGTTCCCGACTATGGTCCGCCGCGGCTGGGTGACCTCGCGGCGTACGTCCGCAATATGCGCATACCGCTCGAGCTGTGCCCGTCGTCGAACGTACAGACCGGCGCGGCGAGCTCGATCGCGGAGCACCCGATCGGGCTGCTGACGGACCTGCGCTTCCGGGTGACGGTGAACTGCGACAACCAGCTGATGAGCGACACCACCCTGAGCCGGGAGTTCGCCAAGGTCTGCGAGGCCTTCGACTACGACCTCGAGGACGTGCGCTGGTTCACCATCAACGCGGCCAAGAGCGCCTTCCACTCCTTCGACCTGAGGCTGGCGCTGATCGAGGAAGTGATCAAGCCGGGGTTCGCCCGGCTGGGCGCGTGACCGGGGCCGCGGAGATCGCGGCTCGATTCCGGAACGGCGCGACCTCCGTGCCCGTTGCTACAGGCGACGCGCCACCACCTCGGAGGAACCATGTCCACGTACGTCGACGAGCACACTCCCCGGCCGGCGCCGCGACGGCTGCTCGCTCCACCGAGCCGGCTGGCCGGGGGCTCGTGGGAGTCCGTGGCCCTGATGCTGGCCATCGCCGCTGCCGCGTTCGGCATCCGGTTGGCGACGATGGTCCGCAACCACGGCCTGTTCGGCCTCGGCAACTACGACGACGGTGTCTACTACGGAGCTGCTGTCGGGCTGGTCAACGGCAGAATGCCGTACCGCGACTTCCTGCTGCTCCACCCGCCCGGCATCGTGCTGGCCCTGGCCCCGTTCGCGGCCCTGGGCGAGCTGGTGGGGGATGCGCGGGGCTTCGCCCTGGCCCGGCTGGCGTGGATGCTGCTCGGTGCGGTGAACGCGGTGCTCGTCTACCGCATCCTGCGTCCCGCCACCATCGCGGGCGCTGTGATCGGAGGGTTCGGCTATGCGGTGTTCACCCCCGCCGTGTACGGCGAGCACACGACGCTGCTGGAGGCCCCGGCCACGACGGCACTGCTGGGCGCGGTGCTGCTGCTGAACGGCACCGCAGGCCGGCGACGACCGGCCGAGGCCGGACCGCTGATCGCGGCCGGGCTGCTGCTCGGCCTCACTGTGGGGTTCAAGGTCTGGGGTGTCGTCGGCGTTCTCCTCGTCCTGGGCTGGCTGCTGTCCACCAGGCGGCTCAAGGCTGCCGGCTGGGTGGCGTTCGGCACCGCTGTCGCAGGTGCTGCGGTCTACCTCCCCTTCTTCGCGCAGGCGCCGGGTGCGATGTGGCGCTACACCGTCATGGACCAGCTCCACCGGTCCCGTTTCCGGAGCGTGTCGCTTGCGAGCCGGGCCATCCAGATGATGGGCCTGGGGCGCTTCGGTGCCCGCCACCCGTCCTCCGTGCTGCTGACCGGCGCTCTCATCGTCTGCCTCGCCGCCGCGGCAGTGGCCTGGAGGAACGAGCACGCCCGGTTGATGATCGTGCTGTGCCTCGGCTTGTCCGGGTTCCTGCTGCTGACCCCGACGTGGTTCGGTCACTATGCCGCGCTGACGGCGGCCCCGCTGATGGTGGTGATCGGAGCGGCCGGCGGCGAGCTGCTGAGGAGTCTGGAGCGGAGCCGGGGCACAACGGCGGTCGCCGTCCTGCTGTTCGCCTCACTGATGATCTTCTACGCGCTGCCGACCGTGAACCGGTCCTGGGCCCGAGGCTTCCCCGCCTCGGCGCTCACCGCGTCCGTCGCGGCCGTCCCCGGCTGCATCACCGCTGACGACGTGACCGGCCTGATCGAGCTGAACGTGCTGAGCCGCAACCTGCGGCGCGGGTGCCCGCTGAGTGTCGATCTCGGTGGCGCCAACTATGACGTCCAACCGACCACCGCGGGTGCCGACCGGCCCCGAAGAAGCAACCCGGCCTGGCAGCGGGTCGCGTTGCGCTACCTCGGATCCGGAACGGAGGTGCTGCTGGTCCGGGCCGGGCTGCACAGTCTGAGCAGAAGGACGGTAGCCATCGTCGGCGGCTGGCGGCTGCTGGAGCGTGCTCGCCACGTCCTGCTCCGGGCCCCCCAGCACTGACGCCCGGTCCGGTGCCCTGATGGCTGGGCTGGGCCTTCCGGTCGTTCCCGTGGCGACAGCTGCCCGTATATTGGCGCCGACACGACCCCTCACCGACGAGGAACGGACATGACCGACCCTGCAAGGCGCCCCGACGTTGCCGCCATCTACTTCCCCTCCTGGCATGCCGACCCCAGACGGGACGAGAAGCTGGGTCCGGGTTGGACGGAGTGGGAGCTGATCCGCGCCGGTCGGCCACGCTTCCCGGGCCACTACCAGCCGATCGTGCCCCAGTGGGGCTACCTGGACGAGACCGAGCCGGCCAACATGAGGCGCAGCCTGCAGGTCGCCGGTCGGTACGGTATCGATGCCTTCCTGTGGGACTGGTACTTCTACGACGGCGACGACTTCCTCAACCGCCCGCTGGACGAGACCTACCTCGCTCTGGACGAGCCGGAGGTCAAGTTCGCGCTGATGTGGGCCAACCACACCTGGATCGACGTCTTCCCGCTCACCTCGAAGAAGGAGCCGGAGGTGTGGTTTCCGGGGGCCGTCGACCTGGCCCAGTTCCGGCGGCTGGTGGCCGTCGTGGTCGAGCGCTACCTGTCCAGCCCGTACTACTGGCGCGTCGACGGTGCCGCCTGGTTCACGGTGTTCCACATCCAGGAGCTGCTGGACGGGCTCGGCGGCGTCGAGGCGGCCGCGGCGGCGCTGACCGAGTTCCGAGCGGCGGCCGAGGCGGCCGGTGTCGGGCCCCTGCATCTCAACGCCATGGGCGGCTGGCAGCAGCAGGGCATCGAGGTGCTGGCCGCGCTCGGCTTCGACAGCTTCGGCCCCTACAACTGGTCCGACCTGATGCCCAGGGACCAGGGCATCGAGGTGGACTACGCCCGGTGGCGCGCCGACGCGGCCGCCCAGTGGCGGGCCGACCAGGACGCCGCGGATGCCCTGGGCCTCAGCTACATCCCGAACCTGACGATGGGATGGGACTCGACCACCCGGGTCGACCAGGACGATCAGAACGTCCCGAGCAGCTGGCCGATGCTGCCGGTCGTCACCGGCAACACGCCGGCCGAGTTCGGGGCGGCCGCAGCCGACCTCAGGGCGTTCCTCGACAGCCGCCCGGACTGCCCTGCGCTGACGGTCAACGCCTGGAACGAGTGGACCGAGGGCAGCTACCTGGAACCGGATGAGCGCTACGGGCTGGGTTACCTGGAGGCGCTGCACGCAGCCCTGCCGGGCCGGTCCGACCAGCCGTGAGACGCATCGCCAGCAGGGTCAGCGGGTGCCGCAGGCACGCAGGATGCTGACCACCAGGGTTCGGGTCGCGGTGACCACCTCGTCAATGCGGACCGACTCGTTCGGCCCGTGAGCCAGCTCGATGGCACCCGGCCCGTAGTGCAGGGTGGGGATGCCGGCAGCGGCGTACAGCCGGAGGTCGCTGCCGTACGGGGCACCCAGCACGGCCGGGGCAGCGGTGCCGGTGCTGTCGGCGTGGGCGCCGCCGACCAGCGAAGCCAGTGGATGGCCCGCCGGTAGCCGGCCGCCGCTGAACTGGCCACCCGGCCAGCTGACGCCCACCGGGTGGTCGCGCAGCCACGGGTCGGTCGCCGCGACCTCGGCGACCCGGGCCTCCAACGCCTTCCGCGCCGCACCGGGGTCCTCCTCGATTCGCAGCCCGAGCCGTCCCTCGGCCACCAGGTGGTCCGGCACGCTGCTGGACCAGGTGCCTGCGCTGAGCCGGCCGACACTCAGCGGGTAGGCGATGGGGTAGCCGGACATCAGCTGCTCGGGCTCTCGGTTGCGTTCCTGCTCGAGCTCGGCCAGCGCGGCGTGCAGTGTCAGGTAGGAGTCGATGGCGCTGTGTCCGCGGTAGCGGGTGCTGCCGTGGGTGGCGAGCCCGCTCACCTCGATCCGGAACGTCAGCGCCCCCGCGGTGGCGGTGATCAGCGACAGCCCGGTCGGCTCGGTGATGACGCAGGCCCGGCCACGGTGACCTCGGGCAAGGGTGGCGAACGCCCCCAGCCCACCGTCCTCCTCGCCGATCACCGAGTGCAGCGCCAGGCCCGAGCGCAGTCGGACGCCCGATGAACGCACCGCCTGCACGGCGGCGATATTGGCCGCCAGCCCGGCCTTCATGTCGCAGGCCCCGCGCGCCACGACCGTGCCGTCGCGCAGTGTCGGCGCGAACGGGTCACCCCACCACAGGTCCGGGTTGCCGGCGGGCACCACATCGGCGTGCCCTTGCAGGATCAGGGCCGGCTGCTCCGTCGGGTCGCTGGTCGCCACCAGCCCCCACGCCTCGGTCCGCACCACCTCGGCGCCGGGATATCCCGGATCCGCCGCCAGCGTCACCAGGTCGACCGGCCAGAGGTCGACGTCCAGCTCGAGCCGCCCCAGCTGCTCGGCCAGCAGGTGCTGAATCTCGCTCTCGGCCGCGGTCCCTCCAACGCTCGGCACTGCCAGCAGCTCGATCAGCAGCCGCACCAGTGCCGGTTCGTCCACGGCTGCCAGGGCGCGTGCCTCGTCACGGGTCAGCACGCGATCACCGTACGGCACTGCACTAGGGTTGGCCGCATGAGTTCTCGTGTGTTGACCGCCGTGGCCTGGCCATACGCCAACGGTCCACGCCACATCGGTCATGTGTCCGGTTTCGGCGTACCCTCGGACGTCTTCTCCCGCTACATGCGGATGAGTGGCCACGACATCCTGATGGTCTCCGGCACCGACGAGCACGGAACGCCCATCTCCGTCCAGGCGGAGCGGGAGCAGATGACGACGCGACAGCTCGCCGACAAGTACAACCGGGTCATCGTCGAGGACCTGCAGGGGCTCGGGCTGTCCTACGACCTGTTCACCCGGACCACCACCCTCAACCACTACCGGGTCGTGCAGGACCTCTTCCTCGGCCTGTACAAGAACGGCTATGTGGTGCCGAAGAGCGCAATGGGGGCGATCAGCCCGTCGACCGGGCGCACCCTGCCGGACCGCTACATCGAGGGGACCTGCCCGATCTGCGGTTACGACGGAGCCCGCGGCGACCAGTGCGACAACTGCGGCAACCAGCTGGACCCGGTGGACCTGATCAACCCGCGCTCCCGGATCAACGGCGAGACGCCGAAGTTCGTCGAGACCGAGCACTTCTTCCTCGACCTGCCGTCGCTGGCGCACTCGCTCGGCGACTGGCTGGCCAAGCGGGTCGACTGGCGGCCGAACGTGCTCAAGTTCAGCCAGAACCTGCTCCGCGACCTGAAACCGCGGGCGATCACCCGCGACCTCGACTGGGGCGTCCCGGTGCCGCTGGACGGCTGGCGGGACCAGCCGATGAAGCGGCTCTACGTCTGGTTCGACGCCGTCATCGGCTACCTGTCCGCGTCGGTGGAGTGGGCGGCGAGGACCGGCGACCCGGACGCCTGGAAGAAGTGGTGGACCGACCCGGAGGCGCTCGGCTACTACTTCATGGGCAAGGACAACATCGTCTTCCACTCGGTGATCTGGCCGGGCATGTTGCTGGGCCAGAACGGCGCCGGCGACCACGGTGGCGAGGTGGGCCCGCTGGGCACGCTGAACCTGCCCAGCGAGGTGGTCTCCAGCGAGTACCTGACCATGAGCGGTTCCAAGTTCTCCACCAGCCGGGGCAAGGTGATCTACGTCGGCGACTTCCTGCAGGAGTTCGGCCCCGACGCGCTGCGGTACTTCATCTCGGTGGCGGGCCCGGAGAACCAGGACACCGACTTCACCTGGGACGAGTTCGTCCGTCGGACCAACTTCGAGCTGGCCAACGAGTGGGGCAACCTGGTCAACCGCTCGATCTCGATGGCGCACAAGAACGTCGGTGCCATCCCCAACCCGACCGACCTGCGCGACGTGGACCATGAGCTGTTGGCCACCTCGCGGGCGGCGTTCGGCACGGTCGGGGACCTGCTCGGCAAGAGCCGGTTCAAGCACGCCTCAGCCGAGGCGATGCGGCTGGTGGGCGCCGCCAACAAGTACCTGTCGGACACCGAGCCGTGGAAGCTCAAGAGCGACCCGGCTCGACGCGACAGCGTGCTGCACACCGCCCTGCAGGTGGTCTCCGACGCGAACACGCTGCTGACACCGTTCCTGCCGCACGCGGCTCAACAGGTGCATGAGGCGCTGGGTGGTAGCGGCGTCTGGGCTGCCCAGCCGGAGATCCGCCAGGTCAGCGAGGACGCTGGCCCGGACTACCCGGTGCTGATGGGGGAGTACGCGAGCGAGCAGGCGGTCTGGCAGAGCATTCCGGTGCAGGTCGGCCGGCCGCTGGTCAAGCCGACTCCGCTGTTCACGAAGCTGGACGAGAAGCTGGGGGAGACCGGGCCGGACTGGGCCCGCATCGACACCTGAGCAGTGTTCTCGGGTAGGTGAGAGCCCACCGACCGGCGAGTGGCAGCGTGCGGCTCGCCTTGCGTCCGTTACGGCGCCACTGGCTGCCATTCGACCGTACGCATCGTGCGGGGGCCGGTCCCACTTGCATCTATATAAGATAGCTATGTAAAGTAGGTCGGGTGAACTCTCCCGAACTGACCGACGACGGGGACGCCATCGACGACCTGGCTGTCGCCCTGGTCGTGACCTGCGCCCGCTTCGTCCGCTCCTCGGCCCGGATGGCCGCCGATACCGAACCGACGGCGGTGTGGCGCGCGATGGCCATCCTGGAGGAGCACGGGGCGATGCGAGTGAGCGACTTCGCCGTCGCCGACCGCTGCACCCAGCCGAGCGCCACCACCATGCTGCAGCGGCTCGAGCGGTCCGGCGCCGTCCAGCGGGTGTCGGATCCCCTCGATGGTCGCGTCTCCCTCGTCAGCCTGACCGAGGCCGGCCGCAGCAGACTGGCCGAGCTTCGGGCCGGGGTGGCCGCCGCGCTCGGGCCCCGGCTGGAGCTGCTGTCCACCGATCGCCGGGCCGAGCTGCGCGGTGCCATCGAGACCATCCAGGGCCTGCTGGCGGCCCAGCCAACCAAGGAAGAAGCCACACTGTGACGCTCACCCATCCCGGTTCCGCCGGATCCGCCTCCCTCCTGCGTCAGCCGAAGGCGGTCTGGGCGGTCGCCTTCGCCTGTGTGATCGCCTTCATGGGCATCGGCCTGGTTGACCCCATCCTGCCGGCCATCAGCCACGAGCTCGGCGCCACGCCGGCGCAGGCGATGCTGCTGTTCACCAGCTATCTGCTGATCACCGGCTTCGCGATGTTCTTCACCAGCTGGGTCTCCAGCCGGATCGGGGTAAAGGGCACCCTGCTGACCGGACTGGCGCTCATCGTGGTCTTCGCGGCGCTGGCCGGAGCCTCCAACAGTGTTCAGGCCATTATCGGCTACCGCGCCGGCTGGGGGCTTGGCAACGCCCTCTTCATCTCCACGGCGCTGGCGACCATCGTTGGCGCGGCTAGCGGCGGCGTGAACAGCGCGATCATCCTCTACGAGGCCGCGCTGGGTCTGGGCATCGCCACCGGGCCGCTGCTGGGCGGGGCGCTCGGCAGCATCTCCTGGAGGGGTCCGTTCTTCGGTACCGCGGTGCTGATGGCGATCGGCCTGGTGGCGATCGTGGTGCTGTTGGCCAAGCCCGCCGCCAAGCCCGACCCGGTCCCGTTCGGCGCCACGTTCAGGGCGCTGCGCAACAGGGCGCTGTTGACGTTGGGACTGGGCGCGCTGTTCTACAACTTCGGCTTCTTCGTGCTGCTGGCCTACAGCCCGTTCCCGCTCGAGACCGCGGCCCACGCCCAGGGCATCGAGGAGTTCGGCGCCCACCAGCTCGGTCTGATCTTCTGCGGCTGGGGACTCGGATTGGCCATCACGTCCGTCCTGGTCGCCCCGCTGCTGACCGCGCGGTTCGGTCGCCGCCGGGTGCTGTACGCCATGCTGGCGCTGCTCGCCCTCGACATGGCGTTGATGGCGGTCGAGGTCGGCAGCCTCGCCGTGCTGGTGACCGGCATCGTCGTCGGCGGGCTCTTCCTCGGCGTGATGAACACGGTGCTGACCGAGTCGGTGATGGAGGCGACCGACCTGCCGCGGAGCGTGGCCTCGTCGACCTACAGCGGCATCCGCTTCCTCGGCGGCGCGCTGGCGCCGGCGTTCGCCGGGGTGATCGCCGCACAGTGGGGCGACAGCGCCCCGTACTGGATGGCGGTGGCAGGGCTGTTGCTGTCGATCGGTGTGCTGGTCACCGGGCGCCGCCACCTGGCCCACATCGACCGGCACCTGGCCGAGACGCCCCTTGAGGAGGCCGAGGCGATCACCGTCGGGGACGCCTGACGGTCCCGGTTGTCAGGCGATCGGGTCTCGAACCGGGTTCAGCAGGCCGGCCACGCCACGGACGAACTGGTCGCGCTGGACGATGCCGGCCACGTGGTGCTGGATGAAGAAGCCCGGGATCCAGGCGAGGAAGGCGAGCCCGATCTCCTGCGGGTCGGCGTCGGGCTGGACCAACCCGGACTGCTGCCAGCGCAGCACGAGCGACTGGATGGCTGCACGCACCTGACCGAGCCCGATGGTGACTTCGCGGTGCAGGGCCTCGTTGCGTAGAGCCTCGGACCAGGCGAAGAGAGCGATCCGCTCGGGTTTGACGGTGTGGCTGAAGCGGAGCTCCTCCAGCTTCTCCAGGGCGACGTCGACCGCACCCGACGGGGTCGCGGCCCGATCCGTGTCGGCGGCCTCGCTGAGCACTCTGCCCACCGCGCCGAGCGCATACTGCACGACGCCGGAGACGATGGCGTCCTTGCCCGGGAAGTAGCGGTAGACGGCGCCCGCCGACAATCCCACCTCGGCGATCACGTCGTCCATCGAGGCGGCGTGGAAACCGTCCCGCTCGAAGCAGACCATCGCTGCCTGGATGATCTGCTCGCGACGCTCGGCTCGGTACTCGTCACTGACTTTGGGCACCCTCCCAGCCTAAAGAGAACGAACGTTCTTGACAAACGTCTCAGAGCGGTCGCATTCTAAAAAGAATAAACGTTCTCTTTAGGAGTCATCATGGTCGCAACACGGTATGAGGCGCCGCCGAGGCCTCACGACGATCCATCCGAGCCTCCGGTCCTGTCCGGATGGGGCAGGGTTCTTGGCCTGCCGGTGGCTCTCAGTCTGCTGGTCGGGTTGCTGCTCGCCGCCTTCGCCTGGCCGGCTGTCACGGCCGCCCCGCACGAGCTGCCGATCGGGGTGGTGGGCCCTGCGGCCGCGGTCCAGCAGGTGCAGGGCGCGCTGCAGGCGAAGCAGCCGGGTGCGTTCCACATCCAGCCCTACGGCAGCGCCGCTGAGGCGCGAGCCGCCATCGAGAGCCGGGAGATCTACGGTGCCGTCGTGGTCGAACAACCGCCCACGTTGTTGGTGGCCACCGGTGCCAGCCCAGCGGTAGCGCAGCTGCTCACCCAGGTGGCCGGGGCGATGGCGGCGCAGTCGGGAGCCGGCCAATCCAGTGCGGGTCCGACCGTCACCGACGTGGTGCCGGGCGCTGCCGGTGACCCGCACGGGATCGGGGTTGCGGTGCTCGCCCTGCCCCTGGTGTTGGGCGGCCTGCTCAGCGGCGTTGCCCTGCGCCGGCTTGTGCGGGGTAGGGGGCGACTGGCCTGTTCAGCGCTGCTGCTGAGCCTGCTCGCTGGTCTGGCCTCGGCGACGATCCTGAACCTGTGGCTGAATGCCCTGGGTGCCAGCTTCTGGACCGATGCCGCAGTGATCACCTTCGGCTTCGCCGCGGTGAGTTTCGCCACCCTGGGCGCCGGAACGCTCGCCGGCAACGCGGGTGCCGGTCTGGTCCTGGCGTCACTGCTGCTGGTCGGCAACCCCCTTTCGGGACTGAGCAGTGCACCGGAGCTGCTGCCGGTCGGCTGGAGCGCCGTCGGTCAGGCGTTCCCGCTGGCGGCCACCGGGCAGCTGCTCCGCTCCGAGGCCTTCTTCGACTGGGCTGCGGCCGGCCGCCCGGCACTGGTGCTGTCCGTCTGGCTCGCCACCGGTCTCTTCCTCTTCGTCCTCGGCGCCCTCCGGCGATCCCGCCGACCGGCGGCCTGAGCCCGGGCCGTGCCCTGAGCCTGAGCCGTGTCCAGAGCCTGGGCGGTGCACTGAGCCTGAGCCGTGCCCTGAGCCTGGGCGGTGCCGTGCCCTGAGCCCGGGCCCGTGCCCTGAGCCTGTCGAAGGGCCGAGGTGGGGTGGGCGGCGAGTGGACCCTGCAAGGAATCGACCACTCGTGGTGGATGCTGCAGCGCTGCAAGGCTGAGCGTCCTTACCGGACACTGATGACTGGTCGATTTCTTGCACGGCTGACATCCACTGCGGCCCTTCGACAGGCTTAGGGCGCGGCGCGGAGGTGGCGGAGAGCCGGATCAGTAGCTGCTCCCGGCCGCGAGCGAGACCGAACCGACCGGGTGCCAGACGGTCTTGATCTCGAGGAAGGCGCGCAGCCGGGCCGTCCCCGGGGGTCCGGTGAAGTCCGGGACGCCCTTGGGCACATAGACGCGCTTGACGGTGCCGGCCGCAGCCTGCTCCAGGGCCAACCGGAGCTCGACGTCGGCGCCGGTCAGGTCGAGCCCGTTGACATCACCGTGCGCGGCCAGGTGGGGAGCGATCTCGGCGGCTCTTCCGGTGAGGATGTTGACCACCCCCGCCGGTACGTCGGAGGTCGCCAGCACCTCGGCGAGGGTGATGGCCACGCAGGGGTCGTCCTCGGCGGCGATCACCACAGCGGAGTTCCCGCCCGTGATGACGGGAGCCAGCACCGACACCAGCCCGAGCAGCGGCGACCCGGCAGGGGCGACAACGGCGACGACCCCGGTCGGCTCGGGCGCCGAGTAGGAGAAGTACGGGCCCGAGACCGGGTTCGCACCGCCGAAGACGGCGCTGAGCTTGTCGGTCCAGCCGGCGTAGTGCACCAGCCGGTTCACCGCCGCGTCGACCTCCGCGCCGGCGGCCCGGGCGCTGGCACCGGTGCTGGTGCTGATCAGCTCGACGAACTGCGCCCGGCGACCCTCCAGCATCTCTGCGATCCGGTAGATCACCTGGCCCCGGTTGTAGGGGGTCGCCTTCGACCAGGCTCCGACACCCTTTCGGGCGGCGGCGACGGCGTCCCGGCCGTCCTTGCGCGAACCCAGTGCGGCGTTTGCCATGAAGTTCCCCTTGATGTCGCGGACCGGGTAGGTGCGACCCGACTCCGATCGGGGGAAGGCCCCGCCGAGGTAGAGCTTGTAGGTCTTGCTGACCGACAGATGCGCCATCAGAGTGTCGCCCCCTCGTCCTTGGCGGTCCGGGACCGGCTGCCGCCGAGCACCGCCTCATCGTCGGTCTCCAGATAGGCGGCCAGCCCCGACGGGCCGCCCTCCCGCCCGAATCCGGATTCCTTGTAGCCGCCGAAGCTGGCCGCCGGGTCGAACCGGTTGAACGTGTTGTCCCAAATCACCCCGGCCCGCAGACCGGCGGCCATCCCCATCGCCCGCGAGCCCTTCTCGGTCCAGACCCCGGCCGACAACCCGTAGGCGGAGTTGTTGGCCTTGCTGAGCGCCTCCTCCGGCGTACGGAAGGTCAGCGTCGTCAGCACCGGGCCGAAGATCTCCTCGCGGGAGATCCGCATCGACGGTGTTGCGGAGGTGAAGATCGTCGGCGACAGGTAGTAACCGTTGCTCGGCAGCGGGCACGACGACGACCAGAGGTCGGCTCCCTCGGCCGCGCCGGCCGCCACCAGGTCCTTGATCCGGCCGAGCTGGGCTGCCGAGTTGATCGCTCCCACGTCGGTGTTCTTGTCCAGAGGGTCGCCGACCCGCAGGGTCTCCACCCGGTCCTTGAGCCGGTCGGTGAACTCCTCCGCGATCGACTCCTGGACCAGCAGCCGGGATCCGGCGCAGCAAACCTGCCCCTGGTTGAAGAAGATGCCGTTGACGATGCCCTCGATGGCCTGGTCCTGGGCGGCGTCGTCGAAGACGATGTTGGCGCCCTTGCCGCCGAGCTCCAGGGTCAGCTTGCGGCCGGTGCCGGCCAGCTGGTGCTGGATCCTGCGACCCACGGCGGTCGAACCGGTAAAGGCGACCTTGTCGATGCCCGGATGGGTGACCAGCGCCTCACCCACGTCCCCGGCACCGGTGACGATGTTGACCACGCCGGGCGGAAGGTCCGCATCAGCGATGATCTCGGCCAGCACCAGGATCGACAGCGGGGTGGTCTCGGCCGGTTTGATCACCACGGTGTTGCCGGCCGCCAGGGCCGGGGCGATCTTCCAGGACGCCATCAGCAGGGGGAAGTTCCAGGGAATGACCTGTCCGGCCACGCCGAGCGCGGCAGGCGCCGGACCGAGGCCGAGGTGCTGGAGCTTGTCGGCCCAGCCGGCGTGGTAGAAGAAGTGCTGGGCCGCGGTCGGGACGTCGAAGTCCCGGGTCTCCTTGATCGGCTTGCCGTTGTCGAGCGTCTCGACCACGGCCAGCTCACGGGACCGCTCGGCGATCCCCCGGGCGATCCGGAACAGGTACTTGCCCCGCTCGGCCCCGCTCATCCGGGACCAGACGCGCTGGTAGGCCCGCCGCGCCGCGGCGACCGCCCGGTCGACATCCTCGGCGGTCGTGGTCGACACGGTGGCGAGTCGCTCGGCCCGGCCAGGGTTGATCGTGTCCAGGTCGGCTCCGTTGCCCTCGACGAACTCCCCGTTGACGAACGGCAGATAGCGGTCCCTGATGCCGGCGATCGCGCTCGACTCCGGCGCCGGAGCGTAGTCCCAGTCCATGATCACAAACCTCTCGCTGGTCAGTCGACGGTGACGTAGTCGGGGCCCGAGTAGTGGCCCTCGAGCTGGGTCCGTCGCTGCATGATCAGATCATTCAGCACCGACGATGCGCCGAACCGGAAGTAGTGCGGATCCAGCCACTCCACTCCCGCGACCTCCTTGACCGCCACCAGATAGCGGATCGCGTCCTTGCTGGTACGGATGCCGCCGGCGGGTTTGACCGCACGCTGCTCCCCGGTCTGGGCCTTCCAGTCCTTCACGGCCTGCAACATCACATGGGTGACCGGCAGGGTGGCGGCCGGGCTGACCTTGCCGGTCGAGGTCTTGATGAAGTCGCCGCCAGCGAGCAGCGCGAGCCAGGACGCGCGGCGCACGTTGTCGTAGGTGGCCAGCTCGCCGGTCTCCAGGATCACCTTCAGCCGGGCCGGGCCGCACACCTCCTTGATCGCCCGGATCTGCTCGAAGACCTGGCCGAACCGGCCGGAGAGGAAGGCGCCGCGGTCGATCACCATGTCGACCTCGTCGGCGCCGGCGTCGACAGCGAGCCGGGCGTCGGCCAGCTTCACCTCGAGGCTGGAGCGGCCCGAGGGGAACATGGTCGCCACCGACGCGACCTTGACCCCGGACCCCCGCAGCTCGTCGACGGCGACAGCCGCCAGGTCCGGGTAGACGCAGACGGCGGCCGTCCGGGGGGTGTCCGGATGGTCGGGGTCGGGCAGCATCGCCTTCCGCGACAGGTTGCGGACCTTGCCGACGGTGTCGGCGCCCTCCAGCGTGGTCAGGTCCACCATCGAGATGGCCAGGTCGATGGCGGCCAGCTTGGACTCCCGCTTGATCGAACGGGTGGCCAGCCCGGCCGCACGCTGCTCTATCCCCACCGGGTCGACGCCCGGCAGCCCCAGCAGGAACCGCCGCAGCGAGGACTCGTCGGTGGTCGCGTCAGCGAGGTGGGCAGGCAGCGCCGGGGACGGCTCGACCACCGCCGACTCTGCCCGCGCCCGGGTTGTGGCTGTGCTCATGAGGCGATCCTATGGGCACCGAGGCGGCTGGACACGTCAGCGACGGCGGCCGCCCGCGCGCTCGCTCAGCACGGGCGACCCGGCAGCGTCAGCCCAGCCCGAGGGCCAGCGCCATCTCCTCGCGCACCTGCTCGAGCCGCCCGCGGGCCTCGACCCGGGCAACGGCCAGGTCCTGGCTCTGGTCGGCGGGGATCCGGGCCTCCAGGTAGCACTTGAGCTTGGGCTCCGTCCCCGATGGGCGGACCACTACGGTGACCCGATCTCCGGACAGCCGGACCGCGTCGGTGGCCGGCAGGTCCGCCGAGCCGAGGCTCAGGTCGAGGACCCGGACGGCCTCACCACCCAGTTCCGTGGGCGGGTTGGCCCGCAGCCGGGCCATCGCCGCGTCGATCAGCGCCAGGTCACTCACCCGTACGGCCAACTGGTCGGTGGCGTGGACGCCATAGGTTCGGGCGATCTCGTCCAGCCGGTCGCTCAGCGTGCAGCCCGCCGCCTTCAGCTCAGCCGCCAACGCCAGCACCCGCACCACCGCCGAGATGCCGTCCTTGTCGGGCACGGCCGTCGGGTCGCAGCAGTAGCCGAGCGCCTCCTCGTAGCCGAACGCCAGGCCGGGGACCCGACCGATCCACTTGAACCCGGTCAGCGTCGTGACGAACGGCTGGCCGTAGGCCGCCGCCATCGTCGCCAGCAGGGAGCTCGACACGACCGAGCAGGCGAACGTGCCGGTGACGCCACGGCGGAGAGCGTCGTCGCCGAGCAGCGCCCCGAGCTCGTCGCCACGGAGCATCCGCCATTCCCGGTCGGGTCCGACCGGCACCGCCACCGCGCACCGATCGGCGTCCGGGTCGTTGGCCACCACCAGGTCGGCGCCGATCCGTTCCGCCTGGGCCAGCGCCAGATCGATCGCGCCAGGCTCCTCCGGGTTGGGGAAGGCGACCGTCGGGAACGCCGGGTCCGGCTGGACCTGCTCGGCGACGACGCTGGCGTCGGCGAAGCCGGTCCGCCGCACCGCTGCTGCCACCGCCTTGGCGCCGACCCCGTGCAGCGGCGTGTAGACCCAGCTGAGGTCGTGCCGGGCGGTGGCAGGCACCAGACTCGCGATCCGGTCGAGGTAGGCGTCCAGCAGCTCGTCACCGAGCACGCTGTAGCGGTCGGATCGGGCGATGTCGGCCAGGTCACCGGCGGCCGCCCGGGCGATCTCGGCGGCGATCAACCCGTCGACCGGGGGGATGATCTGCGACCCGTCGCCGAGGTAGACCTTGTACCCGTTGTCCTGAGGCGGGTTGTGCGAGGCGGTCACGACGACCGCGGCGACACAGCCGTAGTGCCGGATGCCGAAGGCGATCACCGGTGTCGGAGTCGGCTCGCCCACCACCATCGCCTCGAAGCCGTTGCCGGCCATGATCTCGGCGGTGTCGCGGGCGAAGATGTCGGAGTTGTATCGGGCGTCGAACCCGATCAGCACCCTGCCGCCGGCCAGCTGCTGGCTGCGGAGATAGCCGGCCAGGCCGGCGGCAGCCTGGCTGACGACGACCCGGTTCATCCGGGCCGGCCCGGGCCCGAGCGGGGCCCGGAGCCCGGCCGTGCCGAACGTCAGCGGGCCGCTGAAGGCATCGACCAGCTCTGCGGTCGCCGCTGCGTCGCCACCGTCGGCCTTGAGCAGCAGGTCACCGAGCGCCAGACCGGTGGCGGTGTCCGGATCCTGCTCCCGCCAGGCGGCGATCCTGGTTCGCAGCTCTGCTCCGAGCCGGGGCTCCTGCGCGGGCATCAGAGCGCACCGGCCAGTCCGGACAGCAGCTCGCGCAGCACCGGCGCTGCGGCGCGGCCGGCTTCGATCACCTCGGCGTGATCCAGGGGCACTGCGGAGATCCCGGCCGCCGGGTTGGTCACCAGCGAGATGGCGAGCACATCAAGGCCGGCCTCCCGGGCGGCGATCGCCTCCAGCGCGGTGGACATCCCCACCAGGTCACCGCCGAGGATCCCGGCCATCCTGACCTCGGCCGGCGTCTCGTACTGGGGTCCGCGGAACTGGACATAGACCCCCTCGGGCAGCTCGGGGCGGACCGTCCGGGCCAGGGCCCGCAGCTGCGGGGAGTAGAGGTCGGTGAGGTCCACGAAGCGGGCGCCGACCAGGGGAGTGGTGCCGGTCAGGTTGAGATGATCACTGATCAGCACCGGCGTTCCGGGGCTCCAGTCCGGGTTGAGGCCGCCGCAGCCGTTGGTCAGCACGACGGTGCGCGCCCCGGCCGCTGCCACGGTCCGGACACCGTGGACGACCTGCGCCTCGCCGCGCCCCTCATAGAGATGGGTGCGGCCGGTGAACACCGCGGCCACCTTGCCGGCCGGCGTCCGGACCAGCCGCAGCGAGCCACCCTGTCCGGCCACCACCGGCCGGGCGAATCCGGGCAGCTCGGCGAGGGCGCAGTCGCCGATCGGCTCCCCCAGGGCGTCGGCGGCGGACGACCAGCCGGAGCCCAGGACCAGGGCGAGGTCGAGCGCGGGGAGGTCGAAGCGGGCCAGCAGCGCAGCGCCTGCCTCGGCCGCCAGCTGGTAAGGATCGGTGGCGGCGGGAAGCGGACTGCTGTCGGTCACAGGGGCACTATAGACACTGGGCGGGCGGGACACCGGAAGGGTGGACGCACCGGTGTCGGTCAGCGAACGCCCCGGAGGTAGCCGCCGGCGTCGGTGGCCAGTCGGTGCAGCGCAGCCACCATCGTGTCCACCTCGGCACACGTGTTGTAGAAGGCCAGCGACGGGCGCACGGTCGCCTCCAGTCCCAGCCGGCGCAGGATCGGCTGGGCGCAGTGATGGCCGGCTCGCACGGCGATGCCCTCCTGGTTCAGCGCCGACCCGACCTGCTCCGCTGTGTAGCCGTCCAGCACGAAGGAGAGCACGCTGGCCTTCTCTGCTGCGGTTCCCACCAACCGCAGGCCCGGCACCTCGCGCATCTGGGCGGTGGCGTACCGCACGAGGAAGTGCTCGTACTCGGCGATGGCCTCAATGCCGATCCGCTCCACATACTCCAGCGCCGTGGCCAGGCCGGCAGCGTCGGCGATGTTGCCGGTGCCGGCCTCGAACCGGTGCGGTGGCCGCTGGTACGTCGATCGCTCCAGGGTGACATCGATGATCATGTTTCCGCCGCCCTGCCAGGGCGGCAGATCCTCCAGCACCTCCGGCCGGCCGTGCACCACCCCGATCCCTGTCGGCCCGAAGATCTTGTGGCCGGAGAAGACGTAGAAGTCCGCGCCCAGTTGCTGCACGTCCACCCGCAGATGGGGGACCGACTGCGCCCCGTCGATCAGCACCCGCGCGCCGGCCCGGTGAGCAAGATCAACAATGTCTGCCGCCGGGGTGATCGTCCCCAGTGCGTTGGACACATGCGTGACCGCGACGAGCCTGGTCCGATCCGACAGCAGCCGCGCATAGTCGTTCATCAGCAGCTCTCCGGCATCGTTGACGGCGATGACCTTGATCACCGCACCGGTCTCCAGCGCCAGCATCTGCCAGGGAACGATGTTCGCATGGTGCTCGAGGTGGGAGATGATGATCTCGTCGCCGCTCTTGATGTGCTTACGTCCCCAGGTCTGGGCCACCAGGTTGATCGCCTCGGTCGCGCCGCGAACGAAGATGATCTCCTCGGCCGAGCCGGCGTTGAGGAACCGGGCGACGCCTGCCCGGGCACCTTCGTACGCATCGGTGGCCCGCGCGGCCAGGGTGTGCGCTCCACGGTGGATGTTGGAGTTCTCGTGCGCATAGAAGTGGACCAGCCGTTCGATCACGGCCAGCGGCTTCTGGGTGGTGGCGGCGTTGTCGAACCAGATCAGCGGCCGGCCGTTGACCCGTTCGGCCAGGATCGGGAAGTCCCGGCGGAGCGTCTGGACGTCGAACGGCGGATGCGGGTCGCCCGGCAGCTGCGGCACCCGGCCCTCACCGGCCCAGCCGGGGACGGGATTCCGCTCGATGATCTCGAGGCCACGTGGTCCGTGACCGGGACTCGGCTGGTCCAGGAAGTAGTAGTGCGGGGTGATCGAGCCGATGCCGGGCCGGCGTGCCGGCTCGGTGATCGGCACCGGCCCCGCCGAGCGCGAGCCGGTCGGGGGCGGGCCGATCAGCGGTGGCAGCGGGTCGAGGAACTGGGGCACGGTGACGGAGTCCAGCGTGCCACCGGGGGTCTGGTGTCCAGCAGAGCCTGCCGGGTTGTCCTCGACGGTCGTCCCGGGCAGAGCGGCGAACAGCGCGTTGGCGAGCCGGCTCAGCGTCGCCTCGTCCGGCAGCCAGCCGGGCAGGTCGGAACCTGACGGCTCACTGGTAGTTGGGTGCGTAATCATGGATCCTGCCCACCTCCGCGTCGTCGAGCACCGCCACCGCGTCCTCGGTCAGGATCACCAGCGAGCAGTACAGCGAGATCAGGTAGGAGGCGATCGCGCTGCGGTCGATGCCCATGAACTTGACGGCCAGCCCGGGTCCCTGTTCACCGGCCAGCCCCGGTTGGAACAGGCCGATCACGCCCTGTCGGGACTCGCCGGTGCGGATCAGCAGGAACTTCGTCCTGCCGCCGACCAGCGGCACCTTGTCCGACGGGATGATCGGAAGACCCCGCCAGGTGAGGAACTGGGAGCCGAACAGGCTGACGGTGGGCGGCGGGACCCCGCGGCGGGTGCATTCCCGACCGAAGGCGGCGATCCCCTCCGGATGGGTGAGGAAGAAGCCTGGTTCCTTCCAGACCTTGGCGATCAGGTTGTCAAGATCATCCGGTGTCGGTGGCCCGGCGAGGGTCTTGATCCGCTGTGAGGTGGCGGTGTTGGCGATCAGCCCGTAGTCGGGGCTGTTGATCAGCTCACCTTCCTGGTGCTCCTTGATCGCCTCGATCGTCAACCGCAGCTGATGGGCGGTCTGGTTGTGCGGACTGGAGTACAGGTCTGCGACCCGGGTGTGTACGTCCAGGATGGTCGAGACGGCCTTGAGCCGGTATTCCCGGGGATCCCTGGCATAGTCGACGAAGGTCACCGGCAGCGGGGACTCGTCGTAGTTGTCGCACTCGACCTCGACCGTCTCCGGATGGTTCACCCGGGTGACCCGGTAGATGCCGGCCTCGACCGGAACCCAGGAGAGCAGGTGGACCAGCCATCGAGGGGTGATGGTGGACATCTGGGGGGCGGACTTGGTCGCGTTCGCCAGTGTCCGGGCGGCGTCGTCGCTCAGGGCCTGCGGGCGAGGTGCATCTGGTGCCATGGCTCACTCCTGACAATCCACCATTGGATAGTCCGCAGACTACCCAGGTTCTCGAGGCACCACAGCCCCTGAGCCCGGATTTGCGCGCTCACCTGGCGGCACTCCAGGGTTGCCGCCCTCGGCTACCAGCCGCTGGTGCAGGGCCGGGCGCGAAGGTCGCCGACGTAGTCGTCGGGGGCGCCGGCGGCCTCCGCCGCAGCGGCCAGCAGACCGATGCAACGGGCGCTCGGCAGGCCGCCCTCGAAGTCGTTGAGGACATAGACCCAGGCTGACTCCTCGCCCTCCAGGGTGGCGATCCGCAACCGCACCTTGCGATAGAGCCCCGAGCCTGCGCTCTCCCACTCATCGAGGGAGGTCTCGTCGGAGGCCGTGACGTCGTAGAGGGCGACGAACACCTGCGAGCCGCCGTCCTCGACCAGGGTCGGCAGCGCGCCGTCCCAGCCGTCGCCGCCGAAGGTGATGCGCCATCCCGGCAGCCAGCCGGTGCCCCGCAACGGGGAGTGCGGGCACCGTTCGCCCATCTGCCGGGGGTCGAGGTTGCTTCCGTACGCCGCATACAACACGACAGCGAGGCTACCGTCCGGCAGACGTGGAACAATGCGAGGCGTGACCCGAGTTGTGATCGTCGGTGGCGGACCAGGCGGATACGAGGCGGCGCTGGTCGGCAGCCAGCTCGGCGGCGAGGTGACCCTGGTCGACTCCGATGGGGTGGGCGGTTCGGCGGTGCTCACCGACTGCGTGCCCTCCAAGACGCTGATCGCGACGGCGGAGGCGATGAGCAAGGTGAAGAAGTCGCCGGAGCTGGGCCTGCGGTTCGGCCGATCGGGCGAGGAGACGGTCGAGGCCAACGTTCAGGTCGACCTGTCCGCCGTGAACCGCCGGGTGCTCGACCTGGCGATGGCCCAGTCACGCGACATCACCGAGCGGTTGACCCGCGAGGGTGTCCGGATCGTCGTCGGCCAGGGCCGACTCGACGGTCCCGAGCGGGTGGTGGCCCGGACGGCCGACGGCGAGCTGACCTTCGACGCCGACGTGGTGCTGGTCGCCACCGGCGCACATCCGCGGGTGCTGCCGGACGCGGTACCGGACGGCCAGCGGATCATGACCTGGACCCAGGTCTACCAGCTGACGGAGCTGCCGGAGCGGCTGATCGTCGTCGGCTCCGGGGTCACCGGCGCCGAGTTCGCCAGCGCCTACGACGCCCTCGGTGTCGACGTGGTGCTGGTGTCGTCCCGGGACCGGGTGCTGCCGGGGGAGGACGCCGATGCGGCGCAGGTGCTGGAGGACGTCTTCACCCGGCGCGGCATGACGGTGATGTCGAGGTCGCGGGCGGCCGCGGTGACCCGCGACGCTGACCAGGTCACGGTCAGCCTGACCGACGGCCGCAGTGTCACCGGATCGCACTGCCTGTTGGCCGTGGGCTCGATCCCGAACACGGCCGAGCTGGGTCTGCCGGAGGCCGGGGTGAGGTTGGACGCCGGCGGCTTCATCGAGGTCGACAAGGTGTCGCGCACCACAGCGCGCGGCGTCTACGCCGCCGGGGACTGCACCGGCGTACTGATGCTCGCGTCCGTTGCCGCCATGCAGGGCCGGATCGCGATGTGGCATGCCCTCGGCGACGCCGTCTCCCCGCTGGACCTGCGGGAGGTCTCCTCCAATGTGTTCACCGCGCCCGAGATCGCCACGGTCGGCTCGAGCCAGGCCCAGGTCGACAGTGGCGAGGTGCGCGCGATCGCGGTGACGCTGCCACTGAAGGGGAACGCACGCGCCAAGATGCAGGGCATCCACGACGGGTTCGTGAAACTGTTCTGTCTGCCCTCGACGGGGATCATCGTCGGTGGGGTGGTGGTGGCGCCGCAGGCCAGCGAGCTGATCCATCCGGTGTCGGTGGCCGTCACCGAGCGGATCACGGTGGACCAGTTCGCCCACGACTTCACCGTCTACCCGTCGCTGTCCGGATCGCTGGCCGAGGCCGCCCGCAGGCTGCACGGCCACAGCGTCGAGAAGCTCAACCAGGGGTGACCAGCTCCGGGGCTGAGGGTCCCGACCCCCGGCTGGACCAGGCTCTCCGGTTGCTGCGCGGCCGGCGCTGGGTCGCGCTGACCGGCGCCGGCGTCAGCACCGACTCCGGCATCCCCGACTACCGCGGTCCGACCGCGCCGAAGGCGACGCCGATGCTGTACGACGAGTTCGTCGGGTCCCGGGCGGCGCAGCAGCGGTACTGGGCCAGGTCCTACCTGGGCTGGCAGCGGATCGGCCGAGCCGAGCCGAACGCCGGCCACCGGGCCCTGGCGGCGCTGGAGCAGGCGGGGCTGATCGGGATCATCACCCAGAACGTCGACAACCTGCACACTGCCGCCGGCAGCAGCACCGTCGTCGATCTGCACGGGCAGATCGCCTGGGTGGTCTGTCTGGACTGTGGTGCCCGGGTCGACCGCGGCGAGGTGCAACGCCGGTTGGCCGAGCTGAACCGGGGGCTCGCTCCGGCCGCCGACCTCGGGCATGCCGAGCTACGCCCCGACGGGGATGCGGTGGTCGACGACTGGCAGGACTTCGTGTTGGTCGACTGCACCGTCTGCGGCGGTCGGCTCAAGCCGGACGTGGTCTTCTTCGGCGAGTCGGTGCCCCGGCCCAGAGTCGACCGGGCCTACCGGCTGGTCGACGCGGCCGAGGTGCTGGTGGTGGTCGGTTCGTCCCTGACGGTGATGTCCGGGCTGCGCTTCGTCCGCCACTCGGCCCGGAACGCCAAGCCGGTGGTGATCATCAACCGCGGCCGGACCCGTGCCGACGAGCTGGTCGAGGTGAAGATCGATGCAGGCTGCTCGGAGACGCTGACCCGGATGGTCGACCAGCTGGCCCCTTCTGCCAGAGTCTGAGGGTGCAGTCCGCTCGCTCCGCCCGCCCCACCGGAACACGGAGATCCCGGACCCGGGGGATCATCGTCCTCGGCCTGCTCTCGACCTTCGGGCCGATCTCGCTCGACCTCTACCTGCCGGCCCTGCCGCAGCTCGCCGACGACCTGCAGGCGAGCGCCTCCAGCAGCCAGCTCTCGATCACCGCCTGCCTGCTCGGGCTCGCTGCTGGCCAGCTGGTGGCCGGTCCGCTGTCGGACCGGCTCGGGCGTCGCCGACCGCTGATCGTTGGGCTGCTGCTCTACCTGCTCACGTCGGCCGCCTGCGCCTTCGCGCCGACGATCGGCGTACTGCTGGTCCTGCGGCTGCTGCAGGGACTCTCCGGCGCCGCCGGCCTGGTGATCTCCCGCGCCGTCGCCCGCGACCTCTACTCGGGCAGCGAGCTGGTGGTCTTCTTCTCCCGGCTGATGCTGGTCTCCGGCCTGGCGCCGGTGCTGGCACCGGTCCTCGGCGGTCAGCTCACCCGCGTCATGGACTGGCGCGGCATCTTCCTGGTGCTGGCCGGATTCGGGGTGGTGCTGCTGCTGGCCGGAAGCTTCGGTCTGACCGAGACGCTGCCACCGGAGCGGCGCACCACCGCAGCCGGGCTGTCGGCCACCCTGCGCGGCTTCCGGCCGATGCTCAGGGACAGGTTCTTCGTCGGAGCGGCCCTGTCGTCGGGCTTCGCCAGCGCCTCGATGTTTGCCTACATCGCCGGGGCCACGTTCGTGCTGCAACGCATCTACGGCTTGTCGGCGCAGGAGTTCTCCTTCGTCTTCGGAATGAACTCGATCGGCATCATGGCGATGAGCCAGCTCGGCGGCCGGCTGGCGGCCCGGCGGTCTCCGGCCGCGGTGCTGGCCCTCGGCCTGGTCGCCAACCTGGCCGGCGCGCTGTCGCTGGCCGTGACCGTGCTGACCGGGCTGCCGCTGCCGTTCCTGATCTGTTCACTGCTGGTGATGGTCAGCGCTGTCGGGCTGATCTTCCCGACGGCGACCGCCCTGGCCCTGTCCGACTACCCGCAGGCGGCCGGTAGCGCGTCGTCGCTGCTCGGGCTGGGGCAGTACGTGGTGGGCGCGCTGGCAGCGCCGCTGGTCGGTGTGGCCGGTCAGCAGACCGCCGTACCGCTGGGGCTGGTCGCGCTGGCCGCCAGCCTGACGGCGAGCGCGGTGTTCGTGACGCTGGTGCTGCCGGTCGTCCGCAGCCGCCGGCGGGCCCGGACCGGCTGATCGGCCGCGCACCCGCACCGTCGGACCTGGACGCTGCGCACCGGCGTCAGTCGAACACGTCGCCGAGCATGTCCCCGAAGCCGCTGCCGATGTCGCCGATTCCGTCGCCGATCCCGCTGCCGATGTCCCCGAGGCCCTCGCCGACGCCGCCGAACACGTTGCCCATGCCGCCGAACAGGAAGCTGCCGATCAGCACGCCGGAGAGCAGGTCACTGCCGCGCCAGTGGCTGTAGTAGCCCTGCGCCCACGGGGCGTAGGCCTGCCCGCCCTCCCAGTAGGGCACCCGCTGCGCGCCGACCTGGACCGTACGGATGTAGGGATCGGCACCGGCGAGCACCCGTTCGGCGTCGGCCGGACAGGCCGGGACGCCGCGCGGTACGCCACCGGCCGGCGCCCACTCGACGTCCTGCGACGACGGCCCGTGGGCCGGGTTGAAGAAGCACGGCGGTCGTTTCGCCGGCAGCGGGCCGCCGGCCACCCGCGCCTTGACACACGCGATGGCGTAGCGGCCGTCCTCAAGGATCTCGGTGACATGCTTGATCTCGTCGGGCCGTTGGACCGCATCCAGCGACAGCTTCGCGTCGTCATAGGCGTCCAGCGCGCGCTGGTAGTCCTGCTGCATCGGCTCGTTCAGCCTGTGCCCGGCGACATCGGTGTCCAGCCGCTGCAGCTCCTCACCGAACTTGGTCACGTCCTCATCGGCGGCCCGTTTCGACACCGTCAGCTGATTCTCCAGCTCGGCCTGTTCCGCGCGGGCCCGTTGCCGGGCCGTGTGGCGGCTGACGAGCAGCACGCCGCCGCCGAGCACACCGAGAACGAGGAGGAGAACCAGCAGATCCATGGCTTCAGTCTGCCTCGGCGGGGCCGGCGAATCGAACCTCTGCCGGAGTTCTTAACCCTTTTTAGGGCGCCCGCTCGTGCTAGTCGTCGAGGATCTCGCAGAGCACGAAACCGCTGGTGACAGTGGCGCCGACCTCGGCGATCAGCCCGCGGACGGTGCCGGGGCGGTGCGCCGCCAGCGGTTGCTCCATCTTCATCGCCTCCAGCACCACGATCAGATCGCCGGCTGACACCACGTCACCGTCGGCGACCGCGACCTTGACGATGGTGCCCTGCATGGGTGAGGTGAGGGCGTCACCCGAGGCGGGCTTGGCGCTGGCGCGGGAGGTCTTGCGGGCCGGCTTGCGAGCCCCCGGACCGCCGGCGCCGATGGCCGCAAGCTCGGCGGGCATGGTGACCTCCAGCCGCTTGCCGTTGACCTCGACGACCATCCGCGACCGCTCGGCCGGCTCCGCCGCCGCCGCCGGCTGCTGGTCGTACGGGGCGATCACGGTGCTGAACTCGGTCTCGATCCAGCGGGTGTGCACGCCGAAGTGTCCGTCGGGGGCGGTGAACGCGGGGTCGTCGAGGACTGCGCGGTGGAACGGCAGCACGGTCGGCATGCCCTCCACGACCATCTCGGCCAGGGCGCGCCGGGCCCGGGCCAGGGCCTGGTTCCGGTCGGCGCCGGTGATGACCACCTTGGCCACCAGTGAGTCGAAGCTTCCGGGCACCGTCATCCCGGTGAGGTAGCCCTCGTCGACCCGGACGCCGGGGCCCGAAGGCGGCCGCCAGGCGGTCAGGGTACCCGGAGCGGGCATGAAGCCGCTGCCGGCGTCCTCGGCGTTGATCCGGAACTCGATCGAGTGACCGGTGACGGCGGGGTCGCCATAGCCGAGCGCCTCGCCGTCGGCGATCCGGAACATCTCGCGGACCAGGTCGAGCCTGGTCACCTCTTCCGACACCGGATGCTCGACCTGGAGCCGGGTGTTCACCTCCAGGAAGGAGATCGTGCCGTCCAGCCCGACCAGGAACTCGCAGGTGCCGGCGCCGACGTAGCCGGCCTCGGCGAGGATCGCCTTGGACGCGTCGTACAGGGCCCGCTGCTGATCGGCGGACAGGAACGGGGCCGGCGCCTCCTCGACCAGCTTCTGGTGCCGGCGCTGCAGCGAGCAGTCGCGAGTGGAGACCACGACGACCCTGCCGTGGCTGTCGGCCAGGCACTGGGTCTCGACATGCCGCGGCCTGTCCAGGTAGCGCTCGACGAAGCACTCGCCCCGGCCGAAGGCGGTGACGGCCTCACGGGTCGCGGACTCGAACAGCTCAGGGATCTCGCTCAGCTCGCGGGCGACCTTGAGGCCGCGTCCGCCGCCGCCGAAGGCCGCCTTGATGGCGATCGGCAGCCCGTACTGCTCGGCGAAGGCGACCACCTCGTCAGCGTCGGCGACCGGGTCAGCGGTGCCGGGGACCAGCGGCGCCCCCACCTTCTGCGCGATGTGCCGGGCCTGCACCTTGTCGCCGAGGGAACGGATCGCCGACGGCGGCGGACCGATCCAGGTCAGACCGGCGTCGAGCACGGCCTGGGCGAAGTCGGCGTTCTCGGCCAGGAAGCCATAGCCGGGGTGCACCGCGTCGGCGCCGCTGCGAGCGGCGATCTCCAGCAGCTTGGCCACGTCGAGGTAGGTCTCGGCTGGGGTCTGGCCGCCGAGGGCGTACGCCTCGTCAGCGAGCTGGGCGAAGAGGGAGTCAGCATCCGGATCGGCGTAGACGGCCACGCTGCCCAGCCCCGCGTCGGCGGCCGCACGGATGATCCGCACCGCGATCTCGCCGCGGTTGGCGACAAGCACCTTGCTGATTCCCACCGGTCCTCCTAGGTCAGGGTGTGTGCGTCTCGGAGTCTAGGGGTAGCCGGCCCCGATTGGGCAGCGCCCACCCCGGGCCGGCCGGGGAGGGACGAGCGCCGCGTCCCGGGTGCAGTCGAACCGTGTCACCCGGGCGGAGCTGAGCCGCCCGGTCACAGGAACGCTCGTCCAGAACGGCGATCACCGGGTAGCCGCCGGTGACCGGGTGGTCGGCCATGAAGATGAGTGGCTGACCTGACGGCGGCACCTGGACGGCACCTCGGAGGAGTCCCTCGGACGGCAGCTCCTGTCGCCTGACCCGCTTCAGTGGTGGGCCCTGCAGCCGGACCGCGACCCGGTTGCTGTCGCCGGTCACCGTCCACGCCACCGCACTCCAGGTCTCCACCGACGACGGCTCGAACCAGTCCATCCGCGGCCCTGGTGTCCAGTGCAGCCGATCGGTCGCAGCCCTCGACGGGGCGAAGTCCGTCGGCGGTAGCTGGCCGGTCGGAGCCAGGATCCGTAGCTGCTGCCCGTCGACCATCGGCGGTGGCCCCAGCCCGGACAGCACGTCGGCGCTCCGGCTGCCGAGCGTCGTCGGCGCCTCGATGCCGCCCCGCACGGCCAGGTAGTTGCGCAGCCCGACCGCAGGTGGGCTGACGGTCAACCGGTCGCCGCTGACCAGCCGGATGCCGGTGTGCGATGACGTCGGGGTGCCGTTCACCACCACCTCCGTCCGGGCCCCCGTCACGGCGACCCAGTGCAGGTCGGTGGCACGAATGGTCAGGCCGCCCAGGGTGGTCTCCAGCACGGCAGCGTCCTCGGAGTTGCCGACCAGCCGGTTGGCCAGCCGCAGGCCGAACCGGTCCGCCGCACCGGAGGGTGACACCCCCAGATGGGCCAGCCCCGGTCTGCCGAGGTCCTCGACCAGGGTGAGTGGGCCGGCCCGCTCGACGACGATCATGGTGCCCCTGCCCGGTCGCTGAACCGGACCCGGGTGCCCGGCTGCAGCAGCGCCGCCGGGCTCCGGTCCAGATCCCACAGCGCCAGATCGGTCCGGCCGATCAGCTGCCAGCCGCCGGGCCCCTCCCGCGGGTAGACCCCGGACCAGTGGTCGGCCAACCCGACGGCGCCGGGCGGCACCCTGGTGCGCGGGGTGGTTCGGCGAGGCACCCGCAGTCGGTCGTGCTCACCGACCAGATAGGCGAAACCGGGCGCGAACCCGCAGAAAGCGACGGTCCAGAGCTGGCCGGTGTGGGCAGCGACCACCGCCGCTGGCGTCATCCTCGACAGCCGAGCCACCTCCGCCAGGTCCTCCCCGTCATAGCTGGTCTCGATCACCACCACCTCGGTCGGGTCCGCAGCCGGGGCCGCCGCCGGCGCCTCCAGCAGCAGCGACTGCGACGCCGGCGTCAGCGGGCCGCTCAGCCGCAGCAGCAGCGAGCGGGCACCCGGCACGATCTCGACGATCTCCGGGCAGCGCCGACTGCGGAGGGTGGCGTGCAGACCCAGGGCGTCGGCCAGGTCGGCGCACTCCACCAGGGCGGCGCTGTCGCCGTAGGGGAGGAGCCGTCGCCGGTGGCCCGGTGCTCGATCAGGTTGTGCCATCGGTCAGTCCGAGGTGAACGGTCGGATCTCGATCCCGGCCGCGACCAGACACTCACGTACGGCGGCAGCCATCGCCACCGACCCGACGGTGTCGCCGTGGATGCAGAACGAGTCCGCCCGTTGCTCCTTGGCCGCCTGCAGGGCCCGCTGGGACGCCTCGTCCGGGTCGCTGATCAGCGCGTCCGGCTGCCGGCGGTCTACCAGCCGGCCGTCCGCGGTGTAGTTGCGGTCGACGAAGTACTCGGTGATGGTGGAGATCTGGTGATCCTCGGCGATCCGCAGCAGAGCCGACCCGGGCAGTCCCACTATGGGAAGGTCACGGCCGAACGCCTCGACGGCCGTGACCACGGCGTACGCCTGCTCCTCATGGTCGACGACGGTGTTGTAGAGGGCGCCGTGCGGCTTGAGATAGCTGACCTGGCCGCCGACGCTGCGGGCCAGCGCGTCCAGCGCGCCGATCTGGTACAGGATGTCGGCGCTGAGGTCGGAGAGCGAGATGTCGATGAACCGACGACCGAACCCGACCAGGTCGTGGTAGCCGACCTGGGCGCCGATCCGCACCCCCCGGCGGACCGCCTCTCGGCAGGTGACCCGGATCGTCGCCGGGTCGCCGGCGTGGAAGCCGCAGGCCACGTTGGCGCTGGTGATCAGGTCGAGCATCGCCTCGTCGTCGCCCAGCGTCCAGCGGCCGAACGACTCGCCCAGGTCGGCGTTCAGGTCGATGGCCACGGCCACAGCCTAGGCGCGGCTGGTCAGCCTTGACGCGGGTGGTGGGGAAAAGGTGCGGGGCCGCTGAAAGTATGAGTCTCAGCGGCCCCGCGGTCGATCGGAGTGGCGTGACGTCTCCGATCTCACGGGCGGGCCAGAGGATCAACCAGCCTCGTCACCGGCTGGCTCGGCGAGTCTCCTCGCCGGCTGAAACCTGATTTCCGTCCGATCCCGCCTCTCCTTGCGGAGGGGCGTGAGACAGTTCTACCGCCGTGACGACCAGGCCGCAAGGCCTTGCAGCAAAGAAGATCCGCCCAGCTTGGACGTCCACACCCTCCTCCACAGCTGGGTCTCGTTCACCCACCGTTCGGGCACACTTTTCCACCGTTACGACGCTCGTCCTGTGGACGCAGGAACAAGCCAGCTCGGAGCGGATCGATGCCGCGGAGCCTCTGCAAGGGTGGCTCGGTGTCCCCAGGCTGACTAGCCTGGGAACGTGCAACCCACAGCGGATAGCCCTGTCCCCGACCATCCGGTTCCGGACAGGAAGGACTGGACCTGGACTCTGAGCGAGCGGTGTCCCGAGTGCGGCCTGTCCGCAGGCGAGGTCCCGGTGGACGAGCTCGCCGACCGGGCCGAGGCCGCCGCCGTCGAGTGGGTGCAGATCCTGACCTCGAGCCCGGCGGTGACGTTCCGTCCCAGCCCGATCGTCTGGTCGGCACTGGAGTACGGGGCGCACGTACGCGACGCGTTCCGGCTGTTCGATGCCCGGCTGGCTCTGATGCTGGTCGAGGACGATCCGGTCTTCGACAACTGGGACCAGGACGAGACGGCCATCGCCGAGGGCTACGCCGAGGCCGACCCGGACCAGGTGGCCGAGGAGCTGTCGTCGGCTGCCGCCAGCTTCGTCGCCCGGGTCCGGGCTCTGGAGCCGTCCCAGCTCGACCGGCCGGGGCGACGCTCCGACGGCGCCGAGTTCACCGTGACCACCTTCATCCAGTACCTGCTGCACGATGTCCTCCACCACCTTTGGGATGTCACCGGGCAGCAGGCTGAGGCCCTCTCTGTGCCCTGACCTGTGGTCCGGGCGCCCCGGTCGCCCGACCGGGTGAGGCCGCTCAGCGTTGACGTCTCGGGTCGGGAAGGCTTTCCAGGTCCTGCCGGCAGCGCAGCTCCAGCTCGTCCAGCTCGGCCAGCGCCTCCTCGAGGTCCTGGCGCTTCTGCTCCAGGGCCGCCTTGCGCTGACGGATGTCGCTGATCAGGAACTCCAGCTGCCCGCGCTCCCCGGGCGAGCTGTCGTACATGTCCACGATGGTGGCGATCTCGTCCAGGCTGAAGCCCAGCCGCTTGCCGCGCAGGATGAGCTGGAGTCGGACCCGGTCACGCGGATGGAACACCCTGGCCGTACCGACCCGTTCGGGGCTGATGAGCCCCTTGTCCTCGTAGAAGCGAATGGTCCGCAGGGTGGTGTCGAACTCGGCAGCGAGCTCACCGATCGACCAGGTGCGCGTGCTCTGCTGCATGGTCTCCGTCCGGGTGGGGCGCCGAGGCAGTCTGCGGGATTGCGTTCGACGCGATCGTACCTTACGTTTACGTCAACGTCAGTTGTACCCGTCAGGGCGATCAGGGGGCGCGGCCATGTCCGACTCAGCACCGGGTTACGCGTTGTCCGACGAGCACAACGACTTCCGGGCCATGGTCGCCGACTTCGCCGCCGCCGAGATCGCCCCGTACGCCGAGCAGTGGGACCGCGAGCACACCTTCCCGCTGGACGCGGTCAAGAAGATGGGTGCGATCGGTCTGTTCGGCCTGCACGCACCTGAGGAGTACGGCGGCGCCGGCGACTTCACCAGCCTGTGCGTGGCGATCGAGGAGATCGGCCGGGTGGACCAGTCCCTCGGGATCACCCTTGAGGCCGGGGTCGGACTGGGCATCAACCCGATCGCCAGCTTCGGGACCCCGGCGCAGAAGGAGGAGTGGCTGCCGAACCTGATCGCCGGCAGGGCGCTGGCCGGCTTCGGGCTGACCGAGCCGGAGGCCGGCTCCGACGCCGGTGCCACCCGGACCAGGGCCGACCTGGTCGACGGTGAGTGGGTGGTCAACGGCGCCAAGCAGTTCATCACCAACTCGGGCACCGACATCACCTCGGTCGTCACAGTGACGGCCCGGACCGGCGTCCGCGAGGACGGCAAGCCGGAGATCTCGTCCCTGCTGCTGCCCACCGACAGCGAGGGACTCACTGTCGAGCCGCCGTACCGCAAGCTGGGCTGGCACGCGTCGGACACCCATCCGCTGACGTTCACCCACGTGCGGGTGCCCGAGGCGAACCTGCTGGGTGAGCGGGGCAAGGGGTTTGCGCAGTTCCTGGCCATCCTCGACGACGGGCGGGTGGCGATCGCCGCGCTGGCCCTGGGCTGCATCCGCGCCTGCCGGGATCTGGCTGCGGCCTACGCGCTGGAGCGGACGACCTTCGGGGTCCCGATCGGGCGGAAGCAGGGAGTGGCGTTCCAGATCGCCGACCTGGACGTGATGGCGCACACCGCTGACCTGCTGGTCTACTCCGCTGCCGCGCTCAGGGACCGCGGTGGGAGCCCGGCGGAGTTCCGGCGGGCGGCGGCCATCGCCAAGCTGTACTGCACCGAGGCTGCGGTGACGGCCACCCGGACCGCCACCCAGGTCTTCGGCGGCTACGGGTTCATGGAGGAGTACCCGGTGGCGCGGTTCTATCGCGACGCCAAGGTGCTGGAGATCGGTGAGGGCACCTCGGAGGTGCAGCGGATGGTGATCGCCCGGGGCCTCGGCCTGCCGGTCGAGTGAGCGCAGGCGCACGGCCCGGGGCGGCAGCAATCGGGCAGGATGGGGGCAGGGTGAACCGAGGCGAGGCGAGGAGGGAACCATGACCGCGCCGGACGGCGTCAGCAGCGCCGCGAGTATCCACGCCGCCCGCCAGGCCACCTTGCGGCCGGACGGGCGGGCGGCGGTCAAGCTGGCCGGACAGCACAAGCTCTACGTCCGTGCCCGGATCGACCTCCTCTTCGACCCGGGCAGCTTCGTCGAGGACGGCCAGCTGGCCAACGCCCAGGCCGCCGGTCTGCCGGCCGACGGGGTCGTCACTGGACGGGGGCTTGTCGACGGGCGCCCCGCTCTGGTGGTGGCCAACGACCCCGGCGTGAAGGCCGGCTCGTGGGGGGCACGGACGGTCGAGAAGATCATCAGGACTACCGAGGTTGCGCTGCGCGACGAGCTGCCGATCTTCTGGTTCATCGACTCAGCGGGGGCCCGGATCACCGACCAGGTGGACCTCTTCCCCGGCCGTCGCGGTGCGGGGCGGATCTTCCACAACCAGGTGGCGCTGTCGGGCAAGGTCCCGCAGATCTGCTGCCTGTTCGGACCCAGTGCCGCCGGCGGCGCCTACATCCCGGCCTTCTGTGACGTCGTGATCATGGTCGAGGCCAATGCCTCGATGTACCTCGGCTCACCGCGGATGGCGGAGATGGTGATCGGGGAGAAGGTGAGCCTGGAGGAGATGGGCGGTGCCCGGATGCACGCAACGGTCTCCGGCTGTGGCGACCAGCTCGCCACCGACGACACCGACGCGATCGAGCAGGCCAAGCAGTTCTTCAGCTATCTGCCGGGGAGCTGGCGTGTCCCGCCGCCGGTCTACGACGGCTCCGACCCGGAGTGCCCGTTCGATGCGGAGCTGGTGCCGTCCTCGGAGTCACTCGGCTATGACATCACCACAGTGATCAACGCCATCGTCGATGCGGACTCGTTCTTTGAGATCAAGCCGCTGTTCGCCCCCGAGGTGGTGATCGGGTTCGGCCTGCTCGAGGGTCAGCCGATCGGGATCGTGGCCAACCAGCCGGCGGTCAAGGGCGGCGTTCTGTTCGTCGACTCCGCAGACAAGGCGGCCCGGTTCATCTGGCTCTGTGACGCCTTCAACCTGCCGCTGCTCTATCTTGCTGACGTACCCGGGTTCATGATCGGCAGCGAGGTGGAGCGGCAGGGCATCATCCGGCACGGAGCGAAGATGATCACTGCCGTGGCCGAGGCGACCGTGCCGACCATCTCGCTGATCGTCCGCAAGGCCTACGGCGCCGGCCTCTATGCGATGGCTGGCCCCGGTTTCGGCCCGGACGCCTGTCTGGCCCTGCCGACAGCCAAAATCGCCGTGATGGGCCCCGAGGCGGCGATCAACGCGGTCTATGCGAACAAGATCGCCGAGATCGCCGACGAGGATGAACGCAACGCCTTCGTCGCCCAGCTGCGGGCCGAGTACGAGACCGACATCGACATCCTGCGGCTGGCCAGCGACCTGATCATCGACGCGATCATCGAGCCCGGGGAGGTGCGGGCCGAGCTGATAGCCCGCTTCGCCGCCACCGCCACCAAAGACCGGCACTTCTCCTCCCGCCGGCACGGCGTCCCCCCGGTCTAGGGGCGTTGCGGCGGGGCGCGTCGGTCGGCCGGTGCGTGTCGGTTTCCCAAGTCGACTTGGGAAACTGTTACGGAGCCAGGGAAATCTGCCTAGCCGAGTGACAGTTTTCCTGGCTCTGTGGGAGGGCACGGTACGCGGACCGTGGAGCTCAACCGACGTTGTCGAAGTGCTCCACCAGAGGCGGGTGAGCGAAGTAGGGGCCGATGGCGCCGCGCCAGGTGACGAAGCGGTCGGTGGCCCGGAAGTTCTGCTCATGGATCTCGACCGAGTCCCACTCCACCAGCAACACGAACCGGTTCGGCGACTCGATGCCGTGGGTCATCCGGACCGACCGGCAGCCGGGGGTGGAGATGATCACCTCGCGGACACCGACATAGGCCTCGGTGAACCCGTCCGGGTCGGTGACATCGATCAGCGCGACTTCGAGAACCATGACCGGCAGCCTAGCGATGCGCTGTCACGTCCTGACGTCGCGCCCCCCGCATTCGGTAGATTCGCTGCGTGGGCCGCCTGATCATCGACTGTGTCGGAGGGATCGTCCTCGACGAACGTGGCCGTCTGCTGCTGGTGAGACGGGGCAACCAGCCGTCCCGCGGTCTGTGGTCCATTCCGGGTGGGCGCCGCGAGCCGGGGGAGACCGAGGCGGAGGCGACGGCCCGTGAACTGCTGGAGGAGACCGGACTGCGGGTCGTGGTCGGCGACCTGGTCGGTACGGTCGAGCGCGACGCCGGCGGCGGGGCCGTCTACCGGATCCGGGACTACCGCTGCCTGCCCGCCGCCGGGACCGACCCGGCCGCCGTCGTGGCCGGCGACGACGCGGCCGACGTGGGCTGGTTCGGCGCCCAGGAGATGCGGGTGCTGGCGTGCGCCCCGGGTCTGGTCGAGGTGCTGGAGAGCTGGGGCGTGCTCGGCGGCGGCTGACGGCCTGCCGCCGGGAGGAACCGACCAGTCATCGACAGCGGTGACCGGCTCGGCCGCTCAGCTCCTGCTGTGCCGGTGCAACGAGTGGTCGAAACCTTGCAGGTACGCGCTGCGGGTCACCAGTCCGACTTGCGGTAGTCCTTCAGGAAGCAGCCGTACAGGTCGGTGCCCGCCTCGCCGGCGACGATCGGGTGGTACACCCTGGCCGCCCCGTCGACCAGGTCGAGCGGCGCATGGAAGCCCTCCTCGGCCAGCCGCACCTTGGTGTAGTGCGGCCGCTCGTCGGTGATCCAACCGGTGTCGACCGCGGTCATCAGTATTCCGTCGGTGAACATCTCCGCTGCGCTCGTCCGGGTCAGCATGTTCAGCGCGGCCTTGGCCATGTTGGTGTGCGGATGCCCGGGTCCCTTGTAGCCGCGGCTGAACACCCCCTCCATCGCCGACACGTTCACCACATAGCTGCGTCGTGCCGAGGTGGCGGCCAGCGCCGAGCGCAGCCGGCTGATCAGCAGGAACGGTGCCGTCATGTTGCACAGCTGGACCTCCAGCAGCTCCAGCGGGTCCACCTGGTCGACCAGCTGGGTCCAGCTGTTGATGGTGTGCAGGTCCGGCACCAGGCCGCCGGCATCGATCGCGGCCAGGTTGCCGTTGATCTTGTCCAGTGACGCCGACCCGGCGAGCATCGCAAGCCGGGAGATCTCCTCGCCGCTGGCGTTCTCCGGCAGGTGCGCCACCGGGTGGTTGGAGAGTGAGCCGGCCAGTGCCGCCGGGTGGGCGTCGGAGACGTGGTCGAAGGTGATCATCTCCGGCAGCGGGCCGTCCGGCAGCGGCTCCGACTCGGCGGCGACCAGCGGGGCATAGGCGCCGGTCGAGCGTCGTACGGTCTGGGCGGCGTTATTGATCAAGATGTCCAGCGGCCCGGCCGCCGCCACCCGATCGGCCAGCGCGACCACCTGGGCCGGGTCGCGCAGGTCGATCCCGACAATGGTGAGCCGGTGCAGCCAGTCCCCGCTGTCGGCCAACCCGCTGAACCGGCGGGCGGCGTCGGCCGGGAACCTGGTGGTGATCGTCGTCTGCGCACCGTCGCGCAGCAGCCGCAGCGCGATGTACATGCCGATCTTGGCCCGGCCGCCGGTGAGCAGCGCCCGACGACCGGTCAGGTCGGTCCGGGCGTCGCGGTGGGCGTGGTTGACCGCGGCGCAGTCCGGGCACAGCTGGTGGTAGAACGCGTCCACCTGGGTGTGCAGCTGCTTGCAGATGTAGCAGGGCCGCGGCCTGATGTAGGAACCCGCGACGGCGCCGGCGGCCTGGGACACCAGCTGGATGCCCGCCGTCTCGTCGTCGATCCGCTGCGGCGACCCGGTGGCGGTGGCGGCCTCCACCGACCTGTCCGCCTCCTGGATCACCTCGCGCCGCTCCCGCCGGCGTTCCTTGCGTACGGCCTTGAAGATGCCTGCCGTGGCTCGCCGGACGGCGACCGAGTCCGGGTGCTCGGGAGGGAGCCCGGCCACCTGCTCAAGCACCCGCAGGGCGCGGGCCAGCTCCTCGGCATCCACCCCGGGCGGATGCTCGGCCGGCCGGCTGGCGGCCAGTAGCGCCTCGGCTCGGGCGGCGCGGCGCTGCTGCTCGTTCACCGACTGGTCGTCGACGGACGCCACTAGATCGGGAGCCGGCGGAACAGCGGCCGCGGGACGTGCCGCAGGCCCGACATCACGGCGCGCATCGGTGCCGGGACCCAGATCAGCTCGCGCTTCTCCTTGACCGCGGCGACCGTCGCCTCGGCGACCTCCTCAGGGGTGACCGCCATCGGAGCCGGCTCCAGGCCCTCGGTCATCTTGGACTTCACGAAACCGGGTCGGACCACCAGCACCCGCACCCCGCTGTCGCGCAGTGCCTCGCCCAGCCCGAGGTAGAAGCCGTCCAGGCCCGCCTTGGTGGACCCGTAGACGAAGTTGGAGCGCCGCACCCGCTCACCGGCCACGCTGGACAGGGCGACGATGGTGCCGTGCCCCTGGTGCTTCAACTTGTTGGCCAGCAGGACCCCCACGTGCACCGGGGCGACGTAGTTGACCTCGGCGAGCCGGAGTGCCTCGGCCGGGTCGGTCCACGCCTGCTCGGCGTCACCGAGCAGGCCGAACGCCACCACTGCCACGTCGATGTCACCGCCGGCGAACGCCTGCTCCATCGCGGCGGCGTGGCTGTCGGTGTCACGGGCCTCGAAGTCGATCTCGGTCACCGTGCAGCCGGCAGCGGTGAGCTCGGCCGCAGCGGCGCTCCGGCGCTCGGACGGCCGGGCCGCCAGCACGACCCGGACCGGTCGCACCGCGGCATAGCGGCGGGCGATCGCCAGGGCGATGTCGGAGGTGCCGCCGAGCAGCAGCAGCGCCTGCGGCGCGCCGAGGGCGTCGATCATGTGGTTCTCCCTAGTCGAGAAGTCGGTGGTTCGGGGTCAGAGCTCGAGGCGGCGCGCCAGGTCGGAGGTGAACAGCCCGTGCGGGTCGAGCTCACGCCGGACGGCGAGGAAGTCGTCCAGCCGTGGGTACATCTGCCGGAAGGTCGTCGCACTGAGCCGGGAGTCCTTGGCCAGGTACACCCGGCCACCGGCGGAGACCACCTGCTCGTCCAGCGCGTTGCAGAGCCGGTCCAGCCCGGCAGCGATGGGCAGGTCCACGGTCAGTGTCCAACCCGGGGTCGGGAACGACAACGGCGCCGGGTTGCCCGGTCCGAACCGTTTGAGCACGTTCAGACAGGACACGTGCCCGGACTGGACGATCAGCTCGAAGCAGCGCCGGAAGACGTCGGCGGCCTCGAACGGCACCACGAACTGGTACTGCAGGAAGCCGTTCGGCCCGTAGACCCGATTCCACTCGGCGACGATGTCGAGCGGGTGGAAGAACTGGGTGATGTTCTGGATCTCGCCGACGCGGTGTTTGGGCGCCTTGTGGTACCAGGCGGCGCTGAACGCCCGCGCGGTGAGGCTGTTGACCATCCGGTTGGGGAAGACCTCCGGGATCGTCCCGAACGACGGCGCGACGAACTTCAGCGGATCGCGGCGCAGCTTGGCCGGCAGCTCGTCCAGGGTCGCCTTGTTGCCACGGGTCAGCACCGCCCGGCCCAGGTGCTCGCCCCTGGTGACGGCATCGAACCAGGCCACCGAGTATGTGTAGCCCTGGTCGCCCTCGCTCATCCGCTCCATCAGCTCGTCGAGGTTGCTGGTGCGGTCGGTGTCGACGGTGAAGTAGGCGGTCTCGGTCCGTTGCAGGGCGATGGTCGCACCGAGCACCGCTCCGGTCAGGCCCATCCCGCCGATGGTGGCCCAGAACTGCTCGGCGGTGGCGCCCTCGGGGGAGAGGGTGCGGACCTCGCCGTCAGCCGTGAGCAGGTCGAGGGAGCGTACGTGGTTGCCGAAGCTGCCCTGAGTGTGGTGGTTCTTGCCGTGCACGTCGGCGGCGATGGCGCCCCCGATGGTGACCTGACGCGTTCCGGGCAGCACCGGAACCCACAGCCGGAGCGGCAGCAGCACCCGCATCAGCGCATCCAGGCTCACTCCGGCCTGCACCCGCGCGGTCGGCGGTTCGGCATCGGCGTCGATGGCCAGGATGCGGTTCAGCCGGGTCAGGTCGAGGGCGGTCCCGCCGGCGTTCTGCGCGGCGTCGCCGTAGGACCGGCCGAGCCCGCGGACGACCACGCCGCGGTCATGGCGGGACTCGGCGGAGCGGAGCGCCGACACGGCGTCGGCGACAGAGTCGATGGAGGCCAGATGGGCACGGCTGCCAGCGGCCCGGCCCCAGCCGTGCAGCTCGGTCATCGGCGTACTGGAGAAGGGTGAGCCGCTCACCGCCGCCTGCTCCTCGACCAGCGGTGACGGACGGATCAATGCACCAGGCTCCTGGACATCGCTCATGCGAACACCGCCACTGAGATGAGTACCAACCAGATTGCTCCGAAGGCCTGCAGGACACGGTCGTGCAGCACGATGTCCTCTGGCTCGCCGGCCTGACCAGCATCCACCTCCAACGCGTACTGCAGCAACCCGAGCGTGAACGGCGCGATGGAGATCGCTGTCCAGGGCACCCCCCATGGCCCGTGGCCGCGGTTCTCGAAGGCCCACAGGCTGTAGGCCATCACCACCGTCGAGGCAGCCAGGATCCAGGCGAACCGGAGGTAGGACTGGGTGTAACGCTCCAACGAGCGACGGGTGCCAGCCTCGGCCCCGAGCGCCTTGAGCTCGGAGTAGCGCTTGCCCGACACCATGAACAGTGAGCCGAACGAGGCGACCAGCAGGAACCACTGGCTCAGCGGGATCCCGGTCGCCACGCCGCCGGCCACCGCCCGCAGCAGGAACCCGCTGGCCACCATGGCCAGGTCGATCACGGGCAGATGCTTGAGGGTGAGGGAGTAGATCAGCTGCAGCGACAGGTACACCACCAGCGTCACGCCGAGCTCGACCGAGGTGAGGAAACCGATGCCGAAGCCGAGCACGCCGGTGATCGCCGCCAGCACCAGCGCCGCGGTCGGGCTCAGCTCGCCGGCGGGGACCGGTCGGAACCGCTTCCGCGGGTGCAGGCGGTCCTCCTCGATGTCGCGGACGTCGTTGACCAGGTAGACGGTGGCGCTCACCAGGCAGAACGCGACGAAGGCGAGCGCGGCATGCCACAGCACGTCGGGGTGGAACAGCTTGCCCGCAGCCACCGGTGCCGCCAGCACCAGCACGTTCTTGACCCACTGTCTCGGTCGCATACCCCGGACGGCAGCCGGCACCTTGGACCTGGGTCCCGGCGCGGGCAGCCGTTGATCGGTGTTCTGGTCTGCAGTCATGTCGCCTCGAGGTTATCGGGCTCGGGCACCGGATCGGAAAACCGGAGCCGGTCGCTCGCGGGACAGCTCGAGCCGGAGGTCGACTCGAATGATGGCCCGGTACGGCAGACTGGGGCTGTGATGTTGCAGCGGAGCCGCGCCCTGCTGGGTCGGTACCGGCTGCTCGGCCCGGCCTTCGTCGCCGCGGTCGCCTACGTCGACCCGGGCAACGTGGCCACCAACACCTCCGCCGGTGCCCGCTACGGCTACCTGCTGCTGTGGGTGCTGGTGGGGGCGACGCTGATGGCCGGCCTGGTGCAGTACCTGTCGGCCAAGGTCGGACTGCTGACCGGTGAGTCGCTCCCGTCGCTGGTGGCCGGCCGGCACGGACGCATCGTCCGGCTGGCCTACTGGTTGCAGGCCGAGCTCGTCGCCGTCGCGACCGACCTGGCGGAGATCGTCGGTGGTGCCATCGCTCTGCGGCTGTTGTTCGACCTGCCCCTGGTGGTCGGCGCGTTGATTACGACCACCGTCTCGACGGCGATGCTCCTGGTGCAGGACCGCCGGGGTCAACGCACCTTCGAACGGGTGATCGCCAGTCTCCTGGCCGTCATCACGATCGGTTTCCTCGCCGGGCTGGTCATCGCCCCGCCCAGGGTCGGCGGCGTGCTGTCAGGCCTGCTACCCCGGTTGCAGGGCGCGGACAGCGTGTTGCTTGCGGTGGGGATGCTCGGCGCTACGGTGATGCCGCACGCCATCTATCTGCACTCGGCGCTGGTCCGCGACCGGCACGGTCGGGTGGACGCCCGGGAGGCCGACTCGCTGCTGCGTGCCGTCCGTCTCGATGTCGTGCTGGCGATGATGCTGGCCGGCAGCGTGAACATCGGGATGCTGCTGATTGCGGCCAGTGCACTGTTCGGCCAGCCGGGTGTGGACACCCTCGAGGGCGCGCAGTCCGCCCTCGGGCAGACGCTGGGACCGGTCATCGCGCTGCTGTTCGCGCTGGCCCTGCTGGCGTCCGGCCTGGCCTCCACCTCGGTCGGCGGCTATGCCGGGGCGGTGATCATGGCCGGGTTGCTCCACAGCCGGGTGCCGCTGCTGTGGCGTCGGGTGCTGACCGCAGTGCCGGCTCTGCTGCTGCTGGCCGGCGGGATGGACGCGACCCGGCTGTTGATCCTGTCCCAGGTGATCTTGTCCTTCGGCATCCCCTTCGCGCTGGTGCCGCTGGTGTCCATCGCCCGCGACCGTCAGCTGATGGCGCTGGCACCGACCCATCCGGTCACCCTGGTCATCGCCTGGGTGGTGGTCGGCGTGGTGGTGTTCCTGAACGCGGCGCTGCTGTTCCTGACTGTCGCCCCGCTGGTCACCTGAACTCGAAAGTGCGGCTCAGCGCGTCGTCGACCACAGGTCGCGCCAGGCGATGCCGAGGTCGAGCAGCATCTCGCGCAGCAGCGGCAGGCTGATCCCGACCACGTTGTGCGGGTCGCCCTCGATGCCGGTGACGAAGGCGCCGCCCAACCCGTCCAGGGTGAAGGCGCCGGCGACGACGAGCGGTTCGCCGGTCTCGACGTACGCGGTGATCTCGGCGTCGCTCAGGTCGGCGAAGTGCACGACGGTTGAAGCCGTCCGCCCCAGCTGCCGGCCGTTGTCAAGGATGACCTGGTGGCCGGTGTGCAGCACCCCGGTACGGCCCCGCATCGCCTGCCAACGCTGGACCGCGATCTCGGCACTGTCCGGCTTCCCGTACGCCTCGCCATCGAGCTCCAGCACCGAGTCGCAGCCGACGATGATCATCGACGGCAGGCCGGTCGGCGCCGGGTCGTCCTGCAGTCCGTCGGCCACCGTGGCCGCCTTCAGCCGGGCCAGCTGCAGGGCCAGCTCTGCGGCGTCAGCGGCGACCACCTGCGACTCGTCGACGCCGGAGACGATCACCTCGGGCGAGAGTCCCGCCTGGCGCAGCGTGCTCAGTCGGGCCGGGGAGGCCGAGGCCAGGATCAGTCGGTAGGGCACAGCTCAGATCCGGGCCAGCGCGCGCCGGAGCGGGTCCAGCCCGAGGCAGCCCAGGTTGAGGGCGTCGGCATGGAACCGGCGGAGGTCGAAGCCGGCACCCTTGCGTGCCTTCGCCTCGTCGCGGGCCTGCAGCCAGATCCGCTCGCCCACCTTGTAGGACGGCGCCTGCCCGGGCCAGCCGAGGTAGCGGTCCAGCTCGAAACGGAGCGTCGGCTCGTCGGTGGAGCAGTTGCCGACCAGGAACTCGAAGCCCAGCTCGGGGGTCCAGCGCTCACCGGGATGGAAGCCCCAGGCGTTGCCCTTCGGGATCTCCAGCTGAAGATGCATGCCGATGTCGATGATCACCCGGACCGCCCGGAAGGCCTGCGCGTCGAGCATGCCCATCTTGTTGCCCGGGTCGTCAAGATAACCCAGGTCATCCATCAGCCGTTCGGCGTACAGCGCCCAGCCTTCACCGTGGCCCGACACCCAGCACATCTGCCGCTGCCACCGGTTCAGCAGGTCCTTCCGGTAGGCGTTCTGGGCCACCTGCAGGTGATGCCCCGGCACGCCCTCGTGGTAGACGGTGGTGACCTCCTTCCAGGTCGAGAAGGCGTCGATGCCGTCCGGCACCGCCCACCACATCCGCCCCGGTCGGGAGAAGTCCTCGGTCGGTCCGGTGTAGTAGATCGCGCCGTCATGGGTTGGGGCGAGACAGCACTCGATCCGCCGGATCTCGTCCGGGATGTCGAAGTGCGTGCCGGCGAGATCGGCGACCGCCCGGTCGGCCAGCCCCTGCATCCAGGCGCGGAACTGCTCGGCGCCGCTGATCCGCCGGGTCGGGTCCGCGTCCAGGAACGCGTAGGCATCGGGGATGCTGTCGGTGCCGACCAGGTCGCGCGCGATGGCGCGCTGCTGGTCCTGCAGCCGGTGCAGCTCATCCCAGCCCCAGGCGTACGTCTCGCGCAGGTCGATGGTGGCGCCGAGGTAGTACCTCGACTCGAGGGCGTAGCGTTCCTCGCCGACCGCATCCAGCTCGGGAGCGCGGGGGGACAGCTCGGTCGCCATCCAGCGGCCGAAGTCGGCGAAGGCTGCCCGGGCGGTGTCGGCCGCCTCGCGCACCCGGTGGCTCAGGGCCTCCGGGAAGTCCGCCGGGATCCGGCCCGCCAGGCCGGCGAAGAAGTCGTCGCTGCCGGTCTCGCCGGTCCAGGAGCGGATCTGCTCGACCGTTCCGGTCATCTGCCGGACCGCGGAGATGTGGCCGGCGTCCGCCTCGGCCGTCAGCGCCTCCCGGGTCTGTTGCAGCGGCACCGCAATGCTGCTCAGCCTGGCGGCGATGTTGGCCCAGGCCTGCTCGGTGTCGGTGGGCATCAGGTCGAAGATGGATCGGATCTCCTGCGCGCCGCCGGCGATCACGCTCACCCGGCTGGTGGGGATATGCGCCTCGTACTGCTCCACCTCGAGAGACAACCGCTCCAGCATGGCCTCCTGTGCCACCTTCTCGCGGTCGTCGACCGGCGTGGCCTGCTCGAGGGCGGCGATGGTGGCGCGGACGTGACTGATGCGCTCGGCATGGCCGTTGAGCGAGTAGTCGCTCCACCGGTCGTCGGAGCCCTCCACCCCCAGGTAGGTGGCGAGCTCCGGATAGCGCTCGGTGCACTCGGTCACGTAGCGGTCGGCGATCGCGTCGATGGTGCGGAGCGGTCGGGCCGGGTCAGTGGGGTGGTGGCTCACGGTCAGCAGCCTAGCCCCGGTTCCGGCGCCTCCTGCCGGGCCTGGTCGTCGCGCTCCTGCCAGGTGCAGATGCACACCTCGTTGCCCTCAGGGTCGGCCAGCACCCAGAACGACGGGGCCGCCGCCTCGCTGACCAGCCGACCTCCCGCCTCCAGTGCCGCCCGCAAGCGCCCGGGCGCCTCGTCATGCGGAACGGTGAGGTCGAAGTGGATCCGGTTGCGCTGTGGCCGGGGTGCGTCCATCTGCTGGAACCAGATCACCGGACCCTGCCAGACGGGGTCGACGATCGAGGCGTTCAGGTCGCCATGGCCCGGTTCGTCGACGTAGCCCATGACGGCCCTCCAGAACGGACGGATCGCGGGGATGTCGAGCGCGTCGATGGCGATCTCGAGCAGCTGGACGGACCGCCTGCCGTCGGCTGAGGTGACTCCGCTCGTGCTGCGGCCGAGTGCGGCGACGGCCTCGGTGATCTGACCGGAGAGGTCGACGTCGGTGTCGGTGACATCGGCCGCCCCGGCCGTCTGCAGGGTCAGCTCCACCCGGTCAGAGCGGAGATGGATACGCAGATGGTCGTCGGCCTGGTCGCCGCACGCGGTGGTGGCCGCCTGCGCCACCTGGACAGCCTCGGCCAGCGAGCCGACCGGGACGGAGGTCGCCAGACAGGCCAGCAGATAGCGCCAGGAGGAGTCGGCGACGGCTGCGGAGGCGGCGGATCGGGTAAGGGTTTCAGCCATGCGGCCACTCTGACACCCGACGCTGACAGTTCCGGCACAGAGTCCGTCAGGCTGCTCCTCCGTCGCAGGTGGCCTCAGGCCACGTCGGCTCCGACCACTGCGCTCTGCTTGGGCTGGACGGCCGACGTGGTCAGCAGGGAGGCCAGCACGACCACCGCAACGGCGAGCAGTGAGTGCCGGACGCCGACGTGGTTGCCGATGAAACCGAGCAGCGGGGGACCCATCAGGAACGCGGCGTAGCCGATGGTGGACACCACCGCCACCCGGCCCGCCGCGTAGCGCGGCTCGTCAGCAGCGGCCGACATTCCGACCGGGAAGCCGAGTGCGGCCCCGATGCCCCAGAGGACGGCGCCGACGGCGGCCAGGTAGATGTTGGGCGCGAACACGAACAGGACCAGGCCGAGGATGGCCGCAGTCAGGCAGATCCGCAGCACCGCCACCCGGCCCAGCCGGTCGAGCAGGGCACTGCCGGCGAACCGGAAGCCGGTCATGGCCGCGACGAAGACGCCGAACATGATCGCCCCTGCACTTTCGGAGGCACCCAGCCCGTCCACCGTCGCCTTGGCCACCCAGTCGTTCGCCGCACCCTCGGTGAACGCGGCGCCCAGCACCACCAACCCGATGACCAGCGTCCTCGGCTCCCGCCAGGCGGCGGTCCGGCGTCTCGGCTCTGCCGGGCCCTCGGTGTGCTCGGCGTGCGCGGTCGCGGGCAGGAACACCCGGGTACACAGGAAGACCACGACGGCGCCCAGCGCGACCACGCCGAACAGGTGCACCGGCAGTCCGACGCCGATCCTGGCCATCAGTGAGCCGATCAGGGCACCGACGAAGGCGCCACCACTGAAGGCGGCGTGGAACTTGGGCATGATCGTCCGCCCGATCCGGCGCTCCACCTCGGCACCCTCGATGTTCTGCGAGACATCCCAGACGCCCACGCCGAAGCCGAAGAAGAAGAGGGCGATGGCCACCGGGACCAGCCAGGTCATCAGCAGCGAGACCGCGATCACCAGCAGGCTCAGGCCGATCAGGCTGCCGGTCAGTCGAACGGAGACGGCGGTGCCGAACCTGTCCACGATCACCCCGGCCAACGGCAGACCGAGCACGGAGCCGAGGCCGATCATCAGCAGCAGCAGTCCGAGACCGCCCGGGGTGAGGTCAAGGGTGATCGCCACCGACGGCAGCCGACCCGCCCAGCTGGCAAAGACCAGGCCGTTGAGACCGAAGATCGCGTAGGTGCCGACCATGGCCGCGCGTACCCGAAGCGCCGGAGCCGGGGGGGCCGGCACATCGCCGCTGGAGGAGGTCACCGGCCCAACATAGTGGCGCGCGGCCACCGGTCCGGCCGCACCTCCCAGCTGACGAGACCGATCGGCTGGCTCAGCGGCGCCCCGAGGCGCGCCAGGCGCCCGGGCCGGGATGCAGCGGCGCCCGGACCCCGCGCCAGTAGGCCGACCAGCCGGCCGAGTTGGTCCGCGCCGGCTCGTTCGGCTGCGGCTGCGGCTGCCTGCCGCGGGCCGTGAGTACGGCAACCAGGGCCGCCAGCTCCTCCGGCGTCGGGTTGCCGTGCGTCACGGTGAACACCGGCGCCGGTGGCGTCGGAGCGGACTCCGGAACCGAGTCGCTGCTCATAGCGGAATGTTCCCATGCTTCTTCGGCGGCAGCGTCTCGCGCTTGGTTCGCAGCAGCCGCAGGGCCCGGGTGATCTCGATCCGGGTCTCGTGCGGGCTGATGACGGCGTCGACGAAGCCGCGCTCGGCCGCGATGTAGGGGTTGGCCAGCTCGTCGTCGTACTCGGAGATCAGCTCGGCGCGCCGTCGCTCCGGGTCCGGGTGCTGGGCCAGCTCCCTGCGGTAGAGGATGTTCACCGCCCCTTGGGCTCCCATCACGGCGATCTGGGCGGTCGGCCAGGCCAGGTTCATGTCAGCCCCCAGATGCTTCGACCCCATCACGTCGTAGGCGCCGCCATAGGCCTTGCGGGTGATCACCGTCACCAATGGGACGGTCGCCTCGGCATAGGCGTAGATCAACTTCGCGCCGCGGCGGATGATGCCGTTCCATTCCTGGTCGGTGCCGGGCAGGAAGCCGGGCACGTCGACGAAGGTGATCACGGGGATGTTGAACGCGTCGCAGGTGCGCACGAACCGAGCGGCCTTCTCGGACGCGTCGATGTCGAGGCAGCCGGCGAAGTGCAGCGGCTGGTTGGCCACCACACCCACGCTGCGTCCCTCGATCCGGCCGAAGCCGACGACGATGTTGGGCGCGAACAGGGCCTGCACCTCCAGGAAGTCGCCCTCGTCCAGGATGGCGCCGATCACTTCGTGCATGTCATACGGCTGGTTGGGCGAGTCGGGGATGAGGGCGTCCAGCTCGCGGTCGGTGTCGGAGATGTCGAGGTCGACTGGAGAGTCGAAGACCGGCGGGTCCTCCAGGTTGTTCTGCGGCAGGAAGGACACCAACGCCTGGACGTAGGAGATCGCGTCCTCCTCGTCGGTGGCGAGGTAGTGAGCGTTGCCGGATTTGCTGTTGTGCGTCCGGCCGCCGCCCAGCTCCTCCATCGAGACGTCCTCGCCGGTGACGGTCTTGATCACGTCGGGTCCGGTGATGAACATCTGCGAGGTCTGGTCCACCATCACCGTGAAGTCGGTCAGCGCGGGGGAGTAGACGTGACCGCCCGCTGCCGCTCCCATGATCAACGAGATCTGCGGGATGACACCGGAGGCGTGCGTGTTGCGGCGGAAGATCTCGCCGTACAGGCCGAGAGAGACGACTCCCTCCTGGATCCGCGCGCCGCCGCCCTCGTTCAGGCCGATCAGCGGGCAGCCGGTCTTCAGCGCGAAGTCGATGATCTTGACGATCTTCTCTCCGTAGACCTGGCCGAGGCTGCCACCGAAGACGGTGACATCCTGGGAGAAGACGCAGACCGGGCGCTCGTGGATGGTGCCGAAGCCGGTCACCACGCCGTCGCCGTACGGCCGGCGCTTCTCCATCCCGAAGGCGGTCGAGCGATGCCGAGCGAGCTCGTCCAGCTCGATGAAGGAACCCGGGTCGAGCAGCAGCTCAAGCCGCTCCCGTGCGGTCAGCTTGCCCTTGGCGTGCTGCTTCTCGACTGCTGCCGCGGAGCCGGCGTGCACGGCCTCGTTGATGCGCCGCTCCAGATCGGCCAGCTTGCCCGACGTGGTGTGGATGTCTAGGTCCATGGTGTGCACCCTAGTGTTTCCGTCTTCCGATCGGCACGCGGCTGCCCGCCGCGCGAGCCGGATGACGACGTCTGCAGCAGCCGGACCGGTGGCTACGATCGGAGCGTGAACCGAGGAGAACCGATCGACCAGTTGCTGCTGACCGAGCTGCTGGTCAAGCCCGGTTCGCTCTGGCGGCGGGTCGACGTGGTGGCCAGCACCGGCTCGACCAATGCCGACCTCGCCCAGAAGGCGCGGCACGGTGCCGAGAGCGGCTCGGTGCTCGTCACCGGCTTCCAGTCGGCGGGCCGGGGACGGCTGGGCCGCAGCTGGGTGGCACCGGCCGAGTCGTCGATCGCCCTCTCCCTGCTGGTCCGTCCCGACCAGGTCGCCTCCTGGCGCTGGACCTGGCTGCCGTTGCTGACCGGGCTGGCGGTGGTCGAAGGGTTGCGCCGCGCAGCCGACGTGCCGGCGATGTTGAAGTGGCCGAACGACGTGCTGGTGCGGGAACGGAAGCTGGCCGGCATTCTCGCCGAGCGGGTGGAGACACCGAGCGGACCGGCCTGTGTGGTCGGGATCGGGCTGAACGTCAGCCTGGCCGAGGACGAGCTGCCGGTGCCGACAGCGACGTCACTGCAGCTGGCCGGGGCCGCCACCACCAACCGGAACACGCTGATCGCCACCATCCTGCGGGCCTTCGCGCTGATCTACCAGCAGTGGGAGAGCTCCGACGACGACGCCGCCTTCGGCGCCGCCTACATCGCCCGCTGCGCGACCATCGGCCGCCAGGTCAAGGTGGTGCTGGCCGCCGACTCCGAGGTCACCGGTACGGCGGAGGCGATCGACGGTGACGGTCGGCTGGTGGTGCGTACCGCCGCCGGCCGCCGCACCTTCGGCGCCGCCGATATCGTGCACCTGCGCTGAGCCGCCGGCCGCACCGGTCTGTGCCAGCATGGGGCCATGGGATTCTCCCCCAAGCTGCTTGGCGCCGACGAGTACGTGGTCGTGCACATGCGCACCCATGCCAAGGCGCTCATCCTGCCGGCCCTGGTACTGATCCTGGCCGGTGCGGGCTTCGGCGTCGCCGCCGCGCTGATCCCGGCCGAGTACCACCAGGTCGGCCTGGTGGTGGCCGCCGCGCTGGCCGTGCTGGTCGTGCTGCTCTGGTCAGTGATCCCTTTCCTGCGTTGGCGGACCAGCACCTACACGATCACCAACCGTCGGCTGATCACCCGCCGGGGCATCATCAACAGGTCCGGCAAGGACCTGCCGCTGATGCGGATCAATGACGTCAGCTACGAGCGCAGCCTGACGGACCGGATGCTGGGCTGCGGCACGCTGAACATCCAGACCGCGGCCGAGGGCGGCACCATCGTGCTGTCCGACGTGCCCGACGTCGAGCGGGTGCACGTGGCGATGACGGAGCTGCTGTTCGGCACCTCCGCGCACCGGCCGGCCGTCGGGGACCAGGAGGACCGTGGCCGTCAGGATTGAGCGAACGTCTGAGTTCGTCGCGGAGATCGTGATGGACCGGCCGGAGGCGTTGAACGCCGTCTCGACCGAGCAGGCGGCCGCCATCGCCGCCGCCTGCGCCGAGCTGGCCTCCGACCCGTCGGTCCGGGCGGTGGTGTTGTCCAGCTCGGCGTCGCGGGCGTTCTGTGTCGGGGCGGACCTGAAGGAGCGCGCCGGCTTCTCCGACGAGGACCTGCGCGCCCAGCGCCCGGTGGCACGGGCGGCGTACGGGGGAGTGCTCGGCCTCCCGGTGCCCGTGATCGCCGCTGTCGAGGGCTATGCCCTCGGCGGTGGCTGCGAGCTCGCACTGGCCTGCGACCTGATCGTCGCCTCCAATACGGCTGTCTTCGCCCTGCCGGAGGTCGGGGTGGGTCTGATCCCCGGAGGCGGAGGCACCCAGCTGCTGCCTCGGCGGATCGGCTGGAACCGGGCAGCTGATCTCATCTTCAGCACCCGTCGGGTGGGCGCGGAGGAGGCCCTGCAGATCGGGCTGGCGGACCGGCGGGTGCCGGCCGGCCTGGCCCGTCTCACGGCTGTCGAGCTGGCCGAAGGAATCGCCACCCGATCGCCGGTAGCGGTACGCAACGCCAAGGCTGCGCTGCGCCGAGGCTTCGACGTCGGCCTGCCGGCCGGGTTGGAGATCGAGGACCTGGCCTGGGCCGATACGGCGTTCTCGGCCGACCGGGCCGAGGGGATCGCTGCCTTCAACGAGAAGCGGGCTCCGCGCTGGCCGGATCCTCCGGCGGGGCCGGGCTCGCGCTCTCCGGGCGGCTCGAGTCACCCGTGAAGACGAACCGTCGATAGGACCAGAACCGGAACAGCGTGCCCAGGCCCAGCCCGACCACGTTGCCGGACAGGTTGTCGGCCAACGGGCTGGTCAGTCCCAGGACGTAGTGGCTGAACGCGAGGCAGAGCGCCCCGATCCCGATCGCGATGCCGTTGAGGATCACGAAGATCGGCAGCTCCCGGCCGACCCGGCCCTTCTCCCGGTGCTGGTAAGTCCAGTGCCGGTTGCCGAGGTAGGTGATCACGGTGGCCAGGCCGATGGCGAGCACCTGGGCGGTGATGGGTTTCGGCTCCAGGACCCCGACCCCGCCGGGGCCTGCATAGCGGAGCAGGTTGAACGCGACGATCTGGACCGCGACCCCGGTCAGGCCGACGATGCCGAACTTCACCGCCTCCGGGCCGAGATGGCGCACGCGGTCGAGCAGGGTGGCAAGGGACATGGCAGGGGCAAGGCTACCGGTTTCGGCCTGGACAGCGATCGTCGCCGTTCCGCCGCTTCGGTTAGGCTCGACCACCGTGACCAACACCCGCCCCTTCGTCGTGGGCATCATCGGCGGCGGCCAGCTGGCCCGGATGATGCATGCGGCCTCCATCGGACTAGGCATCAAGATCCGACTGCTCGCGGAGGGCCCTGATGTCTCGGCCGCCCACGTCGTCGCCGACGTGACGGTCGGTGACTACACCGACCCGCAGACGGTACGGGAGTTCGCGGCCGGCTGCGACGTGGTCACCTTCGACCACGAGCATGTGCCACCGGGCATCCTGCGCGACCTCGTGGCCGCCGGGGTCCAGGTCCGTCCAGGGCCGGAGGCGCTGATCCACGCCCAGGACAAGGCGATCATGCGCGAGCGGCTGGGAGCGATGGGAGCTCCCTGCCCGGTCAACCAGGTCGTCGTCGACGCTGCTGCGCTGACGGCGTTCGGCGACCGGCACGGATGGCCGCTGATCGCCAAGACGTCCCGAGGCGGCTACGACGGCAAGGGGGTCTGGAAGATCGACGACGCCTCAGGTGCCGAGCTGCCGTTCGCCGACCTTGCCGAGGGGGTGCAGATCGTCGCCGAGGAGTTCATCCCGTTCGTCCGCGAGCTGAGTGCGCTGGTGGTGCGCTCGCCGTCCGGCCAGGCTGTCGCCTACCCGATCTCGGAGTCGGTGCAGCGCGACGGCGTGTGCGTCGAGACGACGACGCCGGCGCCCGGCTTCACCGACGAGCAGGCGATGGCCGCAGAGCAGCTGGCCCTGCGGATCGCCCACGAGCTCGGTGTGGTCGGCGTGCTGGCGGTCGAGCTGATGGAACGCCCCGACGGGTCGGTGGTCGTCAACGAGCTGGCCATGCGGCCGCACAACACCGGGCACTGGAGCATCGACGGCGCCTACACGTCGCAGTTCGAGAACCACCTCCGGGCCGTGCTGGACCTGCCGCTGGGTGACCCGAGCGCCAGGAACCGGACGACAGTGATGGTCAACGTGCTGGGTGGCTCGGTCACCGACCTGCCCTCGGCGCTGCTGCACTGCTTCGCCCGGGACCGGCAGCTGCGGGTGCAGCTCTACGGCAAGGAGGTCAAGCCCGGACGCAAGGTCGGCCACGTGACCACCGTCGGCGACGAGGTGGACGAGGTACGGCGACGCGCACGTCACGCGGCCAGCTATCTGATGGGAGACGAGCATGCCTGAGCACAGCTCCACCGGCCCGGCCCGGGTCGGGATCGTGATGGGCTCGGACTCCGACTGGCCGGTGATGGAGGCGGCGGCGACCGTGCTGCGCGAGTTCGATGTGGCCTATCAGGCCGACGTCGTGTCGGCGCACCGGATGCCCGAGGCGATGGTGAGCTATGGCCGCGGGGCGCACACGCGGGGGATCGAGGTGATCATCGCCGGCGCCGGCGGTGCCGCGCACCTGCCGGGGATGCTGGCTGCACTGACCCCGCTGCCGGTGATCGGCGTACCGGTCCCGCTGAAGTATCTGGACGGGATGGACTCGCTGCTGTCCATCGTGCAGATGCCGGCGGGTGTCCCGGTGGCCACGGTGGCGATCGGCAACGCCCGCAACGCCGGCCTGCTCGCGGTCCGGATCCTGGCCGCCGGCGACGCCGAGCTGACCGAGCGGATGATCGGGTTCCAGGACGAGCTGCGCCGTGCGGCCGAGGCCAAGGGTGAGCGCGTCCGCAACGGCTGACTCCATAACGGCTGACAGGGCCGTCGGCGCTAAGGTCGCCGGGTGACGAATCACCTGAAGGAGCTGCTCGGCGGCGTCGGCCTGCTGCCGCGCGGTCTCGGGCTGGTCGTCCGGCGACCGCGGCTCTTCCTGTGGGGGGCGCTGCCGCCGCTGATCACCTCGATCGTGTTCCTGGCCGCGCTGGTGGCGCTCGCGACCCAGATCGAGCCGATCACCGCCTGGCTGACGCCGTTCGCCGCCGGCTGGAGCCGGGACCTGGCCACAGTGGTCCGGGTACTGGTCGGGGCCGCGCTGATCGGTGGATCGGTGCTGGTGATGGTGATCTCGTTCACCGCGATCACGCTGGCGGTCGGGTCCCCGCTGTACGACAAGATCGCCGAGTCGGTGGAGGACGAGCTGGGTGACGCCCCCATCCCGACGCCGGAGCCGACCACCACCTCCCTGGCCCGCAGCGTCCGGCAGTCGGTTGCCTTCATCGCCGTCTCGCTGCTGGGCAGTGTGGCGCTGTTCCTCACCGGGTTCGTCCCGCTGGTGGGTCAGCTGGCGGCGCCGGTGCTGTCGGCGGTGTTCGGCGGCTGGATGCTGTGCACCGAGCTCATCGGCACCGCGTTCGAACGCCGCGGTCTCCTCCAGCTGTCCCAGCGGCGGGCGGCGATGCGCCGCAACCGGGCCCGGGTGCTGGGTTTCGCGGTGCCGACCTTCCTGCTGCTGGCGGTGCCCTTCGCCGCGGTGGTGGTCTTCCCGGCGGCCGCCGCAGCCGGGACCCTGCTGGCCCGCGACCTGCTGGCCAATGACCGGCATCCCGACAGGCCGGCTGCGCGCCGCTGAGAGCATGCTCCACCGGGAGCTGCAGAGGGCCGGTCACGCCTCAGGGCACAGTTGTGCACCAACTGCCTCAGGGTCTGTTGTCCGTGCCGAGGCCGTGCCACCATTGAGTAGCGGACCGGTAGCCCTGAACGTCCTATCCCCCGAGGACCTGCGGACTACCGGCCCCCACACGTCCCGGGGCCCTGCGGCAGGTCAGGCCGTCCAGCCGAGCCAGTGCTCGCCTGCGCTGATGACGGCGAACCACAGGGCCACCAGGATGAACGGCATCGCCAGCACCAGGTAGGGCAGTGATCGGCGTAGCAGCAGGCAGCAGACGAACGCCGCCGCCCAGAGCACCAGCAGGCAGATGACCGCCCAGCCGGGCGCCACCAGCCCGGACACCGCGTACAGCAGCAGCGGCCCCAGCATCAGCACCAGGCCCAGCCATGGCGCGACGGTGCGGGCACGCCGTGCAAACGACCCCTCGGACATGCCCCGATTATGCTGCCGGGTCGGGGCAATGGCGAGGTGACACTCAGCCGCCGACCGGCCGGGAAGGCAGCGGGCCGGTCCGGGGCGGGGTGGTGCTGCCCCGACGCCGAAACTGCGGGGTCGAGTCCAGATGGGCCGCCGGCGGAGCTCCCTCCAGAACGGCGAACAACCGCCGCGCCACGTGCGCGCCGAAAGCGACCACGTCGTGGCTCATGGCCGACAGCTGGGGGTGGGTGATCGAGCAGAGCGGCGAGTCGTCCCAGGCCAGCAGGGTCACGTCGTCGGGCACCTCGATTCCCAGCTCGGACAGCGCCGCCAGACTGGCGATCGCCATCAGGTCGTTGTCGAACAGGATCGCGGTCGGGGCGCCGTCGCGCAGCACCAGCTCCCGGGTGGCGCGTTTGCCCTCCTCGCCGGAGAAGTCCGCGTGCAGGATCGTCCCCTGGACGCCGGCCCGCTCGACGGCGAGCCCGAACGCCTCGTCCCGGATGGCGACGTGGGCGAAGTCGGAGATGCCCGCCACCCGCGCCAGCCGGCGATGGCCCAGCTCGACCAGATGAGCGACCGCCTCGGCCATCGCGGTCCGGTCATCGGTCCAGACGCAGGTGTGGCCCGGCACCACGGAGGGGTCGCCGACGAACACCGCTGGGATCTCCAACCGGTCGAGCAGGGCCAGCCGCGGGTCGTCCACCCGCAGGTCGACCACCACCACGGCATCCACCCGGCGCTCCGAGGACCATTTGCGGTAGGTCTCCAGCTCCACCTCGAGACTCGGCGTCACCTGCAGCAGCAGCGCATAGGAGCGGTCGCCCAGCTCGCTCTCCAGCCCGGCGACGAACTCCATGTAGAACGGCTCCAGGCCGAGGGTGCGGGCGTCCCGGGCCAGGATCAGTCCGAAGGTGTCGGTGCGCGATCCCGACAGCAGCCGGGCGGTCCGGTTCGGCGCCCAGCCCAGCTCCCTAGCGACTGTCAGAATGCGCTCCCTGGTGGCCTCGGAGACCCCTGGTCGGCCGTTCAGCGCGTACGAGACGGCACCCTTGGACACACCGGTGCGGCGGGCGATCTCGTTGATCGTGATCCGTGGCATCCTGGCCGCCTCATATCCCGAAACCGATTGTTGCCCTCACCGTACTGCATCGCTACTGAACCGGTTCGCTAGAGTGCGTCACAGAGTGGGACGTCGCTGTTCATGGACCGCACGCTGTGGAAGGGTTGAATCCGCAGAGAGGGTTCGGGCGTCAGCTGACCTGCCCGCATTTCTGCACCATCCACCGCTTCAAGGAGACATCATGCTCACTGCCAGCAACCTGTCGCTCCAGCTGTACACGGTTCGTAACGCCCTCGCCGAGGACCTGGACGGCACTCTCGGCCGGATCGCCGGTTTCGGTTACACCCAGGTGGAGCCGTTCGCGTTCCTCGACTTCGCCGACGGTCTCGCGACCGGCTTCGCGAAGTACGGGCTGTCGGCGCCGAGCACCCACGTCGGGCTGCTGAAGGCTGACGAGGCCGGGCAGGAGACGATCTTCGCCGCCGCCAAGGACCTCGGCATCACGACCGTCATCGACCCGCACACCGACCCGGCACGCTGGCAGACCGCCGAGGGCATCAAGGAGATCGCCGACGGCCTCAACACCGCCGCCGAGCGCGCTGCGGCTCACGGCCTGACGGTGGGCTACCACAACCACGCCTTCGAACTGGAGTCGATGATCGACGGCCAGCACGGGCTGGAGGTGCTGGCGGCGCACCTGGCGCCGGAGGTCGTGCTCGAGGTCGACACCTACTGGGCGTTCGCCGGCGGCGCCAACGTCCCCGCCTTGCTGCGCCGGCTCGGCGACCGGGTGTACGCGCTGCACATCAAGGACGGCGACGGGTCGATGGACAACAAGAAGCAGGTCGGGGTCGGCGACGGCAGCCTGCCGGTCTGGGACTTCATCGAGGCCGCTCCGAGCATGAAGCTCGGCGTCGTCGAGCTGGACGACACCTCCGGTGACGTGTTCGAGTGCGTCGAGCGCAGCTTCGCCTACCTGACTGCCGGAAAGGCCGCGTGATCATGGCGAAGACCGGACCGGTCGGCGTCGGCATCATCGGTGCCGGTGTCATCAGCAAGACCTACCTGGAGAACCTGAACAGCTTCGCCGACACCAGAGTCGTGGCCATCGGTGACATCGTCACAGAGGCCGCCGAGTCGCGGGCCAAGGAGTTCGACGTCCCCGCCTACGGTGCGATCGATGCTGTCCTCAAGAACGACGACGTCGAGATCGTCGTCAACCTGACCACCCCGGCGGCGCATGTCGAGGTGGCCACCGCCGCGATCCTGGCCGGCAAGCATGTCTGGAACGAGAAGCCGTTGTCGCTGGACCGGGAGTCCGGCGGCAAGCTGCTGGCAGCGGCCGAGTCGGCCGGCCTCCGGGTCGGGTGTGCGCCGGACACCTTCCTCGGTGCCGGGCTGCAGTCCGCCCGCAAGATCATCGACAGCGGCGCGATCGGCACCCCGTTGACAGCGCTGGTGCTGATGCAGAGCCCGGGCCCGGAGTCCTGGCATCCGAACCCGGCCTTCCTTTTCCAGGAGGGTGCCGGCCCGCTGTTCGACATCGGCCCGTACTACCTGACGGCACTGGTGCAGTCGTTCGGTCCGGTTGCCTCGATCGCGTCACTGGGCTCGAAGTCGCGCGAGCAGCGGGTGATCGGCTCCGGCCCCAAGGCGGGCGAGAAGTTCGACGTGACGGTGCCGACCCATGTCGGCAGTCTGGCCCGGTTCGAGAGCGGGCAGTCGTTCCAGAGCATCTTCAGCTTCGACTCGGCGGTCCGACGGACCCTGCTGGAGATCAACGGGACCGAGGGCACCTTGCTGATGCCGGACCCGAACACCTTTGCCGGCGAGATCAAGGTGCGCCGTCCTGCCGGTGAGGACTGGGAGCTGCTGGAGACGACCACCGAGCTGTCGTCGCGCGGCACCGGCGTCCTGGACATGGCCCGCGCCATTCGGGAGGACCGCCCGCACCGGGCGCAGGGTGCGTTGGCCTACCACGTGCTCGACATCATGGTGTCGGCCAGCGAGTCGATGGAGACGAGCGAGTTCGTCAAGGTGCAGAGCACCGTCGAACGCGCCGAGCCACTGCCGGACGACTGGGATCCGAAGGCGGCGACTGTCTAGTGACGGTTCTGCTGGACGCGCAGTCGACGTTCCTCTTCACCGGGGACAGCGTCACCGACTGCGGTCGCCGCGAGGATGTGGACCGACAGCTCGGGCACGGGTACGTACGGGTGCTGACCAGCCTCTGGTCCGAGGCGGCCCCGACCGTGATCAACACCGGGATCGGCGGCAACCGCGCCGTCGACCTGCAGGGGCGTCTCCAGAGCGACGTACTTGATCATCGTCCCGACCTGGTGTCGATCTTGATCGGGATCAATGACACCTGGCGGCGCTACGACAGCGATGACCCGACCACGGTGGAGTCCTACGAGAGCTCCTACCGTGCGATTCTGCAGCAGGTGGCCGCCCAAGGGTCGCAGCTCGTGCTGATCGAGCCGTTCCTGCTCGCCATCGATGATGATCAACACGGCTGGCGGGAGGACCTCGATCCGAAGATCGAAGCCGTCCATCGGCTCGCATCCGAGTTCTCAGCCATTCTGGTGCCAGCCGACACCGAGCTGAACAGGATCGCCAAGAAGGGTGGTCCGGCGGCGTTGGCGGCCGACGGCGTGCATCCCACTCCGCTAGGCCACGTGGAGCTGGCCCAGCTGTGGCACCGCACGGTGATCAAGGAGGCCGGCTAGCGGCCGACCCTCTGCACGCGACAGTCGAAGGAGCCCCTCCACCCAGCCGACCGGCCGGGTGGAGGGGCTCCTTCGTATCGCGGTGGCTAGCCGGCGACGACGTCGTTGACGCTACGCAGCACCGGCTTGCCGACCAGGGCTTGTGCGTCCAGGTCCGCGCCGCTCACCGTGAAGGTGTGGCTCTCGCCCGGCAGCAGCGTGACCAGCCCGCTGTCGACCCGGGCCGCGGCATCCAGCCGGTCCGGGAACAACGCCAGGTCCTTGACCAGGGCGTTGGCCGCCACCGTCACCTGGAAGCCGTCAGGGCCGCGGCTGACACTGACGTCGGCGGCCGAGCCGATCGGCGTCAGCTGCAGTGCGGTGTCCTCGACGAAGTACCAGAAGGCCGGCGCAATCCCGTCGGCGACGGCGACGACGTACTCGGCGCTGTCCTCGGTGGGCGTGATGACCGCCTCGTCCAGGGCGATGGTGACCGCGCTCCGCGGGGCGACGTCGAGCGGCACCACCTGGCTGGCCAGGACCTGGCCGCCGGCGCCCGTCCCACGCCGACTGACGACCAGGTCGCCTGTCCAGCCGTCGGCGGAGTCGTTGTGGGCGATCAGCGTCGGCACCCCGTCCCGCGGCTGGATAGTCACCAGCCGCTCGGCGTAGACCCGGCGCAGGGCGTGCCACAACGGCTTGCGGATCCCGTCGGCGTCGACCGCAGCCCAGCTCACCACCGGCCAGTTGTCGTTCAACTGCCAGATGATCGCGCCCTGGTTGAGCGGGAAGTGGCTGCGCAGATGCTCGATCCCGTAGGCCACCGCACGAGCCTGGTTGAGCTGGGTCAACCAGTGCCAGTCGTCCATGTCGGCGACGCCGTCGACAGTGGACCACTTGGGAAGATGATCACCGAGACCTCGCTCCAGCTTGGCGTTGCCGTCGGCCGCCTTCTGGTGCACCAGCATCTGCGGACCGTAGGGGTCGAGCGGCTGGTCGTGGACCACCCGGGTCAGCGTCGACCAGGCCGCCGGGCCCTGGAAGCCGAACTCGGAGGCGAACCGGGCGGGGTAGTCGCGGTAGTGGCTGTAGTCCTTCTGGTTCCAGACGTCCCAGATGTGCATCGTGCCGCTGCGCGGATCGTTGGGGTGGTGGTACTTGGCGTAGGAGAACGGGCTGCCGGGGGAGTAGGACGTCCGTGGGTCGAGCTCTGCGACCAGGGCGGGCAGCAGCTCGGTGTAGTAGCCGTCGCCCCAGCTGCGGCCGGCCAGCGGTGCCAGCCAGTTCCACTCCACATAGCCCCAGATGTTCTCGTTGCAGCCGTTCCACAGCGCCAGGCTCGCGTGCCGGCTGAGCCTGGTGATCGCCTGTCGCGCCTCGGCCTCCACCTCGCTGCGCAACGGCTCGTCCTCGCTGTAGGTGGCGCAGGCGAACAGGAAGTCCTGCCACACCAGCACACCGAGCTCGTCGCAGGTGTTGTAGAAGTCCTCGCTCTCGTACAGCCCGCCACCCCAGATCCGGAGCATGTTCATCCCCGCCTCGACCGCCTCGCGGATCCCAGCGGTGTACTTCTCGGCGGTGATCCGGGTGACGAAGGCGTCGTCTGGGATCCAGTTGGCGCCCTTGATGTAGACCGGTTCGCCGTTGACGACGAAGACGAAGCCGACGCCGGTGCTGTCCGGCTCGGTCCGCAGTTCGATGGTGCGGAAACCGACCCGACCCTGCCAGCCGTCGAGGTCGTCCCCGCCGGAGTGGAGGCCGACGGCCACGTCGTAGAGGTGCGGGGTGCCGTGGCTGCTAGGCCACCACTGGTCGACCTGCTCGACCTTCGCGGTCAACACGACCGACCGCTGACCGGCCGGGACCTGGGCGGAGGCGGTGTTGCCGCCGACCTCGACAGTCACTGAGAGCGGCCCGGAGGTGGCGGGATCCTGCCAGTCGAGGTCGACATGGGTCTCGAGGATCCCGTCCGTACCGTCCAGTGAGGCCAGCGGGCGGACCGCGGCGATCCGCACCCCACTCCAGGACTCGATCCCGATCGACTTCCAGATCCCGACCCCGGCCACGTCCGGACCCCAGTCCCAGCCGTAGTTGCTGGCCATCTTGCGGATCGCGTTGAACGGGTGCTGGTTGCCCACCTGGGGCCGCGGTCCGATCTCCTCGGACAGCCGCTCGGCTGCCGTGACGGGAGCCTCGAAGTCGATCACCAGCTCGTTGTCTCCGTCCACCAGCAGGTCGGTCACGTCGAAGCGATAGCTCCGGTGCTGGTTGGCGGTCCGCGCGACCTCGGTGCCGTTGAGCCGGATGGTCGCCACGGTGTCCAACCCGTCGGCGACCAGGTCGTGACGCTGTTCGTTGCCGCGGCTGAAGGCGAAGGTGGTCCGGTAGGTCCAGTCCGTACGACCGATCCAGGAGAGCAGGCTCTCGTTGTCGCCGTCGAACGGGTCTGGGATGGCGTTCGCCGCCATCAGGTCGCAATACACCTCGCCAGGAACGGTGGCCTCGGTCGGTGTCGTGGCCAGGCTCGACCAGGTGTCCGGCACGGTGCCGGACGAGGTGGCGAGCACGGTCCAAGCGGCACCGGCCGCCGTGGTCAGGGAGCTGGTGCGGATCTTCTGGGAGCTGTTCACAGTTCGGTCCTTCGTCGGGCACGCGGGTTGCTCGTGCAGTTCGGGTTGCCCGGCACTTTACCGGTTCAGTAGCCGAACAGTGAAGCCGTTCGGTCGTTCTTCCCGCGGGTCAGGACCGCAGCTCCGTGTGGGTTACTGGCCGGTAGCAAGCCGCGTTACCCTGGGTGCGTGACCGACTTCACCGATCTCTACACCCCCACCGAGGAGCACCGGGCCTTCCGAGCGGCGGTGCGTGAGGTGTGCGAAGCCAAGGTGGCCCCGAACGCGGCCGAGGCCGACGAGACCGGGGAGTTCCCCAAGGCCTCCTACGAGGCGCTGCGGGCGGCGGACTTCCACGCCCCCCACATCCCGGAGGAGTATGACGGCGTCGGTGCCGATGCGCTGGCCACCGTGATCGTGATCGAAGAGGTGGCCCGGGCCTGCGCCGCCAGCTCACTCATCCCGGCGGTCAACAAGCTCGGAACCCTGCCGATCATCCTGGCCGGTTCGGCCGAGCTCAGGCAGAAGTATCTTCCACCGGTGGCGAGCGGGGACGCCATGTTCTCCTACTGCCTGTCCGAACCGGAGGCGGGCTCGGACGCCGTGTCGATGACCACCCGCGCCGTCGCCGACGGTGACGGCTACCTGCTGAACGGGGTGAAGCGCTGGATCACCAACGCCGGCCTCTCGGACTTCTACACCGTCTTCGCCGTCACCGACCCCGGAGCACGGTCCAAGGGGATCAGCGCCTTCGTGGTCGAGAAGGCCGACGACGGGGTCTCGTTCGGTGCCCCGGAGAAGAAGCTCGGCATCAAGGGCTCTCCGACCCGCGAGGTGTACTTCGACAACGTCCGCATTCCGGCCGACCGGATGATCGGCGCTCCGGGCACGGGGTTCGGTACGGCGATGCGGACCCTCGACCACACCCGGGTCACCATCGCCGCGCAGGCGGTCGGGATCGCGCAGGGCGCGCTGGACTATGCCCTCGGCTACGTTCAGGAGCGCAAGCAGTTCGGCAAGGCGATCGCCGAGTTCCAGGGTCTGCAGTTCATGCTCGCCGACATGGGGATGAAGCTCGAGGCGGCCCGCCAGCTGACCTACGCCGCCGCCGCCAAGTCGCAGCGCGGCGATGCCGACCTGACCTACTTCGGCGCCGCCGCCAAGTGCTTCGCCTCCGATGTGGCGATGGAGATCACCACCGATGCGGTCCAGCTGCTCGGTGGCTATGGCTACACCCGCGACTACCCGGTCGAGCGGATGATGCGGGACGCCAAGATCACCCAGATCTACGAGGGCACCAACCAGGTCCAGCGAATCGTGATGGCCCGTCAGCTGCTGGCCGGACTGCCGACGAACTAGTCCCGCCCCTGAAGCGCGTCCCACCGTTCGCGGTACGCCCGTGACCCCCGTCCGGCCGTTCGCGTTTCGCTTCACGCGCGTCTGGCCGTTCGCGTTTTGCGTTACGCGCGTCCGAGCGTTGGCGTTTCGCGTTACGCGCGTCTGGCCGTTCGCAGTACGCCCGTTCGCTCGCGACGCGGGTGCGTCCCCCGTGCGCGCTCCACCTCACCCGGTCGAAAACTCGACAGAACGCGACTTTTGCGGGCCTTTGGGGCCAGAACGGCGATGGAACTCGCGTTCTGATGAGTTTTCGACCGAGCGGGACAGGCCGGGCTGCCTGATTGCGCCTGGGGCGCCGTCCACCCACCTCACCCGGTCGAAAACTCGACAGAACGCGACTTTTGCGGGCTATTGGGGCCAGAACGGCGATGGAACTCGCGTTCTGATGAGTTTTCGACCGAGCGGGACAGGCCGGGCTGCCTGATCGCGTCTGGGGCGCCGTCCACCCACCTCGCCCGGTCGAAAACTCGACAGAACGCGACTTTTGCGGGCCTTTGAGGCCAAAACGGCGATGGAACTCGCGTTCTGATGAGTTTTCGTACGGGCGGGGCCGCGGAACGGGCGGGGCCGCCGTACGGACGGGGCCGCGGGAGGGGCGGGACAGGGAACGGGCGGGACAGGGAACGGACGGGACCGCGGTAAGGGCGGGACAGGGAACGGGACGGGGCCACCGGGCGACGGGCACAGGGCGACCGGCGCAAGGACCGGGCCACAGGGCCAGGGGCAGGACGGCGGTCCTAGGGCGACGGGCAGCGGGCGCCAGGGGCCGCAGCCGTCGCCTGCTCGGGACGCCTACTTCTTGGCGAACTTCTTCAAGTTCGAGGTGTCTCCGCGGGCGATGTCGCCGAACATCTCCTTCGCCTGCTGCTGGTCCCAGAGCACCGCCGACCCTGCGGAGGTGGAGGCGTTCGGGTCCGAGATCGGCACCGTCAGGGTCAGCCCCGTGCCGTTCGACACCTTCCGCATCCCCAGCGCCAGGGTGACCAGCTGGCGGGCCGAGGTCTTCTCGCCGAGCGTCACCGACTCTGCTGCGGCGTTGTTCAGCTGCCAGTACCGGACGGGGTTGAGCACTGAGGCGGGGGAGGCACCCTTCTTCACCATGGCCGACAGCATCGCCCGCTGGCGCTCCACCCGCCCGAGGTCGCCGCGCGGGTCGGCCTTGCGCATCCGCACGTAGCCCAGCGCGTCGGCACCGGCCAGGTTGTGGCAACCCTTCTTCAGGTTGAGATGGGAGTCCTTGTCCTTGATCGCCTTGGGCAGGCACATCCGGATGCCACCGAGCGCGTCGATGACGTTGACGAAACCACCGAAGCCAACCTCCACGTAGCCGTCGACCCGCAGACCCGTGTTCTGCTCCACGGTGTTGACCAGCAGCTTCGGGCCACCGAAGGAGTAGGCGGCGTTGATCTTGTTCCGGCCGTTGTCCGGGATCGGTACGAACGAGTCGCGGGGGATGGAGATCAGCACGGGGTCACCACCGACCGGGACGTACATCAGCATGATGGTGTCGGTGCGCCCGCCCGCGGTTCTGCCGGTGCCGAGCTTCTTGCGCTCCGCCTTGGTCAGGCCCTCCCGCGAGTCCGATCCCACCAGCAGGATCGTGGTGCCGGGCTGGTCGGGGGGCCGGGCGCCGTCGGGTGCCTCGTCGACCCGGCTGACCTTGCTCCAGGCGTACACCGGGACGGCGACCAGACCCACCACGAAGACGAGCAGCAGGATGCCGAGGGCCCGGAAGGTGGTGCGGACCGGGTGGCGCCGCTTGCCCGGCGTGGGAACGGGCACCCCACCGCCTCCGGGCGGCGGGCCCTGTGGAGGGAGGCCACCGCCGCCCTGCCAGCCCCCGCTCCGCGGACCCTGCTGAGGAGGCCGGGACGCAGCCGGACCAGGCTGCTGTGTGTGTCGGGGGTCACGTACCGGCGGCTGGACCGCCGTCGACGGCCCCGCCGCAGCCTCATCGGCCGGCATCGGCGGCAGCACCCGGGTGTGCTCCGGCTCGTTGTTCTCCGGCTCTGGACGGCGATAGAGCCAGTCGAGGTCGTCGTTTCGGCTGGTGGCCATGGATCGAGACTTTACCCGCCCTAAACCAGTCGGTGCCCGGCGTGGCGGACCCAGCCGGGCCAAAACCGGCAGACATACTGACGAAGGTCTCCCCGGAGATCCCTTCCCCCATCGCACGTCGAAAGGCCCCAGGTGTCGCAACGCGCCGTGGATGCACGCGCTGCCGGATCAGCGCCGCATGCCGCCCAGGATCGCAGTGCCCAGCACCGCAGCGACCGGATCAAGCTCCGGCGCGCTCTGACCTACCTCGGGATGACCCTGGTGCTCCCCGGCTCGGCCCAGCTGTCGGCTGGCAACGCGCGGCTGGGTCGGCTGGCGCTCCGGGTCTGGGCCGGGCTGTGGACGGTCGCTGTGCTGTTCGGGGTGCTGGCGCTGACCTGGCGCAGTGGCGCGGTGGGGCTGCTGACCTTCCCGCCGACACTGCGCGTGCTCCAGGTGTGCCTGATCGCCCTCGGCATCGGCTGGGGTGCGCTGCTGCTGGACGCCTGGCGGATCGCCCGGCCACCCGAGCTGGCCCGGCAGCACCGCCTCGGTTTCGCGGTCCTCAACCTGGCCCTGGTCGGTCTGGTCGTCGGCGGCCTGCTCGCCGGCGCCTCGATCGTGTCGTCCCAGCGGGATTTCATGGCCAGTGTCTTCGCCGGCGGCGGCGACAAACACGCCAAGGACGGCCGGATCAACGTGCTGCTGCTGGGCGGCGACGCCGGTAAGACCCGGGTCGGGCTCCGGCCCGACAGCCTCACCGTCGCCAGCATCGACGCCGAGACCGGCCGGACCGTCCTGCTGAGCCTGCCCCGCAACATGGAGGACGTACCGTTCCCCGCCTACTCGCCGCTGCACAAGGTGTTCCCCAAGGGCTACACCTGCGCCGACCACTCCTGCATGCTGAACGCTGTCTACACCTACGCCAGCGAGCACAAGGACCTCTACCCCGGAGTCAAGGACCCGGGCGTGCAGGCCACCAAGGAGGCGGTCGAGGGAGTCACCGGCCTGAAGGTGAACTACTACGCCATGATCGACCTGAAGGGCTTCCAGTCGCTGATCGACGCCGTTGGCGGCATCACCCTCGACATCAACAAGCGGATCCCCATCGGGGGTGGGTCGACCGAGGTGAAGCACTACATCGAGCCCGGCAAGGGCGTGAAACTGGACGGCTTCCACGCGCTGTGGTTCGCGCGTTCCCGGCACGACTCGTCCGACTACGAGCGGATGGTACGGCAGAAGTGCGTGATGAACGCCATGCTCAACCAGCTCGACCCGATGACCGTGCTGACCAAGTTCAACCAGATCGCTGCCGCCGGCAAGGAGATCGTCGAGACCGACGTTCCCAGCTCCGAGATCAGCACCCTGATGGACCTGGCCCTCAAGGCGCGACAACTGCCCGTCTCCAGCGTCGCCTTCGTGCCGCCGCTGGTCTATCCGGGCAATCCCAAGTTCGACGTGGTCCGGGCCACGGTGCAGAAGAAGATCGTTCAATCCGAGGCCGCCGACAGCGGCGAGCCGACCACCCAGCCCAAGGCCAAGCCGGCCGGCGCCACCAGCGCACCCAGCGGCTCCGCCGACTCTACCCCCGCCACCAAGCCGACGAAGAAGAGCGCGGAGTCGACTGCCAGCGACGCTCCCTACTCCGGGTCCGAGACCAGCGACCTCGAGAATGTCTGCCACGCCTCCTGACGTGCAGCCGAGGCTCCAGAGCCGGCTCAGGGCAGAATGTCGGCCATGACCTCGACCTCCTCGCGGCCCGCCGAGAGCTCTGACTCTCCGACGACGATGCCGCCGGTCAGTGTGGTGATGCCGGTTCTCAACGAGGAACGGCACCTGGCCGCGGCCGTCGGTCGGGTGCTCGACCAGCACTACCCGGGTGAGCTGGAGGTGATCATGGCGGTCGGCCCCAGCTCGGACCGGACCGCGGAGATCGCCGCCGGGCTGGCCGCAGCCGACCCTCGGCTGCGGGTGGTCGAGAACCCCGCCGGCCGGACCCCGCACGCCCTGAACCTGGCCATCGCGGCGGCCAGTCACGACATCATCGTCCGGGTCGACGGGCACGGCGAGCTCACCGACGGCTACATCGAGCGGGCGGTCCAGCTGCTGGGGCGGACCGGCGCGGCCAACGTCGGGGGAGTGATGGACGCTCAGGGCCAGTCCCCGTTCGAAGAGGCGGTCGCCTGTGCCTACACCAGCCGGCTCGGGCTCGGCGGCTCGACCTTCCACCACGAGGACAGCCCGGAGGGCCCGGCCGACACGGTCTTCCTCGGGGTCTTCCGCAAGGAGGCGCTGACCAGGGTCGGCGGCTTCGACGAGACGATGCACAGGGCGCAGGACTGGGAGCTGAACTACCGGCTGCGACGCGGCGGAGAGACGGTGTGGTTCTCGCCGGAGCTGAAGGTCACCTACCGGCCGCGGTCGAGTCTGAAGGCTCTCGTCTCGCAGTTCTACGAAACCGGGAAGTGGCGTCGCGAGGTGGTCCGGCGCTATCCCGAGACGGCGGGCAGCCGCTATCTGGCTCCTCCGGTGATGGTGGTGGGTGTCGGCGTCGGTACGTTGGCCGGTCTGCTCGGCACGGTGCTGGGCAGGTCGTGGCTGAGGCTGGGACTGCTGGCGCCGCTGGGCTACCTGGTGCTGGTCGTACTCGGCGCCGCCACGGCCCGCCGCACGCTGAGCCCGGCTGCCCGAGCGCGGCTGCCGCTGGTCTATGCAGCCATGCACTTCGCCTGGGGCCTGGGCTTCCTCGTCGGCCTGCCGCAAGGGCTGCGCCGGCCGCCTCCACCGCGTCGCGCCGGCTGAACGAGTCTGCCCGCCGGGACCACCCAGGCCGTGATCAAGTTGTGTCCAGGCGGCACTATCGGGCCGCCGTCAGGGGTCCCTACTGTGAGCGCATAGCGCGCACATCGACCAGGGATCGCCGCGCACAGGGTTTGGGGGATCAATGTTGTCTGGGGGATCAGGCTTGTCCGAGCGATCAGGGCGAGCACGACGACTTCTACGCACTCTCGCGGTGGCGACCGCGCTCACCTTGGCGACCGGGTCGGCCCTGCTGTCCGCGCCCACCGCCACCGCACTGACCGGATCGGCGAAGACCTCGAAGGTGGAGGCCAGACGCGTCGACTCGGTCAAGACCCCGCGCTTGGGCTGGTACACCTGCTACTCCTATGCCCAGTGCGCCATCGTCAAGCTTCCCCGCGACTACGACCACCCCAACGGGACCAAGGTCGAGGTGGCCCTGCTGCGGGTGAAGGCCCGTGACCAGCGGCACAAGATCGGCAGCCTCTTCGTCAACCCCGGCGGTCCCGGTGGTTCGGCCACCGAGCTCGCCTACAACGCACCTTCGTTCCTGGGCAGCGACATCCTGGACCGCTTCGACATTGTGGGGATGGACCCGCGGGGGACCAACTTCAGCGACCAGGTCGCCTGTTTCCCCGACGCCGGCAAGCAGGCGACGGTGCTGGCCGACCTGTCGATTCCATTCCCCGTGACCTCAGCCGAGGAGCACGCCTTCATCCGCGGGTCGAAGCGGCTGGGCCGCGCCTGCTCCAGCGCCGGCCGACCGCTCTCGGCCTCGATGTCCACTGCCGAGGTGGCCCGCGATATGGACGTGATCAGGAGGGCGGTCGGCGACAGGCGGCTGACCTATCTCGGCTTCTCTTACGGCACCTACCTTGGCCAGGTCTACGCCAACCTGTTCCCCGACCGGGTGCGCGCGCTGGCTATCGACGGCGTGGTCGACCCGGTCGCCTGGGCGGGCACCCGCAGCACCCGGAACCGGCCGGAGACCGACCGGATCCGCTCCGCCGACGGCGCGACCAAGGCGCTGCACGAGATCCTGGTGCGCTGCGACCGGGCTGGTGGGACGCGCTGCAGCTTCGCCCCCGGCAACCCGGTGGCCAACTTCGACCTGATCGCCCGCCGGCTGAGAAGCAAGCCGCTGGTGGAGACCGATCCGTTCACCGGGGAGGTGTTCCGGTTCGGCTACGCCGAGCTGGTCTCGTCCGTCCTCGGAATGCTGTACGACCCGATGGGCTACGCCTACATCAGCGACATGCTGTCGCAGTTGATCATCATGACCGAGCCGCCGGCGGCGACGGCGAAGGCCGCGTCGGTCCGGAAGGCCGCAGCGAAACGCAGAGCCACGGCCACCCGGCGGTTGGTCAAGATCCTCGACCGGCAACGCCAACAGGCCAAGCCCAGGCAGATCGACCCGGGTCGGACCCTGACCTCGCGCTTCGGCTTCCCGTACGACAACTCGCTGGAGGCGTTCACGACGGTGCTGTGCACCGACTCGGTCAACCCGATCAGCGCCGAGTCCTGGCCGGCAGCGGCCGACGCCGCCGATCGGCGGGCCAAATACTTCGGTCGCGCCTGGATCTGGTCATCGGCTCCGTGTGCCCGGCGCACCTGGACAGCAGGAGACGAGGACGGCTATCACGGACCGTTCAACCGTGCCACCCTCGGGCCAGTGCTGGTCGTCGGCAACCTGTGGGACCCGGCGACCAACTTCGCGGGCGCCCGCAAGGCGGCCGCGCTGCTGCCGAACAGCCGGCTGCTGACCAGCGACAGCTGGGGTCACACCGCCTACGGAACCTCCGCGTGCGTGACGACGGCGATGGAAAGCTTCCTGCTCAAGGTCCGACTGCCGGCCCGGGGCAAGCGCTGCGTCGGCGACATCCAGCCGTTCCGCGACGACACCGGCAACGGCAGCGGCTCGGTGCAGAGGCTCCTGCGGCCGGTCGGCCGCATCACCCCGCTGGGCGGCTGACCGGTCCGGTCCGCGCCGGCCTCTCGCGGGTCGAGTCGCGGGTTCAGCGCGGCTCAGGGGACCAGCGAGATCTCCAGCGAGTAGTGCGAAGCCCGGTAGACGTGGTGGCCCATCTCGACGAACCGCCCTGCGTCGTCGTAGACGGTGCGCTCGGCGGTGAGGCAGGCGGCCGGCTCGGTCTCGTCCAGCAACGTCGCCTCCTCTTCAGTCATCAGCCGGGCGCGGACCGACTGGTGCGCCACCCTAAGGTTGACGCCGCGGCTGCGCAGCGCCGCATACAAACCGGCGTTCTCGAGGATGCTCGCGGTCAGCTCGAACCGGACCGGGAGATAGTTGGTGAGGATCGCGATCGGAGTGCCGTCCGCGCTGCGGAGCCGGCGGACCTTGACGAACCTGCCATCGGGAGCGGACGTCAACAGGGTGGCCAGCACGTCCTCGTCGATGTCCTCGGAGAACTCCAGCAGCCGGGTGGACGGCTTCTTGCCCGTCTTCACCAGATCGTCGAAGAGGCTGCTGAGCTTCGTGTCCCGGCTGATCCGCGGATGCAGGACCTGAGTCCCGACCCCCCGCTTGCGGACCACCAGCCCCTTCCTGGTCAGCTCCTGGATCGCCTGCCGCGCCGTCGGCCGGGCCAGCCCCAGCCGGCTGGTCAGTGAGAGCTCATTCTCCAGCCGATCACCCGGCACCAGGTGCCCGTCGGTGATCGCCGCCTCGATCGCCTGGGCGAGCTGATGATAGAGCGGGACCGGACTGCTGCGGTCCAGCACCACGTCGATCTCCTTGGGTACGGTGCGATCCATGTCACAACTCTAGTGGGAGCTGACCGCACCACTAGAGCAACTATTGATATTTTGTCTGGACAAAATCTGGACAAACTCACCGGTTCGTCCTAACGTGTTGCCTGTCGTCTCATGGCCGGCAGCAGAGTTGATGGGGAATTCCACCCGGATCACACCTAGGAGAGCAGTGGGCAGCCATCCCGCTCTAGAAGTCCTGACCTTCGGTCGCAGCGGCGTCGACATCTACCCGCACCAGATCGGCGTGGGCCTCGAGGATGTCGAGACCTTCGGCAAGTTCCTCGGTGGCACGACGGCCAACGTCGCGGTGGCCGCGGCCCGGCTCGGACGCCGGGCGGCCATCATCACCGGCGTCGGAGACGACCCGTTCGGCCGCTTCGTGCGGCGGGCGCTTCGCGACCTCGGGGTGGACGACCGCCACGTGGTCGTCAACGCCGACTACCCGACGCCGGTCACCTTCTGCGAGATCTTCCCACCTGACGACTTCCCGTTGTGGTTCTACCGTCGGCCCACGGCGCCCGACCTGCAGGTCCGACCGGCCGACCTTGACCTGGATGCCGTTCGGGCTGCCGACCTGTTCTGGATCTCCACCACCGGGCTGAGCGAAGAGCCGAGTCGGGCCGCGCACTTCGCGGCTCTCGGGGCCAGGAACCGAAAGTCGTTCACTGTGCTCGACCTGGACTACCGGCCGATGTTCTGGGACTCACCGGCCGCTGCTGCCGAACAGATCCAGCACGCCCTGGCACAGGTGACGGTGGCAGTGGGGAACCGCGAGGAGTGCGAGGTCGCGGTCGGCGAGACCGACCCGGAACGGGCCGCCGACGCGCTGCTGGCCGCCGGCGTCGAGCTGGCCATCGTCAAGCAGGGGCCCCGGGGCGTACTGGCGAAGACCCGTGACGAACGCGTCGAGTCGCCGCCGATCCTGATCGCGCCGGTCAACGGTCTCGGCGCCGGCGACAGCTTCGGCGGTTCGCTGGCCCACGGGCTGTTGTCCGGCTGGTCGCTGGAGAAGGTGCTGCACCACGCCAACGCGGCCGGGGCGATCGTCGCCTCTCGACTGGAGTGCTCAACCGCCATGCCGACCCAGGCGGAGATCGAGTTGCTGCTCGCCGGCGGGGACCCCAACCAGGGCCGGCCCGAGTCCCGGTCGCACGGAGCCGTACTCGGGCTCAGGGACGGCGGCGCCGCATGACCGGCCTCGCGGCCGTGGACTTCGCCACCAGCGTCGCCGAGCTCAACGACATCAGGTTCTCCGAGCCGCAGCGGATCCGGAAGCTGCTGCTGGCCCGCAAGCGCCGCCCGGTGGTCCCGGCCGACGGCCGGTTGATGATCGTGGCCTGCGACCATCCGGCCCGAGGCGCGCTGGCCGCGGCGGGTCGACCGGACGCCATGGCCAGCCGGGTCGATCTGCTGGCCCGGCTGCAGACCGCCCTGTCCAGGCCCGGCGTGGACGGGCTGCTCGCCACCGCTGACATCGCCGAGGACCTGCTGCTGCTGGGGGCGTTGGAGGACAAGGTCGTCTTCGCCTCGCTGAACCGGGGCGGGCTGGCCGGATCCGTCTTCGAGCTGGACGACCGGATGACCGGTTACGACGTCCGCGGCACCATCGAGGCGTGCTTCGACGGGGCCAAGATGCTGGCCCGGATCGATCTCGCAGATCCGGCCACGGTGGCCACCCTGGATGCCTGCGGCCGCGCCGTTTCCGAGCTCAACCGTGCCGAGCTGGTGGCCCTGGTCGAGCCTTTCCTGTCCCGCCGGGTCGACGGCCGGGTGGTCAACGACCTGACCCCCGAGGCGGTGGTCAAATCCGTGCACATCGCCCAGGGGCTGGGCGCCTCGAGCGCCTACACCTGGCTGAAGTTGCCCGTCGTGGCGCAGATGGAACGGGTGATGGAGGCCACCACGCTGCCGACGCTGCTGCTCGGCGGGGACCCTGACGGCGCCCCCGACGAGACGTACGCCCAGTGGCGCGCGGCGCTGGCGCTGCCGTCCGTGCGTGGCCTGGTGGTCGGCCGCAGCCTGCTCTACCCGGCGGACGACGACGTCGCCGCCGCTGTCGACACGGCCGCGGGCCTGGTCCGGCAGGCCGGTCACGCGGCCGCACCGCAGAGGCCGGCCGCCGAGCCGCCCACCGACACGCACGGGCCCACTGGATCACCCGACCAGGAGGAGTCATGAGCAGGGCAGACGGACTGGTGCTGGCCGCCGGCTCGGCCGCCAGCGCCGACTTCGACCTGGTCGTGACACCGGAGTCGGCGGGCTGGGGGTACTCCAGTCTGCGGGTGCTGACCCTGGCCGTCGGCGGTGGTCGGGAGATCGAGACCGACCGGGACGAGATGTTCGTGGTGCCGTTGCAGGGCTCGGTCGAGGTGACCCTGGGCGCCGAGACGTTCCTGCTGGCCGGCCGGCCGAACGTCTTCGCGGGCCCGACCGACGTCGCCTACCTTCCGATCGACTCGACGGTCCGGCTCCAGAGCGCCGAGGGTGGCCGGTTCGCCCTCGCCGGCGCCAGAACCAGCAGCAGGCTGCCGTTCCGCTACGGACCCCGGGCCGAGGTGCCGGTGGAGCTGAGAGGGGCCGGCCGGTGCAGCCGCCAGGTCCGCAACTTCGGCACCGTCGAGGCCTTCGACACCGGCGCAGTGATCGCCTGCGAGGTGATCACCCCCGGTGGCAACTGGTCCAGCTATCCGGCCCACAAGCATGACCAGGCCAGCGCCACCGAGTCCGAGCTGGAGGAGATCTACTATTTCGAGATCGCCGACGGCCCGAACGCTGAGCCCGGCTTCGGCTACCACCGCACCAGCTCCTCGCCGGCCGGAGAGATCGACATCCTGGCCGAGGTGCACGACCGCGACACCGTGCTGGTTCCCTATGGGTGGCATGGGCCGTGTATGGCGGCCCCCGGCTTCGACATGTACTACCTCAATGTGATGGCCGGGCCGGCCGAGCAGCGTGCCTGGCTCATCTCCGACCACCCTGACCACGCCTGGGTTCGGGCCAGCTGGGCCGACCAGCCGGTGGACCCCCGGCTGCTCGCCGACACCCCAGCCGAGAAGGAGAACGACTGATGTCCGCACCGGTCCGCCTGACCGTAGCCCAGGCCCTGGTCCTGTTCCTGTCCCGCCAGTACTCCGAACGGGACGGCGTCCGTCAGCGGCTGTTCGCCGGCTGCTTCGGCATCTTCGGCCACGGCAACGTCGCGGGCGTCGGGCAGGCCCTGCTCCAGGCCGAGCTGACGGACCCGGACGCGTTGCCGTACGTGCTGGGCCGCAATGAGCAGGCGATGGTGCACTCGGCCGTCGGCTTCGCCCGGATGAAGGACCGGCTGCAGACCTATGCCGTCACCAGCAGCGTCGGCCCGGGCGCCACCAACATGGTCACCGGGGCGGCGCTGGCCACCATCAACCGGCTGCCGGTGCTGCTGCTCCCGTCGGACACCTTCGCCGACCGGGCCGCCTCACCCCTGCTGCAGGAACTGGAGGCCCCGCAGGCCGGTGACCTCAGCGTCAATGACTGCTTCCGGCCGGTGTCGAGGTACTTCGACCGGATCTGGCGGCCGGAGCAGCTGCCGGCTGCGCTGCTGTCGGCGATGCGGGTGCTGACGGACCCGGTCGAGACCGGCGCGGTGACCCTCTGCCTGCCGCAGGACGTCCAGGCGCAGGCCCACGAATGGCCCGCCGAGCTGTTCGCGGAGCGGACCTGGCACGTCGCCCGGCCACTGCCGGAGGCCGGTCCGCTGCAGCAGGCGGTCGAGCTGATCCGGAAGGCCGAGCGGCCGCTGGTGGTCGCCGGGGGCGGCGTCATCTACTCCGGTGCCACCGACGCCCTGGCCCGGTTCGTCGAGGCCACCGGCATCCCGGTCGGCCAGAGCCAGGCCGGCAAGGGGTCGCTGCTGTACGACCACCCTCAGTGCGTCGGTGCGATCGGGTCAACCGGCACCACCGCTGCCAACGCGATCGCCCGCGAGGCCGACCTGGTGATCGGCATCGGCACCCGGTATTCCGACTTCACCACGGCCAGCCGGACCGCCTTCCAGCACCCCGGAGTCCGGTTCGTCAACATCAACGTGGCCGCCATCGACTCGGTGAAGCACTCCGGCGTCAGCGTCGTCGCCGACGCCCGGGAGGCGTTGGACGCCCTCGGCCGCGAGCTGTCCGGCTATCGGGTCGCTGCGGAGTACGCCGACCGGATCGCCCGGTTGGCAGCCGACTGGGAGGCCGCCGTGGAGGCCACCTACCGCCCCGCCACACCGAACGCGGGCGCCGGTGGTCTGCTCACCCAGGGCGAGGTGATCGGGATGGTCAACGAGCTGTCCGACCCGCGTGATGTGGTGGTCTGCGCGGCCGGGTCGATGCCTGGCGACCTGCACAAGCTGTGGCGCACCCGGGACCCCAAGGGCTACCACGTCGAGTACGGCTACTCCTGCATGGGCTACGAGGTAGCCGGCGGGCTGGGTGTGAAGCTGGCCTGCCCGGACCGGGACGTCTTCGTCCTGGTCGGCGACGGCTCCTACCTGATGATGGCGACCGAGCTGGTCACCGCGGTCCAGGAGGGGCTCAAGATCATCTGCGTACTGGTGCAGAACCACGGCTTCGCCTCCATCGGGTCGTTGTCGGAGTCGCTCGGCTCGCAGCGGTTCGGCACCCGCTATCGGCAGCGGTCGGCGAGCGGCCGGCTGGACGGTGAGCTGCTGCCGGTCGACCTGGCCGCCAACGCCGCCAGCCTGGGCGTGGACGTGGTCAGAGTCGGCTCCGCCGACGAGCTCGCCGCCGCGATCAAAACCGCCAAGCAGGCCGAGCACAGCATTGTCATCCACGTCGAGACCGATCCGCTGGTCAGCGCACCCGACTCGGAGTCCTGGTGGGACGTCCCGGTCAGCGAGACCTCGACGCTGGAGTCGACCCAGCAGGCGCGAAGGGTCTACGAGCAGCACAAGGCCACCCAGCGATCGTTCCTGGCGCCCGACGTTCAGGCGTCAGCCGACCCCATCCACCAACGACAGCCAGCAGGAGAGACAGCGTGAGCACTTCCACCATCCGTGTCGGGTCCGCCCCTGATTCGTGGGGGGTCTGGTTTGCCGACGACCCGGAGCAGACACCGGCCAGCCGGTTCTTCGACGAGGTCTCCCGGGCCGGTTACGAGTGGATCGAGATCGGACCGTACGGCTACCTGCCGACCGACCCGGCCGAGCTCCAGGAACAGTTGGACGCGCACGGGCTCAAGGTGTCGGCCGGAACCGTCTTCGAGCACCTGCATCACGAGAACTCGTGGGACGACGTCTGGAAGCAGGTGAGCGACGTCGCTGCCCTGACCCAGGCAGTCGGCGGCAAGCACATCGTCGTCATCCCCGACACCTGGCGCGACCACAAGACCGGTGCGCCCAAGGAGAGCCGCGAGCTGACCGAGGACCAGTGGGTGCGGCTGGTCAGTGGCATGGATGAGCTCGGCCGCCGGATCCTGGACGAGTATGGGCTGAAGGTGCAGTTCCACTCCCACGCCGACAGCCACATCGGCTACCAGCAGGACATCCAGCGGTTCGTGGAATCCACCAACCCCGCCTACGTCAACCTCTGTCTGGATACCGGCCACGTGGCCTACTACGGCGGCGACAACCTGGAGCTGATCCGCAAGTACCCGGAGCGGATCGGCTACCTGCACCTCAAGCAGGTGGACCCTGCCATCGTGGCCCGGGTCGAGGCGGAGGACCTGCCGTTCCCCGAGGCCGTCCGGCTGGGCGTGATGATCGAGCCGCCGAACGGGCTGCCGGAGATGCCGCCGGTGCTCGAGGCCGTGGAGCAGCTCGGCGTGGACATCTTCGCGATCGTCGAGCAGGACCTCTACCCCTGCGCGCCGGAGGTGCCGCTGCCGATCGCCCAACGGACCCACACCTATCTGCGGTCGTGCGGTGGCGCCTCGCTGGAGATCGGCACGCCGAAGGCGGCGGACCGCCGTGGCTGAGACCTCCACCGCGGTCGAGTCCAGGCCGGCCGCTGCCGTCCCTGCCGGTGCTGAGCTGCGGGTCGCGGTCCTCGGCGTCGGCGTGATGGGCGCCTTTCATGTGGAGGGGCTGAGCAGCCGGGTCCGCGGCGCCCGCGTGACCGTGGTCAACGACTACGCCGCTGACCGGGCCGAGCAGGTCGCCGCGTCCGTGCCCGGCGCTCGGGTCGAGGCCGACCCGCTGGCGGCCATCGATGCTCCCGACGTGGACGCCGTGCTGATCGCCAGCCCGGGCCCCGCGCACGACGAGCAGGTCCGGGCGTGCCTGGCCCGGCAGCTGCCGGTCCTGTGTGAGAAGCCGCTGACCACCGACATCGACTCGGCCTACCGCATCGTGCAGGCCGAGGCGGAGCTCGGGCGGCAGCTGATCCAGGTGGGCTTCATGCGCCGGTTCGACAGCGAGTACGTCCGGCTGCGCCAGCTGGTGGTCAGCGGCGAGCTCGGCAACCCGCTGATGCTGCACTGCACGCACCGTAACGCGGGCGTTCCGGCGACGTTCGACTCCGAGATGATGATCAGGGACTCGGTCGTGCATGAGGTCGACGTCGCACGGTTCCTGCTGGGGGAGGAGATCGCCACCGTCCAGGTGATCAAGGGTGCCGCGACGCGCCGGGCGCCGGAGGGCTTCAACGACCCGATGCTGGTGATCTTCGAGACCGAGTCGGGCCGGGTGGTGACCGACGAGATCTTCGTCCGTACCGGTGTCGGCTACGAGGTGCGGACCGAGCTTGTCGGCGAGCTCGGCAGTGCCACCATCGGACTCGACCACAACGTGGTCCGGACCGGCGCCGACGGCCGATGGGGTGGCGAGATCACCCCGGGTTTCATCGAGCGTTTCGGTGCGGCCTATGACCGTGAGCTGCAGCACTGGGTGAACGCCGCCCGGCGGGGAACCATCGACGGTCCAGGGTCCTGGGACGGCTATGCCGCTGTGGCGGTGTGCGAGGCCGGCGTCGAGGCCGTCCGGACCGGCGAGCGGGTCACCGTCACGATGGGCAGACGGCCGTGAGGCTCACCCTCGACCCGCAAGAGGTGCCCTGCTCAACTATCAAGACCGCCCCGAACGATCAAGACCCGCGAAACGATCGAGACTCCCAAGATGATCAAGGTACTGGAGGACGACATGGCTGACACTCTGTTCCACTGGAAGGCCGGGGCACCGTTCAGCGGCGACAGCGGCGCCTTCGCCGACGTCACCAATCCCGCCACCGGCGAGGTGACCGCGCATCTGCCGCTGGCCTCGACCCAGGACGTCGACGCCGTGGTCGGCGCTGCCGCAGCGGCCTTCCCCGGTTGGCGGGACCTGTCGCTGACCCGACGCACCATGATCATGTTCAGGTTCCGGGAGCTGCTCAACGAGCGCAAGGAGGAGCTCGCGGCGATCATCACCGCCGAGCACGGCAAGGTGCTCTCCGATGCTCTGGGCGAGGTCAGCCGCGGCCAGGAGGTGGTCGAGTTCGCCTGTGGGATCGCCCATCTGCTGAAGGGGTCGTTCACCGAGAACGCGTCCACCGGCGTCGACGTGCACTCGGTCCGGCAGCCGCTGGGCCCGGTCGCGATCATCAGCCCGTTCAACTTCCCGGCAATGGTGCCGATGTGGTTCTTCCCGATCGCGATCGCGGCCGGGAACACGGTGGTGCTGAAGCCCAGCGAGAAGGTCCCGACCGCCGCCCTGTGGATGGCCCGGCTCTGGCAGGAGGCCGGCCTGCCAGACGGAGTCTTCAACGTGCTCAACGGTGACAAGACCGCCGTCGACGGATTGCTCACCCACCCGAGCATCAAGTCGGTCTCGTTCGTCGGCTCGACACCGATCGCCCGCTACGTCTACGAGACCGGCACCAGCCACGGCAAACGGGTGCAGGCACTGGGCGGGGCGAAGAACCACATGGTGGTGTTGCCGGACGCCGACCTCGACCTCGCCGCCGACCAGGCGGTGAACGCAGGCTACGGATCGGCGGGGGAGCGGTGCATGGCCATCTCAGCGGTACTGGCGGTCGGGCCGATCGCCGACGAGCTCGTCTCCAAGATCAAGGACCGTACCGGGAAGCTGCGGACCGGTGACGGCACCCGCGGCTGCGACATGGGTCCGCTGGTGACGGCCGCTGCCCGGGACCGGGTGAGTGGCTACATCGACGCCGGCGAGGCGGCCGGAGCCGAGCTGGTGGTCGACGGTCGGCGGGTGCAGCCGGATGCGGACGGCTCCGGGTTCTTCGTCGGGCCGACGCTGTTCGACCGGGTCCGCACCGACATGTCGATCTACACCGACGAGATCTTCGGCCCGGTGCTCTCAGTGGTCCGGGTGGACAGTTACGAGGAGGCTGTCCGCCTGATCAACGAGAACCCGTACGGCAACGGCACTGCGATCTTCACCAACGACGGCGGCGCGGCCCGCAGGTTCCAGAACGAGATCGAGGTGGGCATGGTCGGGATCAATGTGCCGGTCCCGGTGCCGATGGCCTACTTCTCCTTCGGTGGTTGGAAGTCCTCGCTGTTCGGCGACACCCACGCGCACGGTACCGAGGGCGTGCACTTCTTCACCCGGGGCAAGGTCATCACCTCACGCTGGCTCGATCCCAGCCACGGCGGTATCAACCTCGGCTTCCCCCAAAACCACTGAGGACCCAAAACCACTGACGACACGAACCACTGAGGGCAGGCCGACCGGACAGCGTGACCGCTGGCGGCAGGGGACGGTCAGCCGACCCGTTCGGTCTCGATGATGCGATCCAGCCGATCCGGGGCGGCCTCGTCGGCACCGACCACGATCACCGCCGATCCGCCGGTCAGCACCGGCCTGAGCAGTCCCTCCAGCGCGCCCTGCCACGCCTCCGTTGGCTGCACCAGCCGACGGGCGGGCGGGCCGCCCGAGGCGGCGACAACCAGCTCGGCCTGGCTCAGGTGCCGGCCCTGCTGCAACCAGGCCCGGCTGTCCGGTCGGACCGGTGCGGGGACGTGTTGGTCGGGCTGCGTCCGCACCTCCAGGGCGTAGTCGACCACATCGTCGGGGAGGCGCTGGGCGAAACCGAGGCCCAACGGGTGCAGGGCGCACGCCACCCACGCGCCAGCACCGCTGCGGTCGGCCGAGGCCCAGTCGGGGCCGAGCACGGTCATCGATGGGCCAGCGGCAGGTCCCTGCGCCCCGATCGACACCGGGTCGCCGATCAGGACCGTTGCGCCGACCTGCCAGATGGCGGCGTGCCAGATCAGCGTGACCCAGTGGCCCGGGTGAGCATCGGCCAGAGCCATCCGCACCACGTCACCGGGGTCCAAGGTGTACTCGTCCAGCAACCAGTTGGAGGTCTTATCGACCCAGTTGAGGAACGAGACGCCCGACAGCTCGGTGCGCTCGCCCGAGCCGAGGTCGTAGTAGGTGATCAGCGGGTCGGGCCCGGCCGTCCGGGCCCGTGCTCGCAGGTGATCAGTGAAGGTTCGCGCCACGACGTTCGATCCTAGCCCTGTCAGACCCACCGGCTAGGCTGACGCCCATGCGTTACGTGGTGATCATGGCGGGTGGCTCGGGCAAACGACTGTGGCCGCTGTCGCGACAGGATATGCCGAAGCAGCTGTTGAACCTGGTCGGCGGCAAGAGCCTGCTGCGGATCGCGTTCGAGCGGGTCAGTGGGCTGGTGGAACCGGACCGGATCCTCGTCTGCACCGGCGCCGACTACGCCGACGTCGTCCAGTCCGAGCTGCCCGAGGTCGAGGCCGGCAACATCCTCGGGGAGCCGGTCGGACGCGACTCGCTCAACGCGGTCGCCTGGCCGGCGGCGGTGCTGGCGCAGCGTGACCCGGACGCGGTCGTGGCGATGCTGACCGCCGACCACATCATGCATCCAGTGTCGGAGTTCCAGAGCGCGCTGCGTCAGGCATTCGAGGTGGCCGAGGCCGACCAGCACGCGCTGGTCACCTTCGGTGTGGTGCCGACCACCGCGCACACCGGCTACGGCTACCTGCACCGCGGCGACGCCGTCAGCGGCTTCACCGACGTCTGCGAGGTCCAGGCGTTCCGGGAGAAGCCGGACCTGGTGACGGCCCAGAGCTATCTCGAGTCCGGCGCCTACTGGTGGAACTCAGGGATGTTCGTCTGGCGGGCCTCGACTCTGCTGGACCAGCTGTCGATCCTGCTGCCCGACACCCACCGCGCCGTTGTCGAGCTGGCCGTGCACCCCGACCGGCTGGCGGACATCTACCCGCGGCTGGAGAAGATCAGCGTCGACTACGCCGTGATGGAGCCGGTGTCGCAGGGCCGGGGCAGCGCACACGTGCTGGCCGTCCGGCTGCCGATCACGTGGCACGACGTCGGCGGCTTCGCCGCACTGGGGGAGCACCTGCCCAGGGACGCGACCGGCAACGCCCTGCAGGGCACCAGTGTGCTGGTCGACAGCAGCGACAACCTGGTGATCAACCAGTCAGAGGACGGCAGGGTCGTCGCCGTCGTCGGTCTGCGGGACACCGTCATCGTCCAGACGCCCGACATCACGCTGGTCTGCCCGATGGGACAGGCCGAACGGATCAAGGAGCTGGTGGCCGCGGTGACCGATCAGCTGGGCGGCAACTATGCCTGAAAAAGGGCTATGGGTGAAGACCGAGGCCGGTCAGCCGCCCTGCGGCTCAGGGGCGCTGGTCGACGGGTACTTGGCCATGAAGTCCTTGATCGCCTGACCGCTGACACCGCCGCAGCCCATCCGGACCCCCTTCTGGGTGGCCGCGTTGCCCGGGTCCTGGGGGTTGGCGTACCAGTGCGTCAGGATGATGTTCTGACCGGCGGGGAACGCTTTGCCGTCTGCCGGGGTCCAGGGCGCAGCAATGAACTTGTCCTTGACATAGTCGCCGCCGTTGAAGGTCTTGGCGATCCACTCCAGGTCCTTCAGCTGGTCCTTCGGCATGTCCGGGTTGTACCAGGCGATGGTGTAGCCGTGCTCGAGGTTGTGCACCAGCTCCTCGACCACCGGCCGCTCCTCAGCGGTGTAGAACTTCTTGGCGAATGGCGCCCAGTGGTTGAGGTGGGCGCCGGAGTCCGGCGGCAGCCGGTCGTAGTTGACCTTGGTGCCGTCCGCGACATGCTGCTGGTTGCCGGTGGCCGGGTTCTCCTGCACCGGCTGGCAGGCCGCGGCTGCCGGGCTGAGTCCCAGCTCCGCGATCGAGGCAGAGCGCATCCGGGCGTCCTGGGCGAACAGGTAGACCGGGTAGGCCAGCAGCAGCGCTGCGAGCACGAGGCAGGTCGACAGCAGGATGACCGTCCGACGTCGCTGCTCCGACTTGCGGGCCGCCTCCAGGGATGCCAGCTTGTCGCGTCGGCTGTTGCCCGCGACGGGCTCGGACTTGTTCGGTTTGGACTTGGCCACCGATGGTCTCCTACGTCTGTACGGCTTGCGGCTCGGAAAACGCACCGGGTCGTGGTACGCGCAAGATGAGAAGAGTTTAGCCGCACTGCCGGAGGGGCTCCGAAGCCCGCTTTTCGCGGCTACCCCGAGCCGCCCTGGAGGACGGCGGTGAGCAGCTCGGCCTGAGCCGCCGGCAGCGTCGTCCCGTCCGGACCGGCACCGTCGAGTGCCGCCGCGGCGCGCTCGGTCGGGTCGTCGATGGCGATCACCTCGGCGTAGCGCTCGGGCCGGCCGAGCGCCGTCAGCACGGCCAGTACGACCGCCTCCCGACTGCCGGTGCGGAACATGTCACCGGCCGCGGGCCGGATCAGGGCCGCTGCGCCGGGCTGACAATCATCGGCGTCGGCGACGAAGCGGCCCAACCCGCGCACCACGGCTACCGGGCGCCCGTCCAGCTTGCCCTTGGCCAGGTCGGCTGCTGCGGCCAGCTCGTCGGCGATGGCGATGGAGGTCACCTGCAGCTCGTTGCCGTAGCCGTCCTGCCGACCGGCGTAGTGGTCGATGACGCACAGGCCGGCGGCGCCGATGGCGATATCGGTCTGGCCCACCCGCCAGGCTCGCCCGGCGGTGTCGGAGATGACCACCCCGACCCGGGCACCGGTCCGCCCGGTCAGCTCGGAGCGCAACCGCGCTGCGCTGGCGTCCGGGTCGACGGGCAGCAACAGGATCTCACCGGTGGGCACGTTGGAGTTGTCGACGCCGGCGGCGGCCATCGTGAGGCCGTGCCGGGTCTGCACGATCCTGGTCTCGCCGCGCTGCGCGACGACCCGCACAGCCTCCTCGGAGATGGCCTGTTGACGCTCGTCCGCAGGACGGGTCCTGCCCTCGGACTTGCTGACGACCTTCGAGGTGACGACCACGATGTCGCCATCGGTCAACGGGCCCTGGGGGTCCGAGGCGATCGCGGCGACGACGGCTCCGGCCAGATCGGTCGTCGCGGTCACCTCGCCGATGCCGTCCGGGGCGAAGACGGTGAGCAGTGCCGAGGGCGTCATGACGCGTCCCGCACCTGGCCGAGCTGCATCCTCTGCGCCCGCACCGAAAGGCCGAAATCGACTCCGCTGCGGATGAAGCGGGCGGTGGTGGCCGGGTCGTGCATGACCAGGTCCACGGCCCGGGTGGGCAGCCCGGCGGCGGTGGCGGTCCGGGCCGCGGCGGCGTCGCCGCTGTCCACCAGCCAGGCGTCCAGCAGGCCTCCGGCGGGCCTTGCGCCATAGTGCAGGCCGACCGCTGCCGCATCCACCTCGACGCCGATCACGGGGAGCAGCCGATGGGCCATCCCGAGCACCGGTGCGCCGCCGAGGATTCCCGAGAAGCCGACCACCGGTGCCTGGGCCGACTGCAGCGCTGCCCGGATACCCGGCACCGCCAGGATCGGACCGATGGACACCACCGGGTTGCTGGGTCCGACCAAGATCAGGTCCGCATCGGCCAGGGCGCGCAGCACCCCCGGCGCGGCAGTGGCCTGGTCGATGCCTACCCGCACCATGTCCAGCGCGTCCGGCACGGCGTGCAGTCGCACCCAGTACTCCTGGAAGTGGATGGCTCGACGGCCGGAGCCATCGTCGATGACGATATGGGTCTCGACCCGGTCATCCGACATGGGCAGCAGCCGCAGCTGTGGCTGTTCCCTCAGCCATCGGGTGCAGAGCGCTGCAGTCACGGCCGACAAGGGGTAGCCGGCGTCCAGCATCTGGGTCCGGACCAGGTGCGTCGCCAGGTCGAGATCGCCGAGGCCGAACCAGGACGGCTCGACTCCGTAGGCCGCCAGTTCATCCTTCACCCGCCAGGTCTCCTCGGTCCGACCCCAGCCGCGCTCGGAGTCGATGCCGCCGCCGAGGGTGTACATCATGGTGTCGAGGTCGGGGCAGATGCGCAGGCCGTGCAGGGTGATGTCGTCGGCGGTGTTGACGATGACGCTGATGTCGGCCTCGGGATAGGCCGAGCGGGCCCCGGACACGAACCTGGACCCACCGACGCCGCCTGCCAAGATCACGATCTGCACGCCGACATCCTCTCAGAGCAGCACCGCAGCCCTGGCGGCAGGCGCGGAGGGCTGCGGTACCGGGGCGGCGGGCAGGCCGCTCTTCGCTAGGCTGGCGATGGCGTTCAGCCCGTTCGCCGATGGTCGACCGGCCAAGGTCCGAGGAGATGGAAACGACGTGGTGACGAGTCTGAAGAAGTTTCGTGAGGTGGCCGCCTTCGTGCTGCTGGGCGCCCTGGCGTTGACCATGCTGATGGGGCTGGTCAGCCTGATCTACCTCGCGACCCTCGACGGGTACGGCTTCGCCTCCGCTTCTGCGGTGGCCGGAGACTATTTCTCCAGCGCGGTGCTGGTCGTCCTGTTGACCCTGGTCGTCGCCAGCTGCGTGCTGGTGGAGCCGACCCCGCATGCGCGGCTGCTGACGTTGCTGTCGCTGATCGCGGTCGGCGGTGGGGTGCTGCTGTCGTTGCTTTTCGCGGTGATCGGCCTGGCGGCCCCGGGCGGTCCAACCGTGGTGATGTCGTTCTTCGCCTACCTCGCCGGTCTCGCCCCCGCGGTGTTGGCTGCGATCGTGCTCTTCCGGCTGCTGCAGGGCCAGCCCGCCCAGGTCCGGCAGCGCCAGGCCGCACCCGGATATCCGCAGGGCCAGCTGGGCGGCCCCTACGCCCAGCCCGGCTATCACCCCCAGTCGGGCCGCTACCCGGGATCGGACCAGGGCCCGGGACAGGTGCAGCCGACCTGGCAGCCGGATCAGGCCTCCGGCGCCAGCTGGCAGACCGCCGGCCATGCGGCCTCGGGCGCGTCGGCGTCGAGCTGGGGCGCACCGGGCGACACCAGCGGCTGGAACGCCCCGTCGGCCGGCCAGCCGTCTGCCTCCCAGCCCACGGCAGGCTCAGACTGGCAGCCACAGCACGCGCCGCAACAGCCGTACTCGCCGATCCAGCCGGCGCAGCCGGGGCAGGCTCGGCAGGGCCAGTTCCCGCCCGCACAGCAGCCCGCCCAGAACCGGCCCGCCCAGAACCAGCCCGCCCAGAACCAGCCTGCCCAGAACCGTTATGAACAGCACAACCCCGAGAGCGCCCAGGAGACGAGAGTGTTGCCGGTGCAGTCGCAGCCCAGCGCAACAGGCAACGAGGGCCCTGCACCGACCGACCAGCAGGGCCGCGACGACCAGCCGGGCCAGGACTGGTGGAGTGCTCCGCGGCAGTAGCGCAGAAGCGGTTTCATGATCATCGCCGGGCTGCGGCCGGTTCTCCCCTTGCGTCGCGGACTCCTTTGCTGATAAGCGAAATCGCCTCTGCAGCCGACCCGACGACGGAAATGATCACAAGTGCGGAGAGATTGCCGGGATGCGGGCGCAATATCAGGTCCGGGCTTGACTTATGGGTAGTGACAGGCATGTAATTTCATTTATGTTCTTCGTTGATCGCGGTGCCCGACCGGGCCGTCGGTCGTCGAACGATCGAGCAGTGCTTCCGGGATCCGCGAAATCTCGGTGCGCGACGTGAACCAGGCAGTCATCGGGGTCGAGGAGGCACAGGAGATGCACGAAGTAGAGGACCTTGGCGACGAGGGCGCGCTCAGCTGGCAGGAACGGGCGCTGTGCGCCCAGACCGACCCGGAGGCGTTCTTCCCCGAGAAGGGTGGGTCCACCCGCGAGGCCAAGAAGGTCTGCCTGTCGTGCGACGTGCGCGGCGAGTGCCTGGAGTACGCGCTGGCCCATGACGAGCGGTTCGGCATCTGGGGCGGACTGAGCGAGAGGGAACGGCGAAAGCTGAAGAAGCGCGCCGTCTGAGCTCCCGCCCGGTATCGAGGGAGTCCGGGCTGTGAGGGGTCCGGCTCGGAATGGAGTCTGGCGGCCACCTCGCCTAAAGTAGGGGCGCCCCGTCGTGGGGCGCCCTTGTTGTTGCCCATGCACAGGGACCACACGAAGTCGCAGAGGTAACCCGGACGTCCATGGATAGAGATGCCGCTCCAGCGGAGGCCTCTGGTCTTCACCCAGACGCAGCCCCGAACGACCCCCAGGTCATGGCGGAGCAGGCCACGGTGGGGAAGGATCTGTGGGCCTGGGCCGAGTTCGACGATGACGAGACCGACGTCGACATCTCCGGCTGCGTCGTCACTGCGGTGCTGGTCACCCACGACGCGGCCCCTTGGCTGCCGGACACGCTGGCCGGGATAGCCGCGCTCTCGCATCGGCCGAACCGGCTGGTCGCCATTGACAACGAGAGCACCGATCAGACCCGGCAGCTGCTGGACGGGGCCGCCCGGGTCGGTCTGATCGATGCGGTCTACACCGGCAGCAGGACGCACGGGTTCGGCGCGGCGGTGCAGGACGCACTCCGCCAGGACCGTGGGCACACCCGCTCAGCCGGGCAGCCGGCTGACGAGTGGCTGTGGTTGCTGCACGACGACGCCGTCCCGGCTCCGGACACCCTGGACGCGTTGCTGACACATGTCTGCCGGGACAGCTCCATCGACGTCACCGGACCCAAGCTGCTGCTGCCGAAGCGGCGCCAGCTGCCGCAGCAGATCAGCGAGGTCGGCATCTCCATCTCCGGTACCGGCCGGCGTGAGCTCTACCTCGAACAGGGCGAGATCGACCAGGGCCAGCGGGACAAGCCGGCGGACCGGCTCGCGGTGTCCACCTGCGGCATGCTGGTCCGGTTCCCGGTCTGGCAGCGGCTCGCTGGGTTCGACCCGATGCTGCCGGTCTTCCGCGACGGCGTTGAGTTCGGCTGGCGTGCTCACCTCGCCGGCTTCCGGGTGATGACCACACCGGCAGCGGAGATGGTTCACCGCCAGGTCGGTCGGGCTGGTCTGCGTCCGGACAGCGCCGCCGGCAGCAGGCCCGGCCGGACCGATCGGCTGCTCGGCATGCTGGTGGTGGCGGGTCATGCGCCGCTGGCGGCGTTGCCCGTGGTGTGGCTCCGGCTGGTCTGGAGCTGTCTGGTCCATGCGGTCGGATACCTGGTCGGGAAGGTGCCCGGCCGCGCCCTGGACGAGCTGCTGGCTCTGGGGTCGTTCCTGGCCCACCCCGGACGGATCCATGAGCTGCGTGCCAAGGTCGGCTCGATCGAGGCCCCGCCCGGCGCTCGAGACAGGGTCGATGCGCTCCGACCGCCCTGGTGGTCCAGCCTGCGGGTCGCGGTCGAGACTGTCTCGGCCGCCGTCGCCGACCGCTATCACTCGGTGGCCGGCGACAGTGACTCCGCGTCCCTGGACGAGCTGACCGGCGATGACTTCAGCGCTGTCGCCGAGGAGAGGCGTTCCAGCCCCTGGTTCTCGCCGGTGGTGATCGCCACCGGACTGGCGGTGGTCGCCAGTCTGTTCGCCGCCAGGCGGTTGTTCGGGTCGGGGTCCCTGACGTCCCCGGTCCTGCTGCCGGCCCGCAGCACCGCCGCTGACGCCTGGAGCGCCTTCCTGGCCCCGATCGTCGGAGCACCGCAGCTGTCCTCGCCGCCGTGGCTGGGGTTGGTCGCGGTCGGCGCGACACTGACCGCCGGGCATCCGGAGTGGCTGGTCACCCTGCTGCTGTGCGGCATCGTCCCGTTGTCGCTGCTCAGTGCCTACCCGGTGGTCCGCAGAGCCGTCGCCGACGGCCGGGTCCGGCTCTGGGTCGCCGCCACCTACGCGCTGCTGCCGGCACTGCTCGGCGGTACCAACCAGGGTCGGCTGGCGATGAGCATTGTTGCCGTGTCCCTGCCGCTGCTCGTGCTGGCAGGGCGAGCGCTGGTGCTGCGCCGCCCGCGCAACCCGGAAGCCTGGCGCGGTGGCTGGGGTGCGGGCCTGGTGCTGGTGGTGCTGGTGGCCTTCGAGCCGTCGATGATGATCATGGCGTTGCTGCTCGGCGCTATCGGTGCCGTGACGATGCTCCGGACCCCGCGCAAGGTCGGCCGGATCGGTATCGCCCTGGCGGTGCCGCTGGTGGTGCTGGCTCCGTGGTGGCCGAGCCTCGCCGCCCACTGGGGAAGGGCGCTGGCCGGTCCTGACTCCGCGCTGGACGGTGCGCCCGCGGCACCGTCGCCGTGGGCGCTGCTGCTCGGCCGGGACCTCGGGTCGGGTCTGCCGCCCCTGTGGCTGACAGTCACGGTCTTCGGCGTGGTCTGGCTGGTTGCCCTGGTCGGGCTGGCCCGGCGTCCGCGCAGCCGTGCCGTGGTGGCCGGCTGGACGGTGGCCCTGGTCGCACTGATGATGGCCGTGCTGATCTCACGGGTGGTCGTCACGCTCCCTCCGGTGGGGACCGAGCTGCGCCCATGGCCCGGGACCTACCTGCTGATCGCCTTCGGCGCACTGCTCGTGGCCGGTGGCGCCGGGGTCGACGGACTGACCGACGACCTGGGGTCGCGCAGTTTCTCCTTCGTCCAGCCCGCGGTCGTGATGGCCGGTGCCGCCATTGCGCTGGTCAGCCTGGTGGCTGCCGGCTGGTGGATCTGGGCAGGTCTGGCCGGTCCCGTCACTCGAACCAGCCTGACCGCCATCCCGCCATACGTGCTGAACGCCCAGCAGTCCGACCTGAGAGTACGCACGCTGGCCATCGACCTGACCCAGGACATCGGCCGATACCAGGTCGTGGCCGATGACCAGGTGCGGCTCGGCGACGCCGACCGCGGCTTCACCTTCGGCGCCTCAACCACAGCCCGGAGTCAGACCGAGGACGTCGTGATCCGGCTGCTGGCCGGAACCGGAGACGAGGAGATCGCCCCGGAGCTGGTCAACCTCGGCATCGGCTATATCTGGGTCACCGGCGCCACCCCTGAGGAGCGGTCATTGATCAACAACACGCCCGGGCTCGGCACCGCGAGCGGCAACCGACGGGGCGTGGTCTGGCAGCTCGAGCAGCCGGTGGGCCGGGTGATGCTGGTGGACGGCGACCGGGAGATCCCGGTGGCCGGACCGGCGATCACCGTCGGTGCCTCCAACCAGGCCCGCGAGCTGCGGATCAGTGAGCCGAAGGACCCGCGCTGGTCGGCCAGCTTCAACGGCCGGCCGCTCCGAGCTGTCGACCCCGGCAGCTGGCAACAGGTTTTCGAGGTGCCGGCTGCAGCAGGTCGGGTCGAGTTCTCGCTCCGGTCGAGCGGGCCCGGCTGGGTGCTGGTCCAGGGCCTGCTGCTCGTCGTGGTCGCCGTTCTGGCCGCACCCGCGGTCCGCCGGCCGGAGGTGCGCGACCCGGCCCGGTCAGCCCGCCGGGCCGCGACGGTGATCGGGGCGCAGCCACGATGAGACGCTCGACCGGACGGGCCGCCGGCTGGCAGTTGCGCAGCGTCGTGACGCTGGCGACCGCGCTGCTGGCGGCGATCCTGATCGCTGCCGGCGGGTCCTTCATCGGTGCCCAGTCCGCGACGTTCGACCCGGGACGGATCCCGCTGGTCGGTCGGACCCGGTCCGTGTGCACGGTCCCTGATGGGGACGAGGGCACCGCCTCGGACCAGCGCAGGACCGAGATCGGTGCAGTGGTGATGCGCAAGGCTCCGGGCCGTGAGGGTCGGCTCGACGGCGGCCCGCTCACCGGCGACGAGAAGCTCTTCACCCTTGACGAGCAGGGCACGGGCGAGCTGCTCCGCAAGCCCGCAGCGTCCGTGCTGCTGTCCGGAGAAGGGGTGATGGCCACCGCCAGTGCAGGATCGGTGATCACCACCGCGGCGTCGGGTGATGATCAAGGGATCAGCGTCGCACCGTGCACTGCTCCCGCCGTCGACCACTGGTTCGTCGGCGTCGGTCACAGTGACCAGCAGCAGAGCACGTTGATCCTGACCAATGTCGACGAGACCCAGGCCGAGGTCGATCTCAGGTTCTTCGGCGCGAAGGGGATGATCATCGTCCCGGGCAGCCCGGGCATGATCGTTCCCGGTAGGTCCTCGGTCACGGTCGGGCTGGCGTCGTTGGTGGACGCCCAGGGTCCGCTCACCGTCTCGGTCCACGCCACCAAGGGAAGGGTCGCCGCGATCAGCCGCGACCAGCGCAGTGTCGGCGACGAGCCGGCCGGCGCGGACTGGCACCCCAGCGCCATCAGCCCCCGCCGGCAGGTCGTCGTCCCTGGTCTCCCCAGTGGTGCCGGTGGCCGCGAGCTCCTCGTCGTCAACCCCGGCGATCGGCGGGCCGTGGTGAAAGTGGAGGTGCTGGGTGCGGGTGGCAGCTATGCCCCGATCGGCGCCGAGACCGTCGATGTGGCTCCGGAGAGCACGGCCTCGGTGGACCTTGCCGACGCCCTGGGCGGTGAGGCGGCCGGCCTGCGGCTGAGCAGCGACCAGCCGGTCACCGCGACCGTGCAGTCGACCAGCAGCCGGTCGGGCGCCTCCAGTGACCTGGCGTTCGAGGTCGCGGACCCGCCGGTGATCCGCAGCGGAATCGCTGCTGCGGCCATCCTCGACGGCGCCGCCAGCACGCTGCAGTTGGCCAACAACGGCCCTTCCGAGGTCACGGTCTCCTTTGACGTCGTCTCCTACGCCGGTCGGATCCTGCGGCAGGACGATGTACCGATGGCGGCCGGCAGCTCTGACACTCGGGTGCTGACACAGACACCTCCGGCCTACCTGGTGGTGCGGACCCCGGAGGGGGCGGACGTGCACGCCTCGGTAACGCAGGAACAGAACGAGGGGGACGTCGCCGGCCTCACCACGCCGAGCCTGGTCTCGCCGGACCTCGCCAGCCGAGCACCGCAGGTCAGGCAGGATCCGGCCGCCGGCCGCTGAGAGCCGGCGCAGCCGAACAGCGGTCAGCCGACGAAGAACTGCTGGGTGTACAGCAGGCGGAACCCGTGCCGGCCGAGGTTGCGTTCGGAGACCGAGCCGGGTGTCGCGGTGACCGCCACCACGTCACACCCGAGTTCGGCCGCCAGCGTCAGCCGCCGTTCGATCAGGGCGGACTGGCAGCCGCGGTTGCGGGCCCACGGGGCGGTGGCCGCGCCGCCGAGCCACCCGACCCCGGAGACCACCTGCAGTGAGCCGCAGGCGGCCGGTCGGCCGGCGAGCCACCCCAGCAGGTGGAGTGACTCGGGCATCACCTGCAGCGCCGAGCTGTGCTCGTCACACACCGCCCGGGCCGCCTCTTCGACCGCCCCGAACCCGGTCGCCATCACCTCCCGCCAGCGGCCGACCGACTGGTCGTCCACCTCGGTCACCTGCACCATGGCCTCGGCGCCATCCGGCTGCGACACGCGGTCCGCGAGCTCATGAACCAGGACCGAACGGACCGCGTCCGGCCGGTAGCCCCGCTCGTCCAGAGCCTGGCGCAGGGTGGCCGGTGCCAGGTTCGACAGCTCCAGCGCGGGTGGTGCGGTCGGCTCGAAGAAGTCGGCCAGCTGATCCAGATCCACCTGGTCCGGCTCGGCCAGCCCGAAGCCGATCGCCCGGTTGACGTAACGGCCCGGTCCCAGAGCGCAGAAGGCGCCGATGCCGTGCCGGACGCCGGTTGCCGGGCTGAGCGGGGAGGCGCGCCGGTACGCCTGCACCAGCGCCAGGCCCTGCTCCGCGGCGGACGCCTCCAGCCGCAGCGCCAGCGCCCGCCTCGCACGGTCAGGACCGGCCCGACCGTCAGGACTGGTCGTCGTCGTCACCCGCGCCCTCCGGATCGATCTCATCCACGCTGCGCCCGGTCAGCGCGGACAGCTGCTCGACGATCGTGCGATAGACCAGGATCCGCAGACCGCGCCGGGATGCGGCCCGGTGCTCGAGCGGCCGGCGGTAGACGACCACCTGGCTGAGCTGGTCGGGGGTCGCCTCCAGCGCAGCAGCCAACGGGACCCGGCCACCGGACCAGGCGGTCTCGAGGTGCGGCACGTCCTCGATGCCGAAGGTGACACCGACCAGGGCATCCGGACAGTGCTGGGCAATCCGGTCGACCGCCCCATGGACCGCCTCGGCGAAGTAGTCCGCCTTGCTCTGTGGTCGAGGTGGCGTCGCCGGCCGACCGGACAGCGGGTTGGGCAGCGCCAGCGGCCCACGCATTCCCCGGCCATGGCGATCGCGCTGACGACTGGACATGACCTCAACCCTAGTCGGGGTTGGCGACACGTCGCTCGACACGGCCGGACAATGCAGCCGAAGCCGCGCGGTCGCCGGTAGCGTCAACCTGGTGAGGTCCAGGCGTTGTTCCCGTGCCGGCTGCAGCCGTGCCGCCACAGCGACCTTGACCTACGTCTACCTCGACTCCACGGCCGTCCTCGGTCCGTTGGCGACCCGGGCGGAACCGCACTGCTACGACCTGTGCGAGCTGCACTCCCAGGCGCTGTCGGCGCCCCGCGGCTGGGAGGTCATCCGGCTCTGCGGCGCGGAGGACCCGCAGCCGAACAGTGACGACCTGCTGGCGCTCGCCGACGCCGTCCGTGAGGTCGGCCTCGGCTATGAGGATGCGGCGGAGACTCCGACTGAGACGGTGCGCCGCAGGTCGGGAATCGTCGAGCTGGGTCGGCGTGGCCACCTCACCGTGCTGGCCGACCCGGACGCCTGAGCCCAGCCCGATCCGGGTTGGGCGCTGGCAGAGGCGAGGGAAAGATCAGACCTCTTGACCGCATCCCGCCCGGGCCAGACGCCGGACGGATAGGATTCGGGCGGTGATCACCCGAGGAGTTTTCAAGGCCAACGACATCCGCGGCATCGCCGTCGGCCCGTCGCCGGAGTGGGATGCCGACGGCGCCTTCGCCGTCGGCGCGGCGCTGGTGGACACGCTCGACCTGGTGGCCGCCGAGGGCGCGCTGGTGCTGGGCCGCGACATGCGGGTGACCAGCCCCGAGTTCGCGGCCGCCTTCGCTCGAGGCGTGCTGAGCCGCGGAGCCGATGTCGTCGACATCGGTCTGGCGAGCACCGACGAGCTCTGGTTCGCCTCCGGACGGCTCGGTCTGCCTGGTGCGATGTTCACCGCCAGCCACAATCCGGCCAGCTACAACGGGGTGAAGTTCTGCCTCGCCGGCGCCCGCCCGATCGCCTCCGCGACCCTGGTCGAGATCGCCGACCGGGCGATCAACGATGTGCCGGTGACCGCACCTGCCCTGGGCGAACTGTCCGAACTGGACCTGCTGCCCGCCTACGCCGACCACCTCCACACCCTGGTGGACCTCAGCGGCTGCCGTCGGCTGCGGGTCGTCGCCGACGCCGGCAACGGGATGGCTGGCCACACCCTGCCGGCCGTGCTCGGGTCGGCCAACGTCGACCTGATCGGCCTGTACACCGACCTGGACGGCACCTTCCCCCACCACCCGCCCAACCCGCTCGAGCCGGAGAACCTGCGTGACGCGCAGGCTGCCGTGCTCGAGCACCAGGCCGATCTTGCCCTGGTGTTCGACGGGGACGCCGACCGCTGTTTCATCATCGACGAGCGGGGCGAGGTGGTCAGCCCCTCGGTGGTGACCGCCATGATCGCCAGCCAGGAGCTGGCGCGCGAGCCGGGCGCGACGATCGTCCGCAACACCATCACCTCACGGGCGGTGTCCGAGCTGGTGGAACGGCTCGGCGGCCACATCGTCACGACCAGGGTGGGGCACACCTTCGTCAAGGCCGCCATGGCCGAACACGACGCCATCTTCGGCGGCGAGCACTCGGCGCACTACTACTTCCGGGACTTCTGGGGTGCCGATACCGGCATGCTCGCCGGGCTGCACGTGCTGGCCCTGGTCGGCAACAGCGACAAACCGCTGTCGGAGCTGGCCGGCAGCTACAGCAGGTACGTCGAGTCCGGTGAGCTCAACAGCGTGGTCGTCGACACAGCCCAGGTGACCGACGCCGTGGCGGAGCGGTTTGCCGACCGGGCCGCGCTCGAGCGTCTGGACGGGCTGACCGTCGCGGCTGACGACTGGTGGTTCAACCTCCGACCCAGCAACACCGAGCCGTTGCTGCGGCTGAACGTGGAAGCCGCCGACCACGACACGATGGTTGCTGTGCGTGACGAGGTGCTCGCCGTCATCCAGGACACGGCCCGGGGGCCGGCGGTAGAACAATCGCCCCTGCTGTAGAACAATCGGGTCAGACCGAGCCGCTGGCCCGGCCGAAACAGAGGAGATTCATGGCTGTCGACCTAGCCCCCGAGCTCTTGCAGATCCTGGCCTGTCCGAACTGCCACGCCTCGCTCGCGGTCGACCACGAACGTGAGGAGCTCGTCTGCACTGCGGCCGACTGCGCCCTGGCGTACCCGGTCCGCGACGGCATCCCCGTGCTGCTGATCGACGAGGCCCGCCGACCCGAGTCCCAGTAGCGGCAAGCACCGAGCATGTCGGTATTCGATGACGCCCGGCTGGACGACCGTGCAGCGCTGGCGGGGGCCGACGAGGTACTCCGCAGGCTGGCCTCTGCGGGCGCCCGGTTGCGCCGAGAGGCCGGCGAGGCACTCCGGGCGACCACCACCCTGGCCGACACGCCACGTCCGCGGGCTGTCGTCGCGGCCGGAGCCGAGGCCCGGTTCATCCGGGCGATAGTCGAACCGGTCTGCCCGGTCCCGTTCGTGGCCTGGCCCACCCATGGACTGCCGGGCTGGGTGGGTGCACTGGACCTGGTGGTGGTGCTGGCCAGCGACGCCGCCCATGCCGGGCTGATCTCGACCGTGCACGAGGCTGTCCGCCGAGGCGCCCAGGTGGTGATCGCCTGCCCGGGACACTCACCAATCGCCGAGCACGCCGCCGGTTCCTCGACCACGCTGCTGCCGACCAGCACCGGGGACACGCTGGCCGCTGCGATCGTGGCACTGACGGCGATGCACGTGATGCAGCTCGGCCCCTCGGTCGACTCCGAGCTGGTCGCCGAGGCGATGGACAAGGTCGCCGAGGACTGCTCGCCGTCCGTCGAGACCATCGAGAACCCTGCCAAGGAGGTGGCGTTGGGGCTGGCCGACACGCAGCCCCTGGTCTGGGGTGGTTCGGTGCTGGCGGCCCGGGCCAGCCGGAGGGTCGCGGAGGCCTTCCGTGCGGCCAGCGGACGGGCTGCGCTGGCCGCCGACGTCGAGGAGCTGCTGCCGGTGCTGGACGCCGCCGCCCCGCGGGACCCGTTTGCGGACCCGTTCGAGGACCTCGGCAGCGCCGACCGGCGTCCGTGCCTGGTGGTGCTCGACGACGGCAACGGTGACGAGCTGGTGCGGTCCGGGCAGACCCGGCTGCTGGCCGCCGCCGAGCGCAACGACATCCGGGTGTGCGTGATCGCCCATCAGAGCGGCTCGGCGGTGGAGCGCTATGCAGCCCTGCTGCAGACCGGGATGTACGCGTCGGTCTATCTCGCCGTCGGACTGGGCCGCTACCACGACCTGTGATCCCACTCGACCGGCGCCTTCGGGTTGGTTGAGCCTGACCCGTCTCTGGCAGGATGAGGCCTTGTGAGTGCAGAAGGTGGGAACAAGGCGGTCGTCGCCGCGCTGGCGGCGAACACGTTCATCGCGCTGACCAAGTTCGGCGCCTGGCTGCTGACCGGTGCCTCGTCGCTGCTGGCGGAGGCGATCCACTCGGTGGCGGACGCCGGCAACCAGGCGTTGCTGCTGGTCGGCAGCAGACGGGCCAAGCGCGGCGCGTCGGATGAGCATCCGTTCGGCTACGGCCGGGAACGCTACATCTTCGCCTTCATCGTCAGCATCGTGCTGTTCAGCGTCGGTGGGCTGTTCGCCCTGTACGAGGCGTACCACAAGTACCACGAGATCGCCCAGGGTCATCCGAACCAGCTGCTGGAGAGCCGTTGGTGGTGGGTCCCGATCGCCATCCTGCTCGCCGCGATCGTCGCCGAGGGGCTGTCCTTCCGAACCGCGATCAGGGAGTCCAACCGGAGCCGCGGCTCGGTCTCGTGGATACGTTTCATCCGGTCGGCCAAGGCGCCCGAGCTGCCGGTGATCCTGCTGGAGGACTTCGCTGCACTGCTGGGGCTGGTGTTCGCGCTGCTGGGCGTGGGGCTGACGCTGATCACCCAGAACGGGTACTTCGACGTCGGTGGCACCGCCCTGATCGGCCTGCTGCTGGTGGCTGTCGCGGTCGCCCTGGCGATCGAGACCAAGAGCCTGCTGCTGGGGGAGTCGGCGACCAGGGATGCGGTGGCCAGGATCGAGGCCGCGCTGAACGGCACCCCGGGGATCGAGCGGATCATCCACATGAAGACACTGCACCTGGGTCCGGAGGAAGTGCTGGTGGCCGCCAAGATCGGGGTCAGGTCCGGTGACACCGCAGTCGAGGTGGCCGAGGTGATCGACCGGGCCGAGGTGCAGATCCGCCAGGCCGAGCCGATGGTCACCGCGCTCTATCTCGAGCCCGACATCTACGACCCCGGCTACGTCCCCGCAGCCCGCCCCGAGCCGCCGGCCGCCGCCGGCCACTGACCTGTAGGAGCCGATCCAGCGATGGCCGCCGACCTGACCCCACCCGCCGACCTGACCCCGCCCGCGGAGCCGACCCCCACCGCAGCCCCGGGGGCAGCGGCGCCCACCGCGGTGCTGGTGCTCAACGGCGTCAACCTCGGTCGGCTCGGCACCCGAGAGCCGGGCATCTACGGCACCACCAGCTATCAGCAGCTGGCCGACCTGTGCCGTTCGGCCGGGGCCGGGCTGGGGCTGGAGGTGGAGGTGCGCCAGACCGACTCCGAGGCCGAGATGGTGGGGTGGCTGCATGAGGCGGCCGACCGGCGGACGCCGGTGGTGCTGAACCCTGCCGCCTGGACCCACTACTCGATCGCCGTCGCCGACGCGGTCGCGCAGCGGACGGCCGACCTGATCGAGGTGCACCTGTCCAACGTGCACGCCAGAGAGGACTTCCGGCGCCATTCGGTCATCACGCCGTACGCCACCGGCGTCATCGCCGGGCTCGGCCCGCAGGGCTACGTGCTGGCCCTGACCAGGCTCGCCGCCGGCTGACCGCCGGCGGCGGTCAGGTCAGGCGACGGTGCAGCCCGCCGAGGCCCAACGTCGGCCTGGCGCGGTGACGGTCGGCGATCTTCTCGGCCGGCAGCAGCCCGGCCAGGAACTCGTAGCGGTCCAGCACCTCGGGCCCCTGGGTCATCGACCACTCGCCGATCTCGTGCCAGCAGGGCGAGCCGAACGATCCCGACACGTTGCGGACCGAGAGCCCGGCGCAGAGGTTGGCGAACCGCAGCCGGTCGGCCAGCGACCAGCCGGTCAGGGTGGCGAAGACGAACGCCCCGGCGAAAACGTCGCCGGCTCCGGTGGCGTCGACAGCATCGACCTGGATGGCCGGCTCGAACAGGATCGTGCCGGTGGACCGGTCGGCGGCCAGCACACCGTCCGCGCCGGTCTTCACCACGGCCGTCTGGACGAAGTCCATCAACCGCTCCACCGCAGCCTCCGGAGACGTGGTCCTGGTGTACGCCATCGCCTCGGTGGCGTTTGGCAGGAAGACGTCCACGTCAACCAGAGAGTCCAGCACCGCCGGTGACCAGGTCCCGGTGGGATCCCAGGCGGTGTCGCCGAACACGAGGGCGCCGTCGCGTTTCATCTGGCGCAGCCAGCCGGGAGCGCTGGTGCCGACCTCGACGAAGCAGCTGCGCGACTGAGGCGGGTTCAGCGCCAGGGTCTCCAGCGGCTCCGGCATCGGTCGCTCATAGGTGATCATGGACCGGTCGCCGCCGTGCGAGAGAGACACGGTGACCGGGGTGGGCCAGTCGTCGAACTGGCGGGAGCGACTCAGGTCGATCTCCTCCTGGTCGGCGAGCGTCTCCCAGAGGAAGTCACCGAACCAGTCACCGCCGAACGGGGCGGCCAGGCTGACGTGCAGTCCGAGCCGGCTCATCGCCACCGCCATGTTGGCCATCCCGCCAGGCGCCGAGCCCAGACCCTCGGTCCACAGCTCCGTCCCGGGCGTCGGCGAGGAGGGCAGGCCGGAGAAGATCATGTCCATGAACACCATGCCGGTGAGGAACGCGTCCACCGGTGGGGTGGGACAGCTCTCAGCGTCGGTCATGGCAGGCTCCGGAGTTCGGTGCGGCCCGGCGGGCGAGCCGCCGCCAGGCACGGGATGATAGAGATCATCATCGCAGTTCGCGACCATCGGGGCTGCCGATTCGTGTGCGCGTACCGCACGACAGCGCAGAAGTTATCGACAGGGACGAGGTGTGCCGGTGAAGATCGCGATCCTGGGCGGCGGCGGCTTCCGGGTGCCGATCGTCTACGAGGCCCTGGTGCGCCAGCTGGACCGGCTGGCCGTGGACGAGGTGGCCCTGTTCGACACCGACCAGCGCCGGGTCGCCGCGATCGCGGCCGTACTGGAGCAGCTGAACGCGCCGGTTCGTCGACCCCCGAGGGTCCGCCGCTGCGACCGGCTGGTCGATGCCCTCGGCGGGGCCGACTTCGTCTTCTCCGCGGTCCGGGTCGGGGGCCTGAGTGGACGCACCGGCGACGAACGCCGCGCGCTGGCCGCCGGAGTGCTCGGCCAGGAGACGATCGGCGCGGGTGGGGTCACCTACGGACTGCGGACCGTGCCGGTGGCGACCCGGATCGCGGAGGCGTGCGCAGCCGTCGCGCCCGACGCGTGGTTCGTCAACTTCACCAACCCGGCCGGGATGGTGACGGAGGCGATCTCGCGGGTGCTGGGCGACCGGGTGATCGGCATCTGTGACTCACCGGCTGGGCTGTGCCGCCGGATCGCGGTCGCGCTCGGCGTCGACGAGCGGGACGCCTGGTTCGACTATGTCGGGCTCAACCACCTGGGCTGGGTGCGCCAGGTGCTGGTCGACGGCCGCGACCGGCTGCCGGGGCTGCTGGTCGACGAGCCGCGGCTGGCGAGGATCGAGGAGGGACGGCTGTTCGGCGCGGACTGGCTGCAGACGCTGGGTGCGATACCCAATGAGTACCTCTACTACTTCTACTGCGCCGACGTCGCGGTGGAGGCGATCCGAGCCGAGCCGGAGACACGCGGGGAATACCTGCTGCGGCAGCAGAGCGCGTTCTACGACGCGGTCGAGGCGGACCCGGCCGCGGCCCTCACGTTGTGGCGGCAGGCCCGGGCCGAGCGGGACTCCAGCTATATGAAGGAGACCCGGCCGGCGGACCAGGAGCGTGACGCGGACGACATCCAGCTCGGCGGCTACGAACGGGTCGCGCTGGCGTTGATGAACGGGATCGCCGGCAACGAGCAGTCGACCATCATCCTCAACGTCCGCAACCGGCACGCGCTGTCCGACCTCGACGACGACGCCGTGGTGGAGGTGCCGTGTCTGGTCGGCGCCAACGGGGCCCAGCCGCTGTCGGCCCGCCGGCTGGACGAGCACATGTCCGGCCTAATCCGCGCGGTCAAGTCGGTCGAGCGGCAGACCATCGAGGCTGCCCTGAGCGGATCGCGCCGGGCGGCGGTGCGGGCACTGGCCGACCATCCGCTGGTCGCCTCGGTGGGTGCCGCCCGTCGGATCCTGGCAGATTACGCCTGGCCCGAGGCCTGATTTTCCGTCTCCAGTTCGAATCTGAGCGACCCTAGCCCCTAGGCTGCAGTCATGGATTATCGCGTCGCCGACCTGACCCTGGCCGAGTTCGGCCGGAAAGAGATCAACCTGGCCGAGCATGAGATGCCCGGACTGATGGCCATGCGGGAACAGTACGGTCAGCGCCAGCCGCTGAAGGGCGCCCGGATCGCCGGCTCCCTGCACATGACGGTGCAGACCGCGGTGCTGATCGAGACCCTGGTGGCGCTGGGCGCCGAGGTGCGCTGGGCCAGCTGCAACATCTTCTCCACCCAGGACCACGCCGCCGCCGCCGTCGTGGTCGGCGACGGGTCGCCGGAGGCGCCGGGCGGTGTTCCGGTGTTCGCCTGGAAGGGCGAGACGCTGGAAGAGTACTGGTGGTGCACCGAGCAGATCCTCAACTGGCCGGACGGCCGACTGCCCAACATGATCCTGGACGACGGCGGCGACGCCACCATGCTCGTCCACAAGGGTGTCGAGTATGAGAAGGCCGGTGCTGTGCCGGACGCGACCGACGAGCACCCGGAGGAGTTCAGGGTCTTCCTCGGGCTGCTCAAGACGTCACTGGCCGAGGGCCGGACCAACTGGACCGAGGTGGCCAACTCCATCAAGGGAGTCACCGAGGAGACCACCACCGGGGTGCACCGGCTGTACGAGATGCACCGCCAGCAGGCGCTGATGTTCCCCGCGATCAACGTCAACGACTCGGTCACGAAGTCCAAGTTCGACAACAGGTACGGCTGCCGCCACTCGCTGATCGACGGTCTCAACCGGGCGACCGACGTGCTGATCGGCGGCAAGGTCGCGGTCGTGTGCGGCTACGGCGACGTCGGCAAGGGCTGCGCCGAGTCGCTGCGCGGCCAGGGTGCGCGGGTGATCATCACCGAGGTGGACCCGATCTGCGCCCTGCAGGCCGCCATGGACGGCTACCAGGTGACCACCCTCGAGGATGCGCTGCCGATCGCCGACATCTACATCACCGCGACCGGCTGCCTGAACGTGATCAGCGCCGACCAGATGAGCCGGATGAAGCACCAGGCCATCGTCGCCAACATCGGCCACTTCGACAACGAGATCGACATCGCCGGGGTGGAGAAGTGGCCCGGAGTGACCCGCAACAACATCAAGCCGCAGGTCGACGAGTGGATCTTCCCCGGCCCGGACGGATCCGCCGACGGCGCGGGTCGGCACTCGGTGATCGTGCTCAGCGAGGGCCGGCTGATGAACCTGGGCAATGCGACCGGACACCCCAGTTTCGTGATGAGCAACTCGTTCACCAATCAGGTGCTCGCGCAGATCGAGATCTTCACCAAGCCCGAGGAGTACCCGGTCGGCGTGCACGTCCTGCCCAAGCACCTCGACGAAGCGGTGGCCAGGCTGCACCTGGGCTCGCTGGGCGTGAAGCTCACCGAGCTGTCGGCCAAGCAGGCCGCCTACCTCGGCGTACCGGTCGAGGGCCCCTACAAGCCCGACCACTACCGCTACTGAGCCGTGGCCGCTGACGTCAGCCGTCGATGAATCTGCTCGCCGACGGGTCCCCCGGGGCCGGCTGGCAGGACCTGCTCGAGGGGATCCGGGACCTCGGCGCTGAGGACCTGGGGCGGGTGCGGCGCGAGGTGGCCCGGCTGTTGGAGGACGACGGGGTCAGCTACACCCCGAGCCCGCCACTGACGGTGGCGGCGACCGGGGCGTCGGCCGCGGAGCCGCCGCTGACCGAACCCACCGCCTGGCGGCTGGACCCGGTGCCGCTGGTGTTGGACGAATGGGAGTGGGCCACCCTCGAGGTGGGCCTGGTCCAGCGGGCCGAGCTGCTGAACGCGGTCCTGGCCGACCTGTACGGTGAGCGCCGGCTGATCGCCGACGGTCTGCTGCCGCCGGCGGTGGTGTTCGGTCACCGGGAGTACCTCCGCTCCTCGGTGGGCATCGACCACCTCGGACCCCAGCTCATCCTGGCGGCCGCCGATCTGGGCCGGGACGCGGGTGGGGAGTGGCGAGTACTGGGGGACCGTACCCAGGCGCCGTCCGGCGCCGGTTACGCGATGGAGAACCGTCGGGTCATCTCCAGGGCGCTCCCCGAGCTGTACGGTCGCGCGCACCTGCACCGGCTGACCCCGTTCTTCCAGTCCATGCGCGCCGCCCTGGCCGATGCCGCCGCAGGCCAGGTCGAGGATCCGCGGGTGGTCGTACTCAGTCCCGGGACCCACTCCGAAACCGCCTTCGACCAGGCCTTCCTGGCGTCCCTGCTGGGCTTCCCGCTGCTGGAGGGCAACGACCTGACGGTCCGTGACGGCAAGGTCTGGATGCGCGGGCTCGGCAAGCTGGAAAGGGTGGATGTGATCCTGCGCCGGGTCGACGCCGCCTGGTCCGACCCGCTCGAGCTGCGGCCCAACTCCCAGCTCGGCGTACCGGGTCTGCTGGAGTGCGTCCGGCAGGGCAGTGTCACGTTGGCCAACGGACTGGGCGCCGGGGTGGTGGAGAACCCGGCCTTGCTGCCGTTCCTGCCCGAGATCTGCCAACGGCTGCTGGGCGAGCCGCTGCGGCTGCCGTCGGTGGAGACCTTCTGGTGCGGCGACCGGACGGCACGCAGCCATGTGCTGGCCAGCCTGGACTCCCTGGTGATCCGCCCCATCTCCCGGGCCGACGGCAGGAGCGTCATCGGCGCGTCGCTGACCAGGGCCGAGCGGGAGAGGCTGGCCGACAGGATCGAGGCCACGCCGTACGCGTTCGTCGGTCAGCGGCAGCTCAGCCTGTCGCCGCCCCCGAGCGCCGACGACGACCGCCTGGAGCCGCGGAGCGTCGTGCTGCGCAGCTTCGCCGTCCGTCGCGGCGCCTCCTACGCCGCCATGCCGGGTGGGATGGCGACCAGCCGTGAGCGCACCCTCGACGACTCCGGCGGGGCGGACGGCGCCACGGAGGGGTCATGGACCGCAAGGGACGTCTGGGTGGTGGGTGGCCGACGCCCCGCACCGAGTGCGCCGAGCGGGCTGCCGGAACGCGCTCAGCTGCACGTCGCCGAGGCACCTGCGGCGATGGTGCCGCGCGTGCTCAGCGACCTGTTCTGGTTCGGCCGCTATGCCGAGCGGGCGGAGGACCTGCTGCGGCTGATCCTGGCGACCAGACAGGTCGCGGTCGAGACCGACGGCGATCGAACCACCGGCCAGCCCCTGGATGCCCTGCTCAGGGCCGTCACCCATGTCAGCGCCGCCTATCCCGGCTACACCGAGCAGACCGACGCGTGGCTGACCGAGCTGCGTTCGATGGTCCTCGACCGGCGTCGGACCGGCACGGTGGCGCAGTCCGTTGCTGCGCTGACCAACGCCGCCCAGGGTGTCCGCGACCAGCTGTCGCAGGATGTCTGGATGGTGCTGGCCGGGGTCGACCGGGCGCTGGCCGCGCTGACCGTCGCGCCGTACGACCAGGGCCCGCAACTCTATGACACCAGTGAGCGGTTGCTGTCGGGCTTGCTGGCCCTGACCGGCATCACCAGCGAGAACATGGTGCGCGATCCGGGCTGGTATCTGCTGGACAGTGGCCGCGGCATCGAGCGCGGTCTTCAGGTGCTGGCCCTGCTGCGCTCGACCGTCTGCCGACCGCATGCCGACAGCGCCGAGCGGATGGTCATCGAGGCAGCCCTCTCCGCGGCCGAGAGCATCGTCACCTATCGCCGCCGCTACCGCGGCCAGACCCGGGTGGCCCCGATGCTGGAGCTGCTGGTGCTGGACCGGCACAACCCGCGAGCGGTCGCCTACCAGGTCGACCGGGTGGCGGCTGACCTCCGTTCGCTGCCCGGCTCGAGCGGCACGTCCCGGCCGGTGCGGCTGGTGTCCGACCTCGCCGAGCGACTGGCGGGGGCCTCGCCGACGGAGTTGGTGGCGGCGGGCGACGCCGGCGGATACGACCAGCTGGCCTCCTTCCTGGGTGAGCTCCAGGAGCAGCTCCGGCGGCTCGCCGAGGCCATTGCCGAGGAGTACCTGACCCAACCGCCACAGCCACAGCCGCTCTGGCGTCCGCTGCTGACCGACTCCCGGCTCACTGTGCGGGTGGAGCCGACACCATGACCGACTACCGGATCCGGCACACCACCCGCTACAGCTACGACGGACCGGTCAGTGGTTCCTACGGGCTGTTCCATCTCCGTCCGCGGGACCTGCCCTGGCAGCAGTGCCGCAGCCACGACGTGCGGATCGAGCCCGCTGCCGCCGATGTCTTCCGGCACTGTGACGTCTTCGGCAACGACAAGACCTACTTCCACGTCATCGAGCCGCACACCGTGCTGGAGGTCACCGCGGTCAGCGAGGTGCAGATCTCGCCCCAGCAGCTGCCGCCCGACCGACTGTCCATCGCCTGGGAACGGGCCCGGCCGGATCAGCGGCTGGAGCTGCCCGATGCCTGGCAGGCGGTGGACTACACCTTCGCCACGCCGCTGGTCGACCTGCCCGACGAGGTGCACGACTACGCTCGCCGTTCGTTCCCGGCCGGCCGGCCGCTGGGTGAGGCGGCCACCGAACTGATGCACCGGATTCACGCCGACTTCGACTACCAGTCGGGCTCGAGCTCGGTCACCTCCCGCGTCACCGACCTGTTGCGCAGCCGCAGCGGAGTCTGCCAGGACTTCGCCCACTTCCTGGTCGCCTGTCTGCGCAGCCAGGGACTGGCGGGCCGGTACGTCAGCGGTTATCTGGCCACCCGGCCGCCGCCGGGACAGCCGCGGCTCGTCGGAGCCGACGCCAGCCATGCCTGGGCCGGCTGCTGGGTGCCCGGTGCCGGGTGGCTCTACCTGGACCCGACCAACGACCGGCTGACCGACGAGGCCCACGCCACCGTCGCGTTCGGTCGGGACTACGGCGACGTACCGCCGGTGAAGGGCGTGATCTTCACCAAGGCGAAGGAGTCGAACATGACGGTCAGCGTCGACATGGCACCGGTGCCCCGCGCCGACTCTGCCGGCCGTTAGCGGCGACGGCTACTTCTTCGCCCTCTTCTTGGCGGCCCCACGCGGCACGTCGAAACCGACCAGGGTCGCCGAGCCGGCGCTGAGACCGGCCCAGCTGCCGTCGTACCGCAGCGTGGCCAACCCGCTGGTCGGGAACTTGTCGTCCAAGGCCCGCCACAGGTCCGGCCGCCCGTCCCGGTTGCCGATCTTGTCCACCAGATCCGGGATGCCCGGCGCGTGGCCGACCAGCAACACCGTGGACACCTGCTCCGAGAGACCCCGGAGTACGGCCATCAGCTCCGGCACCCAGGCCTCGTAGATGGAGTCGTCATAACTGACCTCGCACGTCGGAGCACCGCCCTTGACGGCCCGGCGCCAGGTCTGCTGCGCCCGGGTCGCCGTCGAACAGACGACCAGGTCGGGCCGGATGTCGTGGTCGGCCAGGAAGGCGCCGACGGCAAGGCTGTCACGGCGTCCGCGGCCCGACAGCGGCCGTTCGTGGTCGTCAACGTCCAGGCCCCAGGCGGACTTGGCGTGCCGCAGCAGCATGATCGTCTTCGAGGCGGCGGAGTCACTCATGCGGCGAGCCTACGGCTGCCGGGTTGACGGAAGGTTACGAGCGCCGCTTGACGCCCGGTGGTGACCCCGCCGCCCGGAGGAAGGCTCAGTCCAGCAGCCGGCGCAGCAGCTCAGCCAGGGTCGCCCGCTCGTCCGGACGGAGGGCGGACAGGAACGTCTCAGCCTGGGCGGCGCGCATCTCTTCGACCTCGCGGGCCACTGTGCGGCCAGCCTCGGTGAGCCGAAGACAGGTGGCCCGCCGGTCGCTCTCATCCGGTAACCGTTCGAGCAGCCCCTTGGCCTCGAGGGCATCGACCACCTCGGTCGCCGACCGCGGCGCGATGTGCAACGCCTCAGCCAACGCGGACACCCGCAGCGGCTCGGTGGCGGGGAGGTCGTCCCGGCCGGCCACCACCCGTAGCGCCCGGGACTGGTGCGGGGACAGCTCCCAGGGCTCCAGCGACACCGCGAACCGGTGCCGAAGCGTGCGGGCAGCCCGCATGATCAGTTCGCTCGCATGGTCCGATGGTGCCGCCATGGCCCCAGCGTAGAGGTGGACCCGCATCCAGAGTTTGTCGGGCTACCACATAATGAGGTAGCCTCACCAACATGAGTTGCTGACGAGATGAAAGACCGAGGTGGTGCGCATGAGCAGCCCTGACACCCGAAATCCTGACGCCGACCTGTCCGGCCGCGGCGGTCGTGGCGGCGGCCAACGTCCAGATCCCCGAGATCTGGCCCAGCTCGACTCCCACCCGGTCAGCCTCCGCCGGGTCGCCGCGCTGTTCGCGCCGTACCGACTGCAGCTCGGCCTGGTGATGGCGCTGATCGCCGCCACCTCGGCGGTGGGACTGGCTATTCCCTTCCTCACCCGCCGGATCATCGACGAGGCGATCCCGCAGCGCGACGGCGCCCTGCTCGCCCTGCTGGTCGGCGGCATGCTTGCGGTCACCGTGGTCGGAGCCGTTCTCGGGGTGCTGCAGACCTGGTTGTCCACCACGATCGGACAGCGGGTCATGCACACCCTGCGCAGCCGGGTCTTCGGACACCTGCAACGCCAGTCGTTGGACTTCTTCACCCGCACCCGGGGCGGCGAGGTGCAGTCGCGGCTGATCAACGACATCGCCGGGATGCAGAACGTCGTCACCACCGCAGCCACCTCGTCCGCCTCCAACGTCACGGCGGCAGTCGGCACGGCCGTGGCGATGGCGGCCCTCAGCTGGCGGCTCTCATTGCTGTCCTTGGTCGTGCTGCCGCCGGCGATCTGGCTGACCCGGAAGGTGGGAACGATGCGGCGTGACGTCACCGCCAGGAGGCAGCGGGCCGTGGCCGGCCTGCACGCGCAGGTGGAGGAGTCCCTGTCCGTCAGCGGTGTGCTGCTCGGAAAGACCCTCGGCGCCGGCCCGGCGCTGACGAAGCGCTTCACCACCTCGTCGGCGGGACTGCTCTCGCTCGAGGTCGCCGCCCAGCTGGCCGGTCGCTGGCGGATGGCCACCACGAGCATCGTCTTCGCCGCCATTCCGGCACTGATCTACCTCTTCGGCGGCCACCCCGCGACTTCCGGTGGGATGTCCATCGGCACTCTGGTGGCCTTCACGGCACTTCAGGCCGGTCTGTTCCGTCCGCTGATGGGGGTCCTCAACGTCGGCGTCCAGGTGACCGGCTCGATGGCGCTGTTCAGCCGGATCTTCGAGTACCTCGACCTGCCGGTGGAGATCGACGACCCGAGCGTGCCGGCCGAGGTGGATCCGGAAGGCCTCAGCGGTCACCTCCGCTTCACCGAGGTGGGCTTTCGCTACCGCGGCGCCGACCGGGATGCCCTGAACGGGATCACCCTGGAGGTGCCGGCCGGCACCCATCTGGCGCTGGTGGGGCTCACCGGCTCCGGCAAGAGCACGCTGGCTGCGCTGGTGGCCCGGCTGCACGATCCGACCAGTGGTGTGGTCAGCATCGACGGCGTCGACCTGCGCCTTCTTCCGCTGCAGACCCTGGCCCGGGTGGTCGGTGTGGTCTCCCAGGAGACCTATCTGCTGCACGCCAGCATCGCTGACAACCTCCGCTACGCCAGGCCTGAGGCCACCGACGACGAGCTGGTCGAGGCGTGTCGAGCGGCTCAGATCCACGACGTGATCATGGCTCTTCCCGACCGCTACGAGACGGTGGTCGGTGCTCGCGGCTACCGGTTCTCCGGGGGTGAGAAGCAGCGGTTGGCGATCGCCCGGACCCTGCTGCGGGACCCTCGGGTGCTCGTTCTGGACGAGGCGACCAGTGCGCTGGACAACAGCACTGAGGCCGCCGTCCAGCAGGCACTGGAGACGCTGAGCCGTGGCCGCACGACACTCACCATCGCCCATCGGCTGTCGACCGTGCGCGACGCCGACCAGATCGCGGTCCTGGAGTCGGGGCGGATCGTTGAGCTGGGCGACCACGCCGGCCTGGCGGTGGCCGGCGGCAGCTACGGGCGGCTGCTCCGCGCAGAGCACGTCCGCGAGCCGGAGCTCACTGCCGTGAGCTAGCCCCGCGAGCGGGCTGTGGGCCTGGCTTTTCTAGCCGTCGTCGCCGGGCTTGTCATCGTTCAGGCTCTCCCAGATGTCCTTGCAGTCAGGGCAGACCGGGAACCGCTGTGGGTCGCGGCTGGGCACCCACACCTTGCCGCAGAGGGCGACCACCGGGGTCCCCATCACCATGGCCTCGGTGAGTTTGTCCTTCGGTACGTAGTGCGAGAACCGCTCGTGATCGCCTTCGTCCAGGCGGTAGTCGGTCCGCTCGTCGACGATCGTCTCTGCTCCGGGACTGCGCTGTTGCTGGCTCACGGCCGCCAGTCTAATGCGGACCACCCGCACCGGTCCCTGGGTCGGACCAGGAACCCGGTTGCCGCCGGTGCGGAATGGGGTGGTGGACTTGGCCCGGTGACCAGCACCTCCCGCGATCTCGACTCGGCGGACGCAGCCCCCCCGGTCTCGCGGCGGACGCTCACCATCGGTCTCTGCGCCTCGATCGTGGCCATCGCGTTCGAGGCCATCGCTGTGGCCACCGCGATGCCGGTGGCGGCCGCAGCGTTGCACGGCATCGGCGTCTACGCCTGGGCCTTCTCGTTGTTCCTGATCGGCCAGCTGTTCGCCACCATCGCGGCCGGCCGGGTGGCGGACCGGGTCGGGCCATCGCGGCCGATGATCGCCGGCCTGCTGGTCTTCGCGGTCGGCCTGGTGGTGGCGGGAAGCGCACAGCAGATGTGGCAGCTGATCGCCGGTCGGTTCATCCAGGGCCTGGCCGGTGGCATCTTGGGCGTCTCCATCTATGTCTGCATCGCCCGCGGGTTCGAGGAGCGGCAGCGACCAAGGATGTTCTCCTACATCTCCACCGCCTGGGTGCTGCCCTCCTTCGTCGGACCGCCGGTGGCGGCCTGGCTGACGCATCGGTTCGGCTGGCCGTGGGTGTTCTTCGGCGTGCTGCCGCTGCTGGCCTTCGCCGCGGCGATGGTCATTCCCACCCTGGTCCGGATGGCCCGGACGGAGCTGCGCGAACCGGTCGAGCCCTCAACCGCCCGGCCCGCACCGCTCTGGGCGGCGGGTCTGGCGGCGGTCGGTGCAGCGCTGATCCAGCTCGCCGGACAGCGGCTGCAACCTCTCTCGATCCTGGTCGCCCTCGCCGGAGCAGCGGCTCTGCTGGTGAGCCTGCCCCGACTGATGCCGCCCGGTTTCCTCCGGTTCCACACCGGCCTGCCGGCCGTGATCGCTGTCCGCGGCCTGTTGGCCGGCGCGTTCTTCGGCGCCGAGGCCTTCATTCCGCTGATGCTGGTGGAGCAGCGGGGACTGGCGCTGGTGCTGGCCGGCGCCGTGCTGACCATCGGTGCCGTCGGCTGGACGACCGGGTCCTGGATCCAGAGCCGGCCGACGCTGGCCCTGCGGCGCGACCGGATCATCACCCTGGGCTCGGCCTGCATCCTGCTCGGTCTGCTGTGCGCCGCCTCGGCCGCCTTCTGGCCGGCAGTGTGGGTGGGGATGGTCGGAGTCGGCTGGATCCTCGGTGGGTTCGGCATGGGCATGTCGATCGCCAGCACCTCGCTGGCCACCATGAGCCTGTCGGCGGTGAGCGAGCAGGGCCGCAGTGCATCGTCGCTGCAGTTCGGTGAGGCCCTCGGCGCGGGACTGTTCGTCGGCATCAGCGGGTCCATCTTCGCCGCCCTGCACCCGGGCGGGAACCTGCCGCTGACCTTCGGTGTGGTGCTGACCGCGATGGCCGCCGTCGCCCTGGTCGGCATCGCGATGTCACTGCGGATCGGTCGAGTCGCCAACGAGCTGGCCCGCTGACCGGTCCCGGTCCCGGTGGGAGGGCATGGGTCGTTCGGACCGGAGGCCCCGCTGCTCTAGACTCGGGCCAGTGAGTGCCCAGCCTGAGATCACGACCACCGGCCTGCCGCCGGCGTTCCCGGATCGGGCCGCCTGGGGGACTGCGAAGCAGCTCCGGGCCTGGCAGGAGGCGGCACTGCAGCGGTATTTCGACACCAACCCGCAGGACTTCCTGGCGGTTGCTACGCCAGGCGCCGGCAAGACCTCCTTCGCCCTGACCCTGGCCGCCAACCTGCTCAGCCGTCGGCAGATCGACCGGATCATCATCGTCGCGCCCACCGAGCACCTGAAGACACAGTGGGCCGAGGCAGCGAGCAAGATCAACATCGCGATCGACCCCAGCTTCGGGGTCAAGCAGGGCAGGACCAGCCGGGATTTCGTCGGCATCGCCCTCACCTATGCCGGGGTGGCGATGAACCCGCTGGCGCTGCGGATCCGTACCGAGGGCTTCAAGACGCTGGTGATACTCGACGAGGTGCACCACGCGGGCGACGCGCTCAGCTGGGGCGACGCGGTCCGCGAGGCCTTCGAGCCGGCCACCCGCCGGCTGATGTTGACCGGTACCCCGTTCCGTTCCGACTCCAACCCGATCCCGTTCGTCCGCTACGAGCCGGACGGCGCGGGGGCACTGCGGTCGCGGGCCGACTATTCGTACGGCTACGGCGAGGCACTGGCCGACGGCATCGTCCGGCCGGTGCTCTTCATGGCCTACTCGGGGGACCTGCACTGGCGGACCAGCGCCGGCACCGAGGTCGCCGCCAGGCTCGGTGAGCCGCTCACCAAAGACCTGGCCAGCCAGGCGCTGAGGACGGCACTGGACCCGCAGGGCTCCTGGATGCCGGCCGTCCTCCGGGCGGCCGACACCCGGTTGACCGAGGTGCGCCAACACGTCCCGGACGCCGGTGGCCTGGTGATTGCGACCGACCAGACCACGGCCAGGGCCTACGCAGACATCCTGCGGTCGGTCACCGGCAAGAAGCCGGCGGTGGTGCTGAGCGACGAGGCGCAGGCGTCCAGGAAGATCTCCGCCTTCGCCGACGGGGACGAGCGCTGGATGGTGGCCGTCCGGATGGTCTCGGAGGGTGTCGACGTGCCCCGGCTGGCGGTCGGGGTGTACGCCACCTCGACGGCGACGCCGCTGTTCTTCGCTCAGGCGGTCGGCCGGTTCGTCCGGGCCCGGAGCAGGGGGGAGACTGCCTCGGTGTTCGTGCCGAGCGTCGCCAATCTGCTCGCCTTCGCCTCCGAGATGGAGGTGGAACGCGACCATGCCCTCAGGCGACCCGGCAGCGAGCCGACCGAGGAGGACCTGCTGCTCGCCGCCGAGCGGCTCGAGACCGAGGCCGACGCCGACCCGGAGAAGGGGGAGTTCGCGGCGCTGGCCAGTGAGGCCGACTTCGACCGGGTGGTCTTCGACGGCGGCGAGTTCGGGCTCTCGGCGCGCGCCGGCAGTGACGACGAGATGGACTACCTCGGCATCCCCGGCCTGCTCGAGCCGGACCAGGTCAAGGATCTGCTGCGCCGGCACCAGGCGCAGCAGGTGGCCCGCGGCCCGCGGCCCGAGCAGGCCGAACGGAGCACCCACACCGAGCTCCGGGCGTTGCGCAAGGAGCTCAACGGACTGGTGGGGGCCTGGCACCACCGCACCGACCAGCCACACGGTGTCATCCATGCCGAGCTGCGGAGTGCCTGCGGCGGTCCACCGACGGCGGCTGCCAGCGCCGTCGAGCTCCAGCAGCGGATCGACCTGATCCGCGAGTGGGCGGTCTCCCAACGCGGCTGAGCGCCAGCGCCGCCGACGGCCAAGGTGTAAGACAGCGGTAGAGGAGAACGGGCCACCGGCGGTGACGAGGAGCGCGGATGAGCGACGAGCGGCAGATCCTTGAGCACGTGCTCGGCGAGGCCGCAGGTTTCCTGGCGGGCCTGCACGACCGACCGGTGGCCGCGCGCAGCGATGTCGACCAGGTCGCCACCGCTCTGGGCGGGCCGCTGCCCGAGGACGGTGAGGACGGTCTGCAGGTGATCGAGGAGCTGATCGCCGCAGCCGAGCCCGGTCTGGTGGCGATGCCGTCCGGCCGTTTCTTCGGCTGGGTCATCGGCGGCACCCTGCCGGCTGCGCTGGGGGCGGACTGGCTGACCTCGGCCTGGGACCAGAACGCCGGCCTGCTGGCCTCCTCCCCGGCTGCCGCCGGAGCCGAACGGGTGGCGGCCGGTTGGCTGCTCGATCTCCTGCGCCTGCCGGCCACTGCCGGCGTCGGTTTCGTCACCGGCGCGATGATGGCCAACTTCACCGGCCTGGCGTCCGCGCGGCACGAGGTCCTGCGCCGGGTGGGCTGGGACGTCGACCGGGACGGACTGGTCGGGGCTCCACCGGTGCGGGTCGTGGTAGGCGAGGAACGGCACGACACGATCGACGCCGCGCTGCGCTATCTCGGCCTGGGCCAGGGGCGCAGTGTGGTGGTGCCGGCCGACGGACAGGGCCGGCTGCGGCCGGAGGCGCTGTCGGAGCACTTGGATCGTCTCGGCCCGGGTCCGCTGATCGTGGCGCTGCAGGCCGGCAACGTCAACAGCGGCGCCTTCGACCCGCTCGAGGCGGCGATCGAGACGGCCCACCGGCACGGCGCCTGGGTGCACGTCGACGGCGCCTTCGGGCTCTGGGCGGCCGCTTCGCCCCGGATGCGTGGCCTGGTCCACGGCCTGGAGCGGGCCGACTCCTGGGCTACCGATGCCCACAAGACCCTCAACGTCCCCTATGACAGCGGCATTGCCGTGGTCGCCGACGCCGAGGCGCTGTACGACGCGATGGGGGTGCATGCGGCGTACCTGATCCAGGACGAACGCCCCGACCCGATGGCGAGTGTGCCGGAGTTCTCCCGGCGGGCGCGCGGGTTCGCGGTCTGGGCGGCGCTGCGGTCCCTCGGCCGGAACGGTGTGGCCGAGCTGGTCGAACGTTTCTGCGGCCACGCCCAGAGGTTCGCCGCTCTGCTGGCGGAGATCGACGGCGCCCGGGTGGTCAACGACGTGGTGTTCACCCAGGTATGCGTGTCCTTCGGCGCCGACGAGGTGACCCGTGAGGTGGCCCGCCGGCTGCTCGCCGAGGGCACCGCCTGGATGACCCCGTCGGTCTGGCAGGGCCGGGCGATCCTGCGCATCTCGGTGTCGAACTGGCGGACCACCGACGAGGACGTGGACCGCACCCTGGAGGCGGTACGCCGCGTTGTCGCCGAGGTCCGGTCGGCGGCGCCGGTGAGCTGAGCCAGGCCTACAGACCGGGGGCGGCCAACCCGATCATCTCCATCGGGGGCGTTCTGGCCTACTGAGGCGCCTGCTGGACGAGCGGCTCCGTCCGGAACGGGATCAGTTCGGCCAGACCGATCAGGGTCGAGGCGCGGACGATGTCGGGGTCGGTGACCATCAGGTCGATGACCCGCTGCAGGTCCGCGTTCGAGTGGGCCACGATCCGGCACCACAGGTCGCCGCTGCCGGTGACGGTCCAGCACTCCAGCAGCTCCGGGATGGACCGCAGATGTTCGGTGACCCGGTTTCGGCCGACATGCTGGACGATCTCCAGGGTGACGAAAGCGGTGACGGCATAGCCGAGCGCGGCGGGGGAGATGGCCGGAGCCCAGCCGGTGACGATGTGGTTGCGCTCCAACCGGTCCAGCCGCGCCTGGACGGTGCCGCGCGCGACCCCCAGCCGCCGGCTCGCCTCCAGTACGCCCACATGCGGCTCGACACTGAACAACCCGAGGATCCTGCGGTCCAGCTCGTCGATGGGCGGACTGGACATGCTGGCTCCTGTTTGTGGGGTGAATCGGCCTGACACTGGGCACAGTGTAGGACCGATATCACTGCCATTGCGCAGGTTGTCGACGGAAGTGACCATGGAGCCATGACTGACGTGCTGACAGGAGAAGAGAAGCTCGCTCGGCTCGACCTCGGCCAGCTGCAGCAGCTGGTGGGACTGGTCGAGTACGACGCCTCGGCTGACCCGTTCCCGGTCACGGGCTGGGATGCGGTCGTCTGGGTGGTGGGGAACGCGACCCAGACCGCGCTGTTCTACCAGTCCGTGTTCGGCATGGACCTGGTTGCCTACGCCGGGCCGGAGACCGGTCAGCGTGACCACAAGGCGTATGTGCTGACCAGCGGTGCCTGCCGGTTCGTGGTGCTGGGCGGGGTGGCGCCCGACAGTCCGTTACTGGACCACCATCGCCGGCACGGGGATGGCGTCGTCGACATCAGCCTCGAGGTGCCGGACGTGGATCGGTGCATCCGCCAGGCACGCGCGCAAGGGGCCACGATCGTGGCCGAGGCACACGACCTCACCGACGAGCACGGCACGGTTCGGCTGGCCACACTGCAGGCGTACGGCGACACCGTGCACACCCTGGTGGACCGGTCCCGCTACGACGGCATCTACCTGCCCGGCTACGTCGAGCGGAGCTCGACCTACCGCAGGCGCACAGCTGCTCCCCGGAGGCTGTTCCAGGCCCTTGACCATGTCGTCGGCAACGTCGAGCTCGGCCGGATGGACGACTGGGTGGCTTTCTACAACAGGGTGATGGGCTTCACGAACCTGGCCGAGTTCATCGGTGACGACATCGCCACCGACTACTCCGCATTGATGAGCAAGGTCGTGGCCAACGGGAATCACCGCGTCAAGTTCCCGTTGAACGAGCCGGCGGTCGCCAGGCGGAAGAGCCAGATCGACGAGTTCCTGGAGTTCTACGGCGGCCCTGGGGCCCAGCACCTGGCACTGGCGACCAACGACATCCTGGCGACGGTGGATGCCATGCGGGCCGAGGGGGTGGAGTTCCTGGACACGCCAGACTCCTACTACAACGACCCGCAGCTGCGGGCCAGGATCGGCGAGGTGCGGGTGCCCATCGACGAGCTGCACGCACGCGGCATCCTGGTGGACCGGGACGAGGACGGCTATCTGCTGCAGGTCTTCACCAAGCCGATCGGCGACCGGCCGACGGTCTTCTTCGAGCTGATCGAGCGGCACGGCTCGCTCGGCTTCGGCAAGGGGAACTTCAAGGCGCTGTTCGAGGCGATCGAGCGCGAGCAGGAGCGGCGCGGCAACCTCTGACCCCGGGCTTGGTGCCACTGGCATCCTCGAGGGTGAGACCATGGTGGGCCACCCCCGAGAAGGACGACCTGTGAGCGATATTCCTGTCGGTTCGCCCCCGGTACCCCCCGGGCGCCACGCCGCGCCCAGCGGCTGGTACCCGGACCCGGTCGACCCCAGCCAGGAGCGGTACTGGGACGGCTGGCAGTGGTCACGCAACACCCGGCAGGGTCAGCGATCACCCGGGCCCTTCCCCCAATACCCATCGACCCAGCACGCATCGACCCAGCACACATTGACCCAGCACCCCTCGGCCCAGCCCGGCCCCTACCGGCCGCCGGGGGTCGGAGTGGCCGGTACGCAGGCGGTGCAGACCGCGGACGGTGTCCCGCTGGCGGGCTGGTGGTGGCGGGTGCTGGCTGTGGTGGTCGACTCGTTCATCGTCTCGGCGCTCGCCTCGATCCCCAGCATCCCGATCTACCAGAAGCTGTTCGTCACCATGGCACGGATCTTCCGCGAGTCGTTCCGAGCCGCCGAGGCCGGCCAGCCGCCGCCGCCGGTCCCGTTCGGCACCGACCTGATCAGCACCGGCGACCAGCTGCTGCTGACCATGATCACCGTTGTGGTGGGGTTCTGCTACTACGCGCTGTTCTGGAGGTTCAAGAGCGCCACTCCCGGCAAGCTGGTCTGCGGGCTGCGGATCGTGCCGGTCGACCAGGGGCGTCGGGGAGACCGGTTGGCCTGGTCGGCGGTGCTGGCGCGGACCGCCGTCTGGGTGTTGCCCGGGATCAGCGGTGTGCTGCTGCTGGTTCAGCTGCTCGATGTGCTCTTCCCGCTCTGGCAGCCGAAGCGTCAGGCGCTCCATGATTTGGCGGCCAAGACCCAGGTGGTCAAGATCCGCTGACGGTCCCTGCGACGATCCGGCCGGCGACCTCGCCGAGCCGGATCCGACCGTGCTGTCCCGGCGCGGACGCCCGCATCACCACCAGGTCACCGTCGCTGAGGAAGGTGTGGCCGCCATCGGGAAGCTGCAGCGGTCGGCCGCCGTTCCAGGTCAGCTCGAGCAGGCTGCCGCACTGCCCGGGGGCGGGCCCGGAGATAGTGCCCGAGCCGTACAGGTCGCCGGTCCGCAGGCTGGCGCCGTTCACGGTGAGGTGAGCCAACATCTGCGCCGGTGAGTAGTACAGCCCCGCAGCCGGGCAGCGGCTGATGACCTGACCGTTCAGCTCGACCTCGACGGTGATGTCGTAGCCGTGGCTGCGACCCTCAAGGTAGGGCAGCAGCTCCGGGTCCTGGTCGGGCAGCTCCACCTCCGCGTACCCGAGCGCGGCCAGCGGCAGCACCCAGGCCGAGACTGAGGTGGCGAAGCTCTTGCCGAGAAAGGGTCCCAGCGGAACGTACTCCCAGGCCTGCAGGTCGCGCGCAGACCAGTCGTTCAAGATCACCACGCCGAAGACATGATCATGGAAGTCCTCGACCGGCACCGGTTCACCCAGCGTGGAGGGCGTGCCGACGACGAAGCCGAGTTCGGCCTCGAAGTCGAGCTTGGTGCTGGGACCGAAGGTAGGTGCGTCGTCTTCGGGCGCCTTGCGCTGACCGTGCGGTCGGACGACATCGGTGCCGGTCACCACGACAGTGCCCGACCGGCCGTGGTAGCCGATCGGCATGTGCTTCCAGTTGGGGGTCAGCGCGGCGCCGTCGGGTCGGAAGATGCGGCCGACATTGGTGGCGTGCTGTTCGCTGGCATAGAAGTCGACGTAGTCGGCGACCTGGAAGGGCAGGTGCAGCCTGACCTCCGCCATCGGGTGCAGATGCGGCTGCAGGGCGTCCGGTCCGGACTCGTCGCTGAGCAGCCACTGCAGCAGCTCCCGGGTCCGGCCCCATTCCTCCGGTCCGGCGGCGAGGAACGCATTCAGCGACGGCTGCCGGAAGTGGCCCGAGGAGCGGTCGGCCGCTTCGGCGACGACTGCCAGGTCGATCACCTGGTCGCCGATGGCGACGCCGATCCGGGGATCGCCGCCAGCGAGCGAGAAGATCCCGTAGGGGAGCTCCTCCGTGCCGAAGGGAGCGCCTGGTGCGACGCTGAACCAGCTCATCAGCCCGTCTCCTCCGGCCCGGTCAGCAGCCCGAGTTGGACGAGATCAGCGACCGGGTCCCCGACCCCACAGCAGCCGAAGCTGTGGAAGCGTCTCCGGAGCCGGGCGGCGTCCGCTTCGGTCCAGCCATTGATCACCGACGACAGCTGATCATGGTCGGTAATCCGCAGCGCGCCGGCCGCCGCCGAAACGTCGGCACCCTCGATCAGTGCGTGGATGGCGATCATCAGTGAAGCGAGACCGTGCTGCGGCAGGGTTTCGCCGGCCGCGTTCCGGCTCTCGTTCGGCCAGGCGTGGTGCAGTCCAGCGGTCGCCTTGAAGGGAAGATCAATCTCGATCAGCGTACTGAGCTGTTCGGCCAGCTGGTCGGCAGTGGGGAACAGTTCGGGATCCATCCCACCGGTCCTGATCTTGGCAGCCAACCCTGCCGCTTCGACCGTCTCCGCGGCACGCTCCCAGCCGCGGGCGAACGGCAGCTCGACGAAGACCCGGACCGACTCGTCCAGCTCGGTGGCAGCGGCGACCACCCGCGCAGCGGCCCCGGCAAGATCATCGAGGTCGCGCAGGGCGGTCTCGACTGCGACCACCTCGACGCCCGCAACGTTCCGTGCCGCCAGGCCGATCAGTCCGCCGGCTCCGGCAGAGTTCACCACGCTGACCTGTACCGACCGGTCGGTTGCCGCGACGGCACGTCCGACCTCGGCCAGGCGCTGGTCCGGCACCACCAGCGGACCGATCAGGTCGGCGAACCAGGAGCTCCGGCAGCGCAGGTGCGACTCGACCGCGATCGGCGCCGATGCGTTGCCGGGCGGAAACATCGCCGCGTCATCGATCAACCGCCGGAACAGGGAGACGGGGGTCGAGCTCACACCTGCAGGCTAACGTGTCGCCGGGGCTGGTGCGGCCGTCCGGGAGCGGGCAGAATTGCTTTGGTGAGTCAGCTGTCGTACAGCCGGACCGATGCCGAAGCCGCCCTGGACCGGGTTCGGCGAGCCTGCCTGCGACTCCCGGAGATCAGCGAGCGGCCCAGCCACGGCGGGCCGGCCTTCTTCCTCAACGGCAAGAAGTGCATCGCGATGTTCCTGGACAACCACCACGACGACGGCCGGCTCGCGATCTGGTGCGCCGCACCCGAGGGGGTGCAGGCCGAGATGATCGAGACCGAGCCGGACCGGTTCTTCTACCCGCCCTATGTCGGCCACCGGGGCTGGCTCGGCGTGCACCTGCTCGACTGCGACCAGCAGGAGCTGGACGCGATCGTGACAGATGCCTTCCGGGCGGTGGCGCCGAAGAAGCTGCTGCTCCTGCTGGACCAGGCCTGAACGGCGTTGGCCATCAGCGTGATGACCCGTGCCGGGTCGCCGCGGAGGCTGCGCTGAGCCGCCGTTTCTGTCAGTGCCCACGGTTAGGGTCAGAGCATGCTCGAGCACACCGGGGTGGAGCGACTGGACGCGGGGTCTCTTGCGGCCCTGGTCTCGCGGACGCATCGGGCCCTCGTCGACGCCGAGGCGGCGATGCTCGAGCTGGCAGCGTTGTGGGGTCACACGTTCCCGGCTGCCCACTCGACGGACCCCGAGGCGGCGCCAGCGGTGGAGCAGGATGCGGCACTGGAGTTCGGCACGCTGATGCAGGCCGGGCTGATGGCTGCCCAGAACATGATCGCTGACGCCCTGGACCTCGAGCACCGGTTGCCGAGGGTGTGGCTGAGGGTACGCAAGGGCGAGGTGCGGGCATGGAAGGCGCGGGAGATCGCCAAGCAGACCAGGCAGCTGGACCGAGCAGGCGCCGAATACGTCGACACAGCCGTGCACCGTTACCTGACCGCACTGAACTGGACGCGGTTCCAGCATCTGCTCGCGGCCAAGATCATCGAGGCCGACCCCAGACAGGCGGAGGCGCGGGCGAAGGCGGCGGAGGCGGAGCGTTTCGTGCGGACCGGGCGATCCAGCGATCACGGACTGAAGACGCTGTACGCCAGAGCGCAGGCCGGTGAGGTCATCTGGTTCGTCGCCATGGTCGACCGGATCGCCACCATCCTGGGCGACCGGGGAGACCCGGACTCTGAGGACGTGCGTCGGTCCAGGGCGATCGGCATCCTGGCCAACCCTGCGCTCGCGTTGCGGTTATTGGCCTCGCAGTGCGGCGGATCAGCTGACAGCCCCGCATCCGATCCAGAGTCAAGCGTCCCTGGACCTGCACTGTGTCCTCCCGCCGGCGCTGATGATCATGGCCACCCTGAGCAGCGACCTTTCGCGACGGCCGATGGCGAACCACCACAAGATGACCCGTGGCCGTGTGCCGACCCGTGGCCGGCCCAGGCGCGGCGCCTGGCGGAACAGATCTGGGCCTGGCGGCAGACCGCCACAGAGGAACCCAGGCCGACCGAGCCGCCGGAACGTCCCGACGATGATGCTGCTGCGGCAGCCCGGTCGGCGGCCGACCGGCGCGCCCGCCCGGAGCAGGCCGCCCGCGCCGTCGACGCCGTCGTGCGCTCGGACGTTCCGCTGCATCGACTGCTGCCGAAGGCGGTGCTGTATGTCCATCTCCAGCAGGAGGTGATGACCGGCGAGGTTGCCGGCTGCGCCCGGCTCGAGGGGGTCGGTCCGGTCACCCTTGAGCAGGTCCGAAGGTTTCTCGGTCAGAGCTGTCGGGTGCGGGTTCAGCCCGTGATCGACCTTGAGTCCGTCAAGGCCGTCGACGCCTGGGAGATTCCGGCGTGGATGCGGGAGCGGGTGCGACTGCGCAACCCGGCTGACATCTTCCCGTACGCAGCAGGCACCGGCCGACACGTCGACTGCGATCACAGCACGCCCTACCTGCCGATGTCTAGAGGCGGCCCGCCAGGTCAGACCAGTGAACTGCGGCTCGGGCCCCTGAGCAGGCGACACCACAACGCCAAGACGCGACGCAGCTGGCGAGTCAGACAACCATCCGCCGGGCTGTTCGTCTGGCGGTCACGGCACGGCTTCGTGTACCTCGTCGACGTCGACGGCACGCATGATCTGGGCCGCGTGGTTTCGCCGATGAGGTCTGGCGCGCCGCCGACCCGGGACTAGGCTGGCGCCATGGCCTTCTACCGCAGCGTCGGGGAGCTACCGCCGAAGCGTCACACCCAGTTCCGGCAGCCTGACGGGTCACTCTACGCGGAGGAGCTGATGGGCGAGGAGGGCTTCTCGAGCGACTCGTCGTTGCTCTACCACCGCGGCATCCCCTCGGCGATGAGCGACCTCCGAGTCTGGGAGCTGCCTGACCTCGGCACCACCACCAACCATCCGCTGCGGCCGCTTCACCTCCGGCTGCCCGAGCTGTTCGCCTCCAGCGACCCCGGGTCGATCGACCTGGTCACGGGTCGGCGGCTGGTGCTCGGCAACGCGGACGTGCGGATCTCCTACGCTGTAGGCTCCAAGCCCTCCCCGCACTATCGCAACGCGCTCGGTGACGAGTGCGTCTACATCGAGGCCGGCACCGGTGTGGTGGAGACCGTCTTCGGGGTGCTGCCGTTCCGCGACCGGGACTACGTGCTCATCCCACGTGCCACCGTGCACCGCTGGCTGCCGGACGGCGCTGTGAAGGCGTACCTCATCGAGGCCAACTCACACATCGCTCCACCGCGACGTTATCTGTCCCGGTTCGGTCAGCTGCTTGAGCACAGTCCCTACTGTGAAAGGGATCTGCACGCCCCGGCCGAGCCGTTGCTGGTCGAGGGCAGCGATGTGGAGATCTACACCAAGCACCGCGGCAACGGGCCCGGAGGGATCGCCGGCTCGATCGTCGTCGCCTCGACGCACCCGTTCGACGTGGTCGGCTGGGATGGCTGTCTCTATCCGTACACCTTCAACGTGGACGACTTCGAGCCGATCACCGGTCGAGTGCACCAGCCGCCGCCGGTGCACCAGGTGTTCGAAGGAGGCAACTTCGTCGTCTGCAACTTCGTCCCCCGCAAGGTGGACTACCACCCGTTGTCGATCCCGGTGCCGTACTACCACTCCAACGTCGACTCCGACGAGGTGATGTTCTACTGCGGCGGCGACTACGAGGCTCGCAAGGGATCGGGCATCGGGCTCGGGTCCGTCTCCCTGCATCCCGGTGGTCATAGTCACGGCCCGCAGCCGGGCGCGGCAGAGGCCTCGCTCGGCCGGCACTTCTTCGACGAGCTTGCCGTCATGGTGGACACCTTCCGCCCGCTGGAGCTCGGCGAGGGCGGCACGGCCTGTGACGACGGCGTCTACGCGATGAGCTGGAACCGCGCCCTAATCTGATCCAGTCGGTGCTGATCCAGTCGGTGCTGACTCAGTCGGTCGACAGCTCGCCCTTGATCAGCACGCCCTCGGATCGCAACGCCGCCCAGGTCTCATCGATCCGCTGTGGGTCAACAGCCGCGGTCAGCGAGGCGAGCACAGTGGTCAGGAAGCCTGCGGCCGCCGCGTCGAAAGCGGTGGCCCGGACACAGTAGTCGGTGGCGATCCCGCAGACGTCCACCTCGTCGACGGCGTGCTGCGACAGCCAGTCGGCCAGCCCGACGCCGGTGACGTCCCTGCCCTCGAACCCGGAGTAGGCGGCTGTGTACTCACCCTTGTCGAAGACGGCCTCGAAACCCCGGAAGGTGAGCTGATCATGGAGCTCCACGCCCGGAGTGCCGACCACGCAGTGTGGTGGCCACGAGTCCACGAAGTCGGGGTGCGCGGAGAAATGGCTGCCCGGGTCGATGTGATGGTCACGGGTGGCCAGCACGTGCCGGTAGCCGTGGTCACCTTCCAGCAGCTCGGAGATGGCGGCTGCCACGGCAGCGCCACCGGCGACCGCCAGCGAGCCACCCTCGCAGAAGTCACGCTGGACGTCGACCACGATCAGCGCCCTGTTCATGGCGTCCCCTTGACCTCGGAGTCGGCGAAGGGGTTGACCGCCTCGACTCCGCCCGGCTCGAGGAACCGGGTCTCGATCACCGGTTCGCCTCGGGACATCTTCAGCGCCTCCATCGGCAGCTCGGCACGGGTCCTGAAGTGCCGCTGCCGGGACGCCTCGAGGGTCTCGCTGCCGACGATCTCGCCGTCGCGGACCAGCTGCACCAGCAACGGGCGGTCGTTGTGATCACCCGGTGGTGGAGCGCCGACACCGATCAGCTCCATCCGCGCCACTCCAGCAGCGTCCAGCCGCCGCAGGGCGAACTTGCGGCCCCCGATGGAGATCTTCTGGCTGCTCTTCTTGGCCACCGACACCAGCGGCGCGTCCGGTTCGCTGCTCTCGGCCCGGGCGACCAGCTTGTAGACGAATCCTGATGTCGGGTGGCCGGAACCGGTCACCAGGGCCGTGCCGACGCCGTACCCGTCGACGGGCGCACCGGCCAGGGAGGCGATGTTCCATTCGTCCAGATCGCTGGTGACGATGATTCTGGTCCTGGTGGCGCCTAGCGAGTCGAGCAGCTCACGCACCTGCTTGGCCAGCAGTGCCAGGTCGCCCGAGTCCAGCCGGACTGCGCCGAGCCGCCCGTTGGTCAGCTCGACGCCGGTGCGGACGGCCTCGAACACGTCGAAGGTGTCGACGAGCAGCGTGGTGTCCTCGCCCAGCGCGTCGATCTGGGCCGCGAAGGCATCGCGCTCCGAGCTGTGCAGCAGGGTGAAGGAGTGCGCCGCCGTGCCGGTGGTGGGCACCTGGTAGCGACGTCCGGCCTCCAGGTTGGAGGTGGCGCTGAACCCGGCGATGTAGGCCGCCCGAGCGGCAGCCACCGCGGCGAGCTCCTGGGTGCGTCGCGAGCCCATCTCGATGCACGGCCGATCGCCGGCCATGGCCGTCATCCTGGAGGCGGCGGAGGCGATCGCCGAGTCGTGGTTGTAGATGCTGAGCAGGACCGTCTCCAACAGCACACCCTCGGCGAAGCTCCCCTCGACGATGACCAGCGGCGAGCCGGGGAAATAGATCTCACCCTCCGGGTAGCCCCAGATCTGGCCACCGAAGCGGTAGTCGGCCAGCCAGTCCGCCGTCTCCTGGTCGACGATGGCGCGGTCGCGAAGAAACTGGCAGGACTCGTCGTCGAAGCGAAAATGCGACAGGGCTCGCAGCGCCCGACCGACACCGGCCACCACCCCGTACCGGCGACCGGGCGGCAGTCGTCGGGGGAACAGCTCGAACACGCTCCGTCTGCTGGCGGTGCCGGCCTTGAGCGCTGCCCGCAGCATCGTCAGCTCGTAGTGGTCGGTCAGCAGCGCCGTCGTCGGCACCTCGCTGGGACCCCACGAACCGGTGGTCACGGTATCGGTCACGGCCACAGCCTAATCGGGGCTCCGATCAGCCCACCGGCAGCATTCGCACCGCTCACCTTTTCCCCGCCGGCCGGGTCTTTGCCACAATGGGACTCATGTCCGAACCTGATGGCCCACCTGTCACCCCCGCCGGTGGCACCGCCATCGCCGAGCGGCCTGCCGAGCTCGTGAACGCCGAGACGCCGTGGGTGACCATCGTCTGGGACGACCCGGTCAACCTGATGTCCTACGTGACGCACGTGTTCAGGTCCTACTTCAACTACCCGAAGGCGAAGGCGCACAAGCTGATGCTCCAGGTGCATCAGGAGGGCAAGGCGGTCGTCTCCAGCGGCAGCCGTGAGGAGATGGAACGCGACGTGACGGCCATGCACGACTACGGCCTGTGGGCCACCTTGGACAGGACGGACGCGTGAAGAAGTTCCGGCGTCGCGGGGGACTGCTCTCGACGCAGCTCACCTCCTATGAGGTCGACCTGCTGCGGTCCCTGGTCGGCCAGCTGGTCGACATGGTGTCGGAGGGGATGCCCGAACCGCTCGAGGTCGAGGAGTCCGACGACCCGTTCGCGCGCTGGGCCCAGGACCTGCAGAGCGACCCCGACCAGCCCGAGATGCCGGAGGACCCGGTCCTGCAGCGACTGTTCCCGAACGCCTACCCGCATGACCCGGAGGCCTCCTCGGACTTCCGCCGCTACACCGAGCGTGACCTGCGGGCCAAGAAGATCGCCGAGTCGCAGGTGGTGCTGCGGGCTCTGGAGGAGACCGAGAACGGCGCGCGAGAGCTGCAGATTCGTCACGAGGAGGTCGAGGAATGGTTGCGGACCCTGACGAACCTCAGGCTGGCGGTGGCCACCCGGCTGGGCATCACCGATGCCGAGTCGGCCGACGAGCTCGCCGAGCTGCCCGAGGATGATCCGCGGGCCTTCATGATGAGCGTCTACGACTGGTTGGGGTTCGCCCAGGAGACGATGATCAACGCGCTGTGAGCGCGGTCTCAGAGTGCGAGAGCGGGTCGGCCCGGAGGGGGCCGACCCCTAGTGTTCGGGAGGTGCTGAGGATCTCACAGGCCCACGTCGACGCCATGGTGGCGCATGCCCGGGCCGACCATCCCGACGAGGCCTGCGGCGTCATCACCGGCCCCGCCGGATCCGACCAGCCGCAGCGGTTCGTCCAGATGGCCAACGCCGACCGGTCACCGACCTTCTTCCGTTTCGACCCGCAGGAGCAGTTCGCGCTGTACAAGCAGCTGGACGACCTGGACGAGGAGATCGTCGTCGTGTATCACTCGCACACCGCAACCGAGGCCTACCCGTCCCGGACCGACATCTCCTATGCCTCCGAGCCGCAGGCGCACTATGTGCTGGTGTCCACGGCCGCGGCAGGCGCCGAGGAGGGACCGGTGGAGGTGCGGTCCTACCGCATCGTCGAGGGTGCGGTGACCGAGGAAGAGATCGAGATCCGGGAATAGGCCCGGCACGATTGACGTTTCAACTCGCGAGACCACTCTTACCGAAGCAAAATGAACTAAGGAGAACCCATGGCTGTCGAGGTCAGGATCCCCACCATCCTCCGTACCTTCACCGGCGGAGAGAAGGCCGTCAAGGGCCAGGGCTCCACGCTGCATCAGGTGATCGACGACCTGGAGACCCGTCACCCCGGTATCCGTGAGCGGCTGGTGGAGTCCGACAACCTGCGGCGCTTCGTCAATGTCTACGTCAACGACGAGGACGTCCGGTTCACCGGCGGACTGGGCTCTCCGACCGCTGACGGCGACGTCGTGGTCGTGCTGCCCGCCGTCGCCGGCGGCTGAACCTCCCCTCTATGACTCGCTTCGCCTCTTTGATCGACTCGGTCGGTCACACCCCGCTGGTCGGCCTGCCGAACCTTTCGCCGTCGGCGAAGGTGCGCCTGTGGGCCAAGCTCGAGGACCGCAACCCGACCGGCTCCATCAAGGACCGGGCGGCTCTCGGCATGATCCGCGCAGCCGAGGCGGACGGCACTCTGCGGCCCGGCTGCACCATTCTGGAGCCAACCAGCGGCAACACCGGAATCTCGTTGGCGATGGCCGCCAAGCTGGCCGGCTACCGGCTGATCTGTGTGATGCCGGAGAACACCTCGGTTGAGCGGAAACAGATCCTGGCCATGTGGGGAGCCGAGATCGTCTCGTCGCCGGCAGCCGGCGGCTCCAACGAGGCGGTGACGGTCGCCAAGAAGCTGATCGCCGAGCACCCCGACTGGGTGATGCTGTACCAGTACGGCAACCGGGCCAATGCCGACGCCCACTACGAGACCACCGGACCGGAGATCCTTGCCGACCTGCCGGAGGTGACCCACGTGGTCGCAGGCCTGGGCACCACCGGCACGCTGATGGGGATCGGGCGGTTCATGGCCGAGCACAAGCCCGAGGTCAAGATCATCGCCGCCGAGCCACGCTACGGCGAGCTGGTGTATGGCCTGCGCAACATCGACGAGGGTTTCGTCCCCGAGCTCTACGACGCGTCCTACGTCAGCTCGCGGTTCTCGGTGGGCTCCCGCGACGCCGTTCGCCGGGTTCGCGAACTGCTGGAGCGTGAAGGGATCTTCGCCGGGCTGTCCACCGGCGCCATCGTGCACGCGGCTCTCGGCCAGGCCGCGAAGGCGGTCAAGGCGGGCGAGTCCGCCGACATCGTGATCATCATCGCGGACGGTGGCTGGAAGTACCTGTCGACGGGAGCCTACGACACCGACATCGACACGGCCGAGGAGTTCCTGGACGGGCAGGTGTGGGCCTGAGGGTCGCACCGACGGCTGCCTGGCGCGGCCTGCTTGACGTTCTTGGACAAGTGCGCTGAGTTGTACCCATGACATCGGAGCAGCAGACCTACCTCATCGTCGGCGGAGGGCTCGCGGCTGCCAAGGCAGCAGAAGCGATCCGTGACCGGGACACCGACGGCAAGATCATCCTCGTCACCACCGAGTCGGAGCTCCCCTATGAGCGGCCGGTGCTCTCGAAGGGCTATCTGCTCGGCTCAGAAGAGCGCGCCTCGGCCTTCGTCCATGATCAGCAGTGGTACGACGAGGCCGGGATCGAGATCCGGCTCGGCACTACGGCGACGGCCATCGATCGGGCCAAGCATGAGGTGGAGCTGGACTCGGGCGAGCGGCTGGGCTACGACAAGCTGCTGTTGGCCACCGGCTCTGAACCGCGACGGTTGAACGTGCCCGGCGCCGACGCGGCCGGGGTGCACTACCTGCGCACCATCGGCGACGCGGACGCCATCAAGGCCGTGCTGGAGTCCGGCGTGCCACTGGTGGTCGTCGGCGGCGGCTGGATCGGCCTTGAGGTCGCCGCGGCTGCCCGCGAACACGATCTCGCCGTTACCGTGCTCGAGCTGGACGAGCTGCCGCTGATCGCACCGCTCGGCCGAGAGGTGGCCCAGGTCTTCGCCGATCTGCATACCGAGCACGGCGTCCGGTTGCTGACCCATACCGGCCTGAAGAGCATCGAGACCGCCGACGGCCGGGTGACCGCGGTGATCACCGCTGGCCACGAGCGGATCGAGGCCGGGGCCGTGGTGGTCGGGGTCGGCGTGGCACCGCGAATCGAGCTGGCGAAGGCCGCCGGCCTGGAGACCGACCGCGGCGTTCTGGTCGATGCCTCGCTGCGCAGCTCCGATCCGGACATCTTCGCCGCCGGGGACATCGCCGAACTCGACCATCCGCTGATGGGCAAGCGGGTCCGGGTGGAGCACTGGGCCTTCGCCAACGACTCCGGCCCGGTGGCAGGACAGGCGATGGCCGGCGCAGAGGCCCGCTTCGACTCGCTGCCGTACTTCTTCACCGACCAGTACGACCTGGGAATGGAGTACATCGGCCTGGCAGGGCCGGGAGAGGCCGACCGGGTGGAGCTGGTGGGCGACGTCCCGGGCCGTGCCTTCCAGGCGTTCTGGAAGTCCGGTGACCGGGTGCTGGCAGGCATGCACGTGAACCTGTGGGACGACGGCATCGACCCGATCAAGCAGCGGGTGCTGGACGGGCTCAAGAGCTGAGAGCCCGTTCGTTAGGCTTGTCCGTCGTGGACACCGAGGTGAGCAGCGAGGCACCGATCGGCATCTTCGACTCCGGCTTCGGTGGGTTGACCGTGGCCCGGGCGGTCATCGACCAGCTGCCGAACGAGGATGTCATCTACCTCGGTGACACGGCCCGGGCGCCGTACGGCGACCAGCCCATCGCGAGTGTCCGCGAGTTCGCCCTGGAGTGCCTGGACCACCTGGTGGACCAGGGCGTGAAGATGCTGGTGATCGCCTGCAACTCGGGCAGTGCCGCCGTCCTCCGGGACGCCCGCGAGCGCTACCGGGTGCCGGTGGTGGAGGTGATCCTGCCGGCCGCGCGACGCGCCGTCGCCGCCACCCGGTCCGGCCGGGTCGGGGTGATCTGCACAGAGGCGACGGCGACCTCCCAGGCTTACGACGACGCCTTCGCGGTCGCCCCGCAGATCGAGCTGATCACCGCCGCCTGCCCGCTGTTCGTCTCGTTCGTCGAGGCCGGAGTCACCGGGGGGCCCGAGTTGCTGGCCGTGGCTCAGGAGTACCTGCGGCCCCTTCAGGAGGCCGGGATCGACACCCTGATCCTGGGCTGCACCCACTACCCGCTGCTCACCGGCGTCATCTCTCTCGTCCTCGGTGACCAGGTCAGCCTGGTGTCCAGCGCCGAGGAGTGCGCCAAGGAGGTGTATGCGACGTTGACCCGTCGTGGCCTCACCCATGACCTGCCGCGGACCGCGCGCTACCGCTTCCTGACCACCGGCAGCCCGGACCAGTTCGAAGGGATCGGGCACCGGTTGATGGGTGGGCTGGTCACCGACGTGCAACAGTTCGCCTGAGGACCCTCTGCCCAGGGTCCGCCTGAACGGAGCAGAAGATGGAACTGACGATCGTCGGCTGCAGCGGCTCGATGTCCGGACCCGAGTCGCCGGCGTCCTGCTACCTGGTGCAGGCGCCGTACCAGGGCCGGACGTTCACCCTGGTGCTCGACCTCGGACCGGGTGCGGCCGGAGCGCTCTACCGCTACCTGGACCCGCGCCAGGTCGACGCGATCGCGCTCAGCCACCTGCACCCCGACCACTGCCTCGACCTGTGTGCCTTCTACGTCGCCGCCCGCTACTCCAGCACCGCGCCATGGCCACCGGCCAGCGTCTACGGGCCGGATGGCACCCCGGGGCGGCTGACCCGCGCGTACGACGTGCCCTCGGTGGACGGGGCGGCCAGCGAGGCCGGCCCCGGGATCGGCGGCTACTTCCGCTACCAGGTCTGGCTGCCCGAGCAGCGGATCGGACCCTTCATCGTCCGGACCGTCCGGGTCGCCCATCCGGTGGAGGCCTACGCGATCCGGGTCGAGGAGGCCGTCCCCGGCGGCGGGTCGCTGGTGTTCTCCGGTGACACCGGACCCTGTCAGACGTTGGTCGAGCTCAGCCGTGATGTCGACCTGCTGCTGTGTGAGTCCGCCTTCCTTGACGGCGACGACCTGCCCACCGGTCTGCACCTGTGTGGCAGGCAGGCGGCTGAGCACGCCGAGGCGGCCGGGGCGAGCGTTCTGCTGCTGACCCACATTCCGCCGTGGAACGATCCCGAGCAGGTGCTGAAGGAGGCTCAGCCGCACTTCGCCGGCTCGGTCCAGCTGGCCGAGGTGGGGGCCCGGTGGACCATCGGCGAGCCACAGGCGGCGCTTCAGTAGGGTTGACGACATGACCGAACGTGCCGATGGGCGTGCCCTGGACCAACTCCGCGACGTCCGCTTCACTCGTGGCTGGCTGTCCCAGGCCGAGGGATCGGTGCTGGTCGAGTTCGGCGAGACCCGGGTGCTGGTCGCCGCCAGCGTCACTGAGGGGGTCCCGCGTTGGCGGAAGGGCTCCGGGCTCGGCTGGGTGACCAGCGAGTACGCGATGCTGCCGCGGGCCACCAACACCAGGACGGACCGCGAGTCGATCAAGGGTCGGGTCGGCGGCCGGACCCAGGAGATCAGCCGGCTGATCGGACGCAGCCTGCGGGCCGTCATCGACTACAAGGCGCTGGGGGAGAACACCATCGTGCTCGACTGCGACGTGCTGCAGGCCGACGGCGGGACCCGGACCGCCTCGATCACCGGAGCCTACGTGGCCCTGGCCGATGCCGTCTCGTGGCTGCGCGACCGTCGGCTGCTGGCCGGTGAGCCGTTGACCGGCTCGGTCGCCGCGGTGTCGGTCGGGATAGTGGGCGGCACCCCCATGCTCGACCTGTGCTACACCGAGGACTCCGCCGCCGACACGGACATGAACGTCGTGATGAGCGGTGGCGGAGACTTCATCGAGCTGCAGGGCACCGCAGAACAGGCTCCCTTCGACCGGGACACCCTGAACGCGCTGCTCGACCTCGGCGCGGCCGGCTGCGCCACCCTGACGGAGCTCCAGGCCGCCGCCCTGCGATGACCCGCCCTCCGCGCCCCGACCTGGCAACAAGGCGCCCTGAGCCTGTCGAAGGGCGGAGCAGCACCCCCACCCAACTGCTGCTGGCCACGAACAACGCCCACAAGCTCACTGAGCTTCGCCGGATGCTGGCCGCGGCTCAGCTGGACATCACCGTGCTTGGGCTCGCGGACGTGGAGCCGTATCCCGAGCCAGCCGAGACCGAGCCGACGTTCGAGGGCAACGCCGTGCTCAAGGCCAGGTATGGCATGCATCGGACCGGGTTGCCGACCCTGGCCGACGACTCCGGCCTGGCCGTGGACCTGCTCAACGGGATGCCGGGAGTGCGGTCGGCCCGCTGGTCCGGACCAGGGGCCAGCGACGAGGAGAACAACGCCCTGCTGCTCCGCCAGCTCGCCGACGTCGATGCACCCCTGCGCGTCGCCAGATTCGTCTGCGCAATGGCGCTGGTGCTGCCCACCGGTCGGTCCGAGGTCCGCCGTGGCGAGATGGCGGGCCGGCTCCTCGACGAGTTGCGTGGCAGCAACGGCTTCGGCTACGACCCGATGTTCGTCCCGGAGGGCGAGCGGCGTACCTATGCAGAGATGGCGGCAGCGGAGAAGGACGCCATCAGCCACCGCGGGAAGGCACTCCGGCTGATGATTCCGGTGCTGGCCGACGCATTAGCCTAGGACGCTATGAAGACCTATCTGGACCTGCTGGACCATGTGCTCACCACCGGAGTGCGCAAGGGTGACCGGACGGGCACCGGCACGCTGAGCACGTTCGGCTACCAGATGCGGTTCAACCTGGCAGAGGGTTTTCCGCTGCTCACCACCAAGAAGCTGCACGTCAAGTCGATCAAGGCTGAGCTGCTGTGGTTCCTCAAGGGGGCCACCAACGTCGACTGGCTGAAGGAGCAGGGCGTCTCGATCTGGGACGAGTGGGCCGACGAGGACGGCGAGCTCGGCCCCATCTACGGCTACCAGTGGCGCTCCTGGCCGACGCCGGAGGGCGAGCACCTGGACCAGATCGCTGCTGTGATCTCCTCCATCCGGACCACCCCAGACTCCCGCCGGCACCTGGTCAGCGCGTGGAACGTGTCGGACCTTGAGCACATGGCGCTGCCGCCCTGCCACACCCTCTTCCAGTTCTACGTCGCCGAGGGTCGGCTGTCCTGCCAGCTCTACCAGCGATCCGCGGACGTCTTCCTGGGCGTACCGTTCAACATCGCCTCGTACGCACTCCTGACCCATCTGATCGCCCAGGTCTGTGACCTGGAGGTGGGTGACTTCATCCATACGCTGGGTGACGCCCACCTCTACCTCAACCATCTCGAGCAGGCCCGGACCCAGCTCGCGCGCGCACCGAGGCCGTTGCCCACGCTGGTGCTCAACCCGGCCATCCGCAGCATCGACGACTTCGGGATGGACGACATCGCCGTCGAGTCCTACGACCCGCACCCGGGCATCAAAGCCCCGATCGCGGTCTGAGCCCGCATGTCGGCACAGCACAGCCGCGAGGTGGTCGGGATCGCGGCGGTGGGTGGCAACGGCGTGATCGGCGCCGACGGGGACATCCCGTGGCGGATCGCGGAGGACTGGCGTCGGTTCAAGGCCCTGACCATGGGCCACGTGCTGATCATGGGACGCCGGACCTACGACTCGATCGGGCGGCCGCTGCCGGGCCGTAGCACCATCGTCGTGACCCGCGACCCGCAGTGGCCGAGGACCGGGGAGCTGCCGCCGAACGTCTGGGCCGCGACCAGCCTGGACGAGGCGTTCGCCACGGCCACCGAGCAGTTCCCGGGCGCGACGGTGTTCGTGGCCGGCGGAGGGGAGATCTACCGCGCCGCCTGGCCGCGGCTGGACCGGCTGGAGCTCACCGAGGTGGACCGGTCCCCCGAGGGCAACGTCACGCTGCCCGCGATCAGCTCAGCCGAGTGGGCTGAGACAAACCGCGACCAGCGAGACGGCTACGCCTTCGTCTCCTATCGGCGGATCGGCTCTACCCGTGACACAGACGACCCGGGCCGGTGAGGACTGAGTGCCGAAGGAGGGGCTTGAACCCTCACACCCAAATGGGCACAGGAACCTAAATCCTGCGTGTCTGCCAATTCCACCACTTCGGCGCGAGAGGTCATCCTACCGATCCGTCAGACCCCGAGGTCTCGGCGCAGCTTGGCCACATGGCCGGCGGCCTTGACGTTGTACTGGGCCAGCGCCACGGTGCCGACACCCGAGGCGTCGACGTCGACGACGAAGGTCGAGCGGATCACACCCTCGACCACCTTCCCGTAGAGCGTCTTCTCCCCGTAGGCCGCATAGCCGCGCAGGGTGGTCCGGTCCGGATCGGACAGCAACGGGAAGGCGATGGCCTGCTTCTCCCTGAACTTCGCCAGCTTCGGCACCGGGTCGGGCGAGATGCCGAGGACCTGGAGCCCCGCGGCCCTGAGCTCGTCCATGGCGGCCGTGAAGTCCACGGCCTGGGTGGTGCACCCCGGAGTCATCGCGGCCGGGTAGAAGTAGACGATGACCCGCTGACCGGCGAAGTCGGCGAGCGAGACGTCCTGTCCGTCCGCGTCGGGCAGGGTGAAGGCGGGTGCGATGTCCCCCTTGGTCAGTCGAGTGGTCATGGCATGCACCTTAATCCCCCCGACATCCGGTGCCGCCGACCGGCCACCCGGCTGCTGCAATACCCTTGGCTGAGACCTGTCCGGCTGACGAGGGAGACCCATCGTGGCACCGAGTGATCCATCACCCAAGGGGCCTGCGCGCACCCAGCAGCAGATCGAGGCCGACATGGCTGCCGCCCGGGAACGACTGACCGCCTCGGTCGAGACGCTGATCGACCGAGTCCACCCGCAGCGGATCAAGCAACGGCAGATCGCCAACGTCAAGCAGCTGGCCCACACCGAGCTCGAGAACGCCAAGGCCCAGGTGGTCGACGAGAACGGCCTGCGCACCGGCAGGCTGGTCATCCTCGGAGCAGCGGTGGCGGGCTTCGTCACCTTCGTCTTGATCATCCGCAAGATCAGGTCCGGCGGGAAGAAGAAGGACTGACGCGTGTCTGACGTTCACGTATCCGACGGCGGTGGCGAGTCCGCTGAACCGCTACCGATCAGAATGCTGCACGATCGCGTGCTGGTGTCCACCGAAGGAGAGAACGGCGAGCGGCGCAGCGGCGGAGGCATCGTCATCCCGGCAACGGTGGCGATGGGCCGGCGGCTCACCTGGGCGAAGGTCGTCGCGGTCGGGTCCAACGTGAGAACGGTGAAGGTGTCCGACCGCGTGCTGTTCGACCCGGAGGACAGGGCCGAGGTCGAGGTGCGCGGCAAGGACTATCTGCTCCTTCGCGAAAGGGATCTCCACGCCGTCGCGGCCGAGCGGCTGTCCGACGGCAAGACCGGACTCTACCTGTAGAAGGAACTTCCCCAGGTTCGCCAGCGCGGGCCCGACGTCGGCACCTCGCACAAGTTCGTGGGCCTCGCACATGGTCGACCGTACGCGAGGTGCGACCAGGGTGCGCGAAGATGACCTCCGCGGACCGGTCAGGCCATCGTGTCCAGGACCTGCAGGGTGACCTCGTGGACGAGCGGCTCGGCAGCGGCCAGGTGCTCGACCTCGGTTACGGCAGAGGCGGCCATCAACGGCAGCTCGTTGCCGAGCGAGCCGGCGATGTGTGGGGTGATCACCACGTTCGGCAACGTGTAGAGCAGGTCGCCCTCGGGCAGTGGCTCGGGGTCGGTCACATCGAGGAATGCACTGATCCGCCCCGTGCCGGTCTCGGCACGCAAGGCGTCATGATCGACCAACACTCCGCGTGCGGTGTTGATGAAGGTGGCGCCATCGGGCATCGCCTGGAGCTGGGCAGCGCCGATCATGCCGATCGTGGACGGCAGGATCGGTGCATGCAGAGAGACGATCCGTGACCGCGCCATCAGCTCGTCGAGCGGCACCAGTTCGGCCCCCAGCTCCGCCGCCTCGGCCGCTGAGATGGTGGGATCGGCCAACAGCCGTCGATGCTTGAACGGACGCAGCAGCTGGAGGACCGCGCGGCCGATCGATGACGCACCGATAATGCCGACAGTGGTGCCCACATTGCCGATCTCGGCAGCGAGGCTGGTCTTGGCGACGCCGGACCGGGTCTGGCGAGCCAGCGATGACGCGTTGAAGGCGTCCTTGCCGGCCAGCAGGATGACGGCAAGCGTGAACTCGGCGACCGGAACTCCGTTGACCTGGGCCGCGGTCGTGACGGCGACCCCGCGCTCCCAACAGGCACGGTGCAGGTGACCCTTCACCGTCCCCGCGGAGTGCGCGATCAGGCGCAGGCTCGGGGCGCGGTCCAGCACCTCCGGCGTGACCTTCGGACATCCCCAGCCGGTGATCAGCACGTCGATCCCGGCCAGTACCGCCCGAGCTTCCGCCGAGTCGAACTCGGTCAGGACCGAGCCACTGACGACGTCGGCCACCGAGGCCAGCCGATCCCGCAGCTCGGGAGTGAACAGCCGCTCCAGCAGCTCATTCGAGCCCATGGCGAAGGCCGCCCTGAGCCTGGGTCCGGTCGGGTGGGTGTCTGTCACGGGGTGTCCTCTGCGTCGGGCGGTGGTCGCCGCGCCGAATGGTCGGGTGCCAGCGAGGAACCATGATAGAGAGATGTTGGCCGCGACGGTCCGCGGGTGTCGCCCCGCTGGGCGGTGCCGGATGGTCAGGCTGCGGTTGCCCTGTCCTCGGTGGAGAGGGAAAGATACAGCCAGCCACGACCCGACCGAAGGAACCGCATGGCCGCCCCAGCCCCACGCAGACCGAGATCCGCCGCTCTCGATGCCATCCGCATCCTCGGCATCATCGCCATTGTGAGCGGCCACACCTGGCCGGAGCAACGCGCTCTCCACCTGACGATCTCGCTCTGGCAGGTGCCGGCGTTCTTCCTGCTGGCTGGCTACCTGTGGTCGGGGAACCGTCCGCTGCGTGGCGACGTGATCCACCGCAGCAAGGCCCTGATGCGGCCCTATTTCGCCTGGCTGGCGATCATCGGCATCCCCTTCGTGATCTGGGCCTGGGCCGAGCGGGGCCAGTCGCCGGTCCGGTTGGCGGCTGGGCTGCTGTACGGAGCACAGGTGGGTCGACCCTTCTCCGCCTACTGGTTCGTCGCGGCGCTCTTCCTGACCGGAGTGTTCGTGCGGGCCTGTCAGCTGCTGCCACGCATGGCGGTCTGGGCGCTGGCCGTCGCTGGGATGATCGCTGCCTACCTGTGGGGGCCGACGATGGCTCACACCCCCTACTCGGTGGGGCTGGTGTTGCCGTGCGCCTTGTTCGTGCTGGTGGGGCAGGAGCTCCGGAAGCACCGGGCGCGGATCGCTCATGCCGAACTGGTCGGCCTCATCCTGCTGGCGGTCTCAGCCGTTCTGGTGGTGACCGGGGCGGCGGCACCGTTCGACGTCAAGTACGGCGACTTCGGCCGGCCGGTGGTCAGCGTCCTGGCGGCCATCGGCATCGGGGTAGCGCTCATCCTGCTGGCCGAGTACGCCATCGCCAGGCTGGCACCGCGCGTGCAGCAGCTGATCACCACCCTGGCGGCGGCCGGTCTTGTAGTGCTGCTGGCGCATGCCGCGGTGTTGTACCTCACCGACACCCTGGCCGGCTGGCCGCTGGGTCTCTGCTTCGCCTTGGCACTGGTGGTGCCGTGGTCGCTCGGGGTGGCGATCAACCGGACCTCGTTGGCCCCGTGGCTGGCCGGCAGGGCGTACGCTGCCACGCTGGACTCCGGTGAGCGCCGCCCGGCTGTCTCGCACCAGACATGACCGTGCCCCGGCTCCGGGTGTCGGAGACGGGGCCTTAGGGACGTCTGGACCTGTTCAGAAGAACAAGCCCACACAGCTGATGCAGATGGAGTTCAGTTGGAGGAAGATGCTGTTCAGCAGGGCGTGCAACGGGGTCACCCCTTTCAAAAAGGTGCGTTTTCGGGACCCCGAGTTGGTCAATGTCAACACTAGGCGTCATATGGAACGCTTATGACGTAAATGATTAACCGTCACTCGACCGTTAGGCGATCGTGACCGCACCGACACCAGTCAGAATCGCCTGAGCAGGCTCGCAGGATGGGAGCGCGCCATGGCCCGTTGGGCCGCTTGGCTGACGTCCGACGGGGAGACGATCCCGACCAGCTCGCCTGCCTGCAGAACCAGCGCGCGGCCGTCCGCACTGAGGCCCAGCCGGGGGATGAGCTCGGGCAGCGGCTCGTCCGGCGCCGTCGTCACGACCTCCGTCGCCGGGCAGGCGATGTCGCGGGCCCGGGTCGTGCTCCGGAGAGCCACCGGGACCTCCTTGATCCGGCGCAGCGTGATCAACCCGACCAGTCGTCCGTCCTGGTCGACCAACGGGAAGCTCGAGTGGCGTCGCTGGAAGAGGTACTCGTCGATCAGCGCCGCCACCGTGATGTCGGCTGGGACGGTCTCGGGTTCGGGGGACATCACGTCGCGGACGCGCACCGTCTGGAGTGCATCGTCGAGGAGCACCTGCTGCTCCTCCGCACTCGCAGCGCGGGCCAGGAACCAGCCCAACAGGACCGACCACAGCGACGACAGGATGCCCGTCTGCAGGAAGAGTCCCAGGCCGAGCAGGACGAGGATGAAACCCAGAACCCGCCCGGCACGCGCGGCCGCGACAGCGGCCCACACATAGTCGCCGCGCCACTTCCACAGCGCCGCGTGCAACAGGCGGCCACCGTCGAGTGGTGCCGCCGGGATGGCATTGAAGACGGCGAGCAGTAGGTTGATGCCGGCGAGCCAGGCGAACGCCCCGACCAACAGCCCCGACACCCCGGCCACGCTGAGCAGCAGCGTCCCCAACCCGAACGCCAGTCCGATCAGGACGCTGACCAGCGGCCCGACTCCGGCGATGCGGAGTTCCGATCCCGGGTCTCCGGCCTTGCCGCGCAGCTGGGCGACACCTCCCAGGAGCCACAGCGTGATGTTGTCGACCTCGACCCCGTTGCGCCTGGCCACCACGGCATGGGACAGCTCGTGAGCCAGCAGACCGAGCAGGAAGACCACGGCGGCGGTCAGCCCGGCGACGATGTGCATCCAGCGGGGCTCCTTGGGGTAGTAGCCCGGGAATGTGACTGTGGCGAGGCTCCAGGCGATCAGGGCGAAGATGACCGCGACGCTCCAGTGGATCCGGATGGCCACCCCGGCAATGCGGCCGATTCCGAACGTGCCCCGCATGTCAACCACGATCCGCTCCGGCGGCAGTCCAGTCGAGGGCCGAAAGGCCCCTATCAGTGGGCCACCGGCGGTAGGGTCGAGGACCATGACCACCTTTGCCGTGTCGACCTGGTCGCTGCACCGCACGTTGGGCTCGTACTACCTCGACACTCCGGCAGACCCCCGTGACGGGGTGGCCGAAGCCCGCTGGGGAGAACCCCGGCTGTCCCTGCTCGAACTGCCCGACGAGCTACGGCGGCGAGGCTATGACACGCTTCAGATCTGCCACTTCCATCTGCCGTCCCGCGACCAGAGCTATCTGGACGAGTTGCGGTCTGCCCTGGCCCAGGCGGGGATCCGCCTCGATGCGGTGCTGATCGACGACGGAGACCTCACTCATCCGACGGAGGCCGACGCACACGAGACCTGGGTCGGGGAGTGGCTGGACACGGCAACGGCCCTTGGAGCCGACCGGGCCCGGGTGATCGCCGGTATGGCCACCCCGACGCCGGACCGGCTGAGTGAAAGCGCCCAGCGGCTGGCCCGGTTGGCTGCTGGCCATCCAGGTATCCGGGTGGTCACCGAGAACTGGATGGACCTGCTGCCTTCCTCGGTGGAGGTACACGAGCTGCTGCAGCAGACGGGGGAACAGGTCGGCCTGCTCCTCGACCTGGGCAACTGGCGAGGCGCCACGAAATACACCCATCTGGCTTCGGTCTCAGCGCTGGCCGAGACCTGCCACGCCAAATGCGGCTTCTCCGCCACCGGACCGGACGCGGAGGACTTCCGCCATTGCCTGGAGCTGTTGCGGGCGGCCGACTACGCGGGGCCGCTTGCCCTGATCTACGACGGTCCCGATGACGACGAGTGGGCGATGCTCGAACGCGAGAAGGAGATCGTGCAGTCGGTGTTCGGCTGATCTCACCGGGCTCCAGCAACTGGAAGGTGGCGTTGTCCTGGTCATCGAAGGGGAGCCTACGGCGTGGCGATCAGGCGTCAGCCGGTGGCTCTGTGACCAGCCACGAAACCTTTCACGGGTGCCCTAGCCGCTGGTCGTCATTCGTTATACCTTTCTTGAACAGCCAGTTTTTTCACAGGTTCGAAGCTGAACAGGGCGCTCCGGGCTATCGGGACTCATGAACATCATCTGGAGGATCAATGCCGATTCCGCGTAGCAGTCGCCGCTCCTTTCTCGGGCTCGCCGCGCTGGCCCCGCTGGCTGCCGCCGGCCTCTCTGCCTGCGGGACGTCGGGTCCAGCCGGTTCCTCCGGCGGGAAGAGTGGTGCCGGCACCGCCAGCATGTGGGCCTTGAGTGGTCAACCGAACGAGGACATCCAGAAGAACTCGGTGGCCGCGTTCAACAAGCTGGGCAAGGGCACGATGAACGTGACCTTCTTCCAGAACGACGCGTACAAGACCAAGATCCGCACCGCGGTCGGTGCCGGTCAGGCCCCGACGATGATCTACGGCTGGGGTGGCGGCATTCTCAAGTCCTATGCGGATGCCGATCAGGTGGAGGACCTGACCAGCTGGCTGAAGGACAACGCCGACTTCAAGGACAAGTTCCTGGACGCCACCTGGGGTTCTGCCACCTTCGACGGCAAGATCTTCGCGATTCCGTGCAACAACACCCAGCCGATCGTCATGTACTACAACAAGACCCAGTTCGAGAAGGCCGGTGCGGACCTGCCGAAGAGCTGGGACGACGTGATGAACCTGGTTGACGTGTTCAACGGTAAGGGGGTTGCCCCGTTCTCCCTGGGTGGACAGTCGAAATGGACCTCCATGATGTGGCTGGAGTATCTGCTGGATCGGATCGGTGGACCCGAGGTGTTCAACGCGATCTTCGCGAACAAGTCCGACGCCTGGTCCGACGATGCCGTCATCCAGACCGGCCAGAGGGTGCAGGAGCTGGTCAAGGCGAAGGGGTTCATCAAGGGGTTCTCCTCGATCGCAGCCGACTCCAACGCTGATCAGGCCCTGCTCTACACCGGCAAAGCGGCCATGATGCTGCACGGTGGCTGGGCCTACGGTGGCATGAAGAGCGCTCAGCCGGACTTCGTCAAGAACCATCTCGCCTTCTCCAACTTCCCGACCATCGCCGGCGGCAAGGGAGATCCGAAGAACACTGTCGGGAACCCGGCCAACTACTGGTCGATCTCGGCAAAGGCCAGCGAAGACGAGAAGAAGGTCGCCAAGGCGTACCTCACCGACGGGCTGTTCACCGATAAGGACATCGACGCCTACATCGCCAGTGGCGGCCTGCCAGTGGTGAAGGCGGCGCAGTCCAAGCTGGCCGGCTCGGACAACCCGGAGTTTCTCCAGTTCATCTACGAGCTGAGCAGCCAGGCGCCGAACTTCCAGCAGTCCTGGGACCAGGCGCTCAGTCCGACGCAGGCCGATGCGCTGTTGAACAACGTCGACCAGTTGTTCCTGCTGCAGATCACGCCGGAGAAGTTCGCCAGCAACATGAACGCCACCCTGGGGAAGTGACGTGGCTGCTCTCGCCTCCGTTGCGGGCGCACCGGACCAGACCAGCGAGAGCAGGCGGGTCGGCGAGGCGCCGCTGGACCTGCTGGTCCTACCGGCGTTGATCTTCTTCGTCGCCTTCGCGCTGATCCCGCTGGTCGGTGTGGTGGCGCTCAGCTTCACCTCCTGGGACGGCATCAGCGCCATCACGTATGCCGGCACCGGAAGCTGGACGCAGGTCCTGAACGACCCCGGCACCTACCATGCGATCTGGCTGACGTTCAAGATCATGATCGTGTCCTGGCTGGTGCAGACCCCGGTGAGCATGCTGCTCGGCGTGTTCGTTGCCGGGCACGAGCGCTATCGCGCGGTGCTGGCCGTGCTGTACTTCCTTCCGTTGCTGCTGTCCTCGGCTGCCGTGGCGATCGCCTTCAAGTCCCTGCTGGACCCGAACTTCGGGCTCAGCGCGGGTCTGCATCTGCCCTTCCTTTCCCAGGACTGGCTCGGCGACCCCACTCTGGTGTTCTTCGTGGTGATCTTCGTGATCGCCTGGCAGTTCGTTCCCTTCCACACGCTGCTGTACCAGGGCGGCGTCCGCCAGATCCCAGCGTCACTGTACGAGTCGGCGCAGATCGATGGTGCCGGCCGCGTCCGGCAGTTCTTCTCGATCACGCTGCCCCAGCTCAAGTACACGATCATCACCTCATCCACCTTGATCCTGGTGGGTTCGTTGACGTACTTCGACCTGATCTTCGTCCTGACTGGTGGTGGTCCCGGCAACGCGACCCGCATCCTGGCCCTGGACATGTACCTGCGTGGTTTCAAGGCCAACCAGATGGGTGCGGCAAGTGTCATCGCGGTGATTCTGGTCTTCGTCGGGCTGGCTCTCGCGCTCGGCATCCAACGCATCGGCGGCCGCGACCGAGCCGCCAGCCAGCTGGAAGGGCTGTGACGACGTGACGACCGTGGCTGCACAGGCGCAGACAACCAGCCAGGCAGCGCCGCCCACGCGTCGGGGCCGACGGTCTCGGCGGCGCAACTATCTCGGCGGCCTGCTCGGCTGGATCTGGCTGGCGGTGATCATCCTGCCGATCTACTACGCGGTGATCACCACCTTCAAGAACCAGGGCGACTACTTCACCCAGAACCCGCTGGCTCCGCCGATGCCACCGACGATGCAGGCCTACGGCGACGTGCTGAGGGCGGGCATTGGACGCTACTTCCTCAACTCGGTCATCGTGACGGTCGGCTCGGTCATCCCGATCGTGCTGTTCAGCTTCATGGCCGCCTACGCCATCGTCCGCGGCAACAGCCGGTTCCTCCGACTCTGCCGGGCCCTGTTCCTGCTCGGGCTCGCCATTCCGTTGCAGGCGACGATCATCCCGATCTATCTGATGATCACCCGGTTGCACATGTATGACTCGCTGGGTGCGCTGGTGTTGCCGTCGATCGCCTTCGGGGTGCCGCTGACGGTCTTGATCCTGAGCACGTTCCTGCGTGACGTGCCCAAGGAGCTGTTCGAGTCGATGCGGCTCGACGGCTGCACCAGCTGGCAGATCGCCTGGCGGCTGGCGTTCCCGCTGACCCGTCCGGCGATCGTCACGGTCAGCATCTACAACGGGCTGAACGTGTGGAACGGCTTCCTGTTTCCGCTGATCCTGACCCAGAGCCCCGACCTCCGGGTGATGCCGCTGGCGTTGTGGGCGTTCCAGGGGGAGTACAGCGTCAACATCCCGGCCGTGCTGGCAGCCGTCGTGCTGTCGACGCTGCCGATCCTGGTGCTGTACGTGGTCGGCCGCCGGCAGCTCCTCAGCGGACTCACCGCGGGGTTCGGCAAGTAGGTCTGCCGCTCGCGCCGGCGGCGTGGACAGCCCAGCATCCACCCCGGTCGAGTGTCAGGGGTGGGCTGTAAGTTACCCGTACGCGCAACGCTGTGCGGCGAGGAGGCTCGATGTCAGACGGTCGGCGGGTGCACGACGCGGATCAGGTCCACGGTTATGTGCAGCGCATCTGCTTCAAGACGGGTCCGCCGGGACGAGTGGGCGCGGAGCTCGAGTGGATCGTCGCGCGCCCGGAGGAGCCGGAGTCCGTCGTTCCGGTGACCACCCTCCGCTCCCTGCTGGACGACGTCGGAACGTTCCCGGGCGGTAGCCGGTGCACGCTTGAGCCCGGCGGTCAGGTCGAGCTGAGCTCCCCGCCCGCTGCGGAGATGGGTCGATGCTGCGCCGCCCTCGACCGCGATGTCGCCCATCTGCAGGCGATCCTCAGCCGCGCCGGGCTGGCCCTGGTCCCGTCGGCCATCGACCCGGACCGGGCGCCGCTCCGTCAGCTCCACCAGGCCCGCTACGACGCGATGGCGGCCTATTTCGACACTCTCCCGCACGGGTTCGACGCGATCCCTGACGGGCTCGGTCGAGTGATGATGTCGTCCACCGCCGCGGTCCAGGTCAACCTGGAAGCAGGGACTGACCCCACGGACATCGCCCGCCGTTGGGACCTGCTGCACCTGGTCGGCCCCACCGTCAGCGCCGCCTTCGCCAACTCCCCGGTGCTCAACCGCCGCCGGACCGGCTGGAAGTCCACCCGGCAGGCGGTCTGGCTGCATCTGGATCCGGACCGCACGCACGCACCTGTCGGCGACGATCCCGCCACGGCCTGGGCTGACTACGCCCTGGCAGCGCCAGTGATGATGGTGCGCACCAGCGGGGGACCGTGGCTGGCGTCGCCGGGCTTCACCTTCGCTGACTGGGTCGGCGGCCGGGTCGCGGGCCTGCCGGGTCCAACGGAGGACGACCTCGCCTACCACCTCAGCACCCTGTTCCCGCCGGTGCGCCCGCGTGGTTGGTTCGAGGTCCGCTTCATCGACGCGCAGGCTCCGCAGTGGTGGTCGGTGCCGGTCGCGGTGCTGGCCACCCTGATGGCTGACCCGGCCGCCGCCGACGCCGCTGCCGAGGCGTGCGCGCCGGTGGTGGGCGCCTGGACGACGGCGGCCCGCTGCGGTCTGGAGGATCCGGCCCTGGCCCGAGCCGCGCTGGCACTGTTCGACGCGGTCGAGCGGTCGGTGGTCGACTCGACGCTCAAAGCCGCCGTCGCGAAATTCACCGATCACTACGTCGCTCGGGGTCGCACGCCCGCCGACGACGCTGCCCGAAAGGAGCCCTCATGACGGCGCTGGACCCAGCCACTGCCGACCCCGGACAGTTGAAGGAGTTCGTCGCCACCGAGCTGCAGCGAGTCAGGGACCGCTCCTTCGGCCTGACCACCGCCGTCCTCGACGACGACGACCTCACCAGGCAGCACTCCGCCCTGATGTCGCCGCTGGTCTGGGACCTGGCCCACGTCGGCAACTATGAGGAGCTGTGGCTGCTGCGCGAGACGGCGGGGCTCGAGGCGATGCGGCCGGACATCGACGACCTCTACGACGCCTTCGAGCATCCGCGGTCGGAACGCCCGAGCCTGCCGCTGCTGTCACCCGCGGAGTCCAGCGACTATGTCGACCTGGTCCGGCGGAAGGTGCTGGACTCCCTGGAGACCGTCAGCTTCGAGCCGGCCGTGCCGCTGCTCGACGCCGGGTTCGTCTACGGAATGGTGCTGCAGCACGAGCACCAGCACGACGAGACGATGCTTGCGACCCATCAGCTGCGTCGAGGACCCCAGGTGCTCCCGGTGGGGGAGGCGATGCCGGCACCGCGGGCCGTGACCTGGCCCGCCGAGGTGCTCGTGGAGGCCGGCGAGTTCATGATGGGCACCTCCACCGACCCGTGGGCGTACGACAACGAGCGGCCGTCCCGCGCCGTTTTCCTGCCGCCGTACTGGATCGACACCACACCGGTCTCGGTCGGCGCCTACCGGAGCTTCGTCGAGGACGGTGGCTATGACGACGCCCGCTGGTGGAGCACGGGCGGTTGGGAGTGGCGCTGCCGCTCCGGCAAACGGGCTCCGGCGTTCTGGTTCCAGGAGGGGGAGTCGTGGCAGCGGCGGAGGTTCGGCGTGGTGGAGCCACTGCCGGACGACGAGCCCGTGCAGCACGTCTGCTGGTTCGAGGCCGAGGCGTACGCCCGCTGGGCCGGACGGCGGCTGCCGAGCGAGGCGGAATGGGAGAAAGCCGCCTCCTGGGATCCCGCCACCGGCACCAAGCGCCGGTTCCCCTGGGGCGACCAGCCGCCGTCCGCCGAGTACGCGAATCTCGGGCAGGCGCGCTTCCGCCCCAGCCCGGTCGGATCGTTCCCCGCCGGCGCCTCGGCGGTGGGCGCACTGCAGCTGCTCGGCGACGTGTGGGAGTGGACGGCCAGCGACTTCACCAGTCATCCCGGCTTCTGCATGTTTCCCTATCCGGAGTATTCCGAGGTCTTCTTCGGTTCCGACTACAAGGTGCTTCGCGGAGGCTCCTGGGCCACCGACCCGCTGGCCTGCCGAAACACGTTCCGCAACTGGGACTACCCGATCCGCCGCCAGATCTTCGCCGGCTTCCGTACCGCCAGGGACGCCTGATGTGCCGTCACCTGGCTTGGGTCGGCGAGCCGGTGACGCTCGCGTCACTGATCCTCGAGCCGGCCTTCTCCCTGCTGCGGCAGTCCTACGCACCCCGGCACCAGCAGCACGGTGTGGTCAACGCGGACGGTTTCGGCGTCGGCTGGTATCCGGGGACGCGACCGGAGCCAGTGCGGTACCGACGGGCGCAGCCGATCTGGGGCGACTCGTCCTTCGCCTCGCTGGCACCCACCATCGCCTCGCGCTGCGTGCTGGGCGCGGTCCGTGACGCCACCCCCGGTTTCGCCTCCTCCGACGAGTCGTCGGCCGCGCCCTTCACCCACGGTCGCTGGCTGTTCAGCCACACCGGGGCTCTGGCCGACTGGCCCCGTGCACGCAAGGCGTTGCTCGATCGGACGCTGGACATCCCAGAGGCGGCGGCCCCGGTGGACTCCGCCCTGCTGTTCGGCGTCGCCGTCTCCGCCTGGTCGGCCGGGGCATCGCTGGCGGAGGGACTTGCCGAGTCTCTGCAGGCGGCGCTGGGGGCTGGCGGTGGCCGGCTCTCCTTCCTGGCCACCGACGGCGAGCGGGTGGCGGCCACCTGCTATGGGGACCCGCTGTTCTGCCACCAGAGTGCCGGTGGTGTGCTGCTGGCGTCGGAGCCGATCGATGATTCCCCGGGGTGGCGGGAGCTCCCGGCCGAGTCGCAAGTGCAGGCCGACCCGGCCGGCATCGAAGTCCTTGCCCTGAACACCTGAACCTGTCCTTCCCAAACGAATGGAGGCCCTGTGGCCGACAGCACTGCCACCCTGCGCATCGACGTCTTCCTCGCGCCAGCCGACCTGCAGGCGGCGATCAGAGTCGACGTCCGCCGAGGTCTCACCAGCCGGCCGAAAGGGCTGCCGCCGAAGTACTTCTACGACGCCCGGGGGAGCGAGCTGTTCGAAGACATCACCCGGTTGCCCGAGTACTACCCGACACGGACCGAACGCGCCATTCTCGAGGCCTACGGTGACGAGATCGCCCGGCTGTCCGGTGCGGACACCCTGGTCGAGCTGGGTTCGGGGTCCTCGGAGAAGACCAGGCTGCTGCTCGACGCCCTGGCCCGGGCCGGGCATCTGCACAGGTATGTCCCGGTCGACGTCAGCGACAGCGCGCTGCAGGGCGCGATGACCTCGCTGGCCGGGGACTATCCGGATCTCGAGCTGCACGGCGTGGTCGCCGACTTCGAGGAGCACCTCGACAGGCTCCCGACCGGAGGCCGCCGCATGGTCGCGTTCCTCGGCAGCACCATCGGCAATCTCGAGCCGCGGGCCCGGCATGCGTTCCTGGCGATGATCCGGCGCGGTCTCGGTCCGGAGGACACGCTGCTGCTGGGCACCGACCTGGTGAAGGACACCGCCCGGTTGGTGGCGGCCTACGACGACTCCGCGGGGGTGACCGCAGAGTTCAACCGCAATGTGCTGCGGGTGATCAACAGGGAGCTCGCGGCCGACTTCGACCCTGCCGCGTTCGACCACGTCGCCCGGTGGAACGCCGAGGAGGAGCAGATGGAGATGTGGCTGCGGGCCCGGGTGCCGATGGTGGTGGACGTTGCGGCGCTGGACCTGGAGGTGCGATTCGAGACCGGCGAGGAGCTGCGGACCGAGATCTCCGCCAAGTTCCGGAAGGAACCCCTCAGCGAGGAGCTGGAGGCCGCCGGTTTCGTCACGCAGGGATGGTGGACCGACCCCGACGGTGACTTCGCCCTCACCCTGGCCCGGCCACGGACGACCCAGAGGTAGCAGGCCCTAGACGGGGGTGAGGACCACCTTGCCGATGTTGCGCCGTTCGGCGAGGTAGCGGTGGGCGTCGGCGGCCCGCGCGAAGGGGAAGGACTTCGCGATCACTGGGCTCAGCCGCCCGCTGGCCAGATCCGCGAGCAGCGGTGAGGTGATCCGGTCCATGCCGCCTTCACGACGCCACCAGCTCAGCAGGTTGAGCCCGAACACGCCTCGGTTCTGGTTCAGCAGCCGGCCTGCGTTCCACCAGGGCATGGTGGACGTGGGAATCCGCAGCATGCCCCGAATCGCGGCTCGAAGGCTGCGCCCGTCCTCGTTCAGTGCCTCAGACAGCCCGAACATGATCAACCGCCCACCGGGTCGCAGGATCCGGTAGTCCTTGCGGAACGAGGTGGGTCCCATGGCGTCCATCACCACGTCGACACCTTCACCGCTGGTCAGCCGTCGCACCTCGGCCTGGAAGTCCTGGGTGTGATAGTCGATGGGATGGTGTACGCCGTTGGCCCTGAGGGCGGCGTGCTTGGCGGCGGAGGCGGTACCGAAGATCTCCGCGCCCACGTTGCGGGCGATCTGCGTGGCGGCGATGCCCACTCCGCCGGCAGCCGCATGGATCAGCACGCGCGTGTCCTCGCGTAAGCCGCCCATGATGATCAGCGCGGCATAGGCGGTCCCGTAGTTCACACAGAAGGCGGCGCCCTGCTCGAAGCTGAGGGCGTCCGGCATCGGGAAGACGTCCCTGGCCCGGGCCGTGGCGAGTTCGGCCTGCCCCCCGAACCGTGTCCCCGCCATCACCCGCTGGCCGACCGAGAACCCGGTGACATCGGCGCCGAGCGCCTCCACCACTCCGGCCACCTCGTAGCCCAGGACGCAGGGCTTGTCCGGTGTCGCCGGGTAGAGGCCGACGCGGGCCATGGTGTCGGCGAAGTTGAGTCCCGCGGCGCGGACCGCGATCCGGACCTCCCCGGCTCCCACGGCCGGGGTCGGCCACTCGCGGACTTCCAACACCTCAGGGCCGCCGGTCCGGGTCAGCACCACAGCCTTCATGGCACGAACCTACTCGCTCTGCCGCGGTCTGCTCCGCGGACCCATCTACTCCGAGGACAAGGTGAGTAGCCGTTCGGCCAGGTCGCCGGTGGTGACGCGGAGGTCGGTGAAGCGGAACTCCTGCGGTTCCTGGTTCGCGTGCAGCTGAAGGCCGATCGGGCTCGGGTGCAGCCGTCCGGGTTCGTCGGTGAAATCGAAGATCTCGGTGCCGTTGGCGGCCATCCGGATCCGGTCGCCGAGCACGAGGATCTCGATCGCGTTCCAGTCGCCGATGTGCTCGGCGTCGTGGTTCCAGAAGGTCGGGTAGCCGGCCGGTACGACCCGCGACCGACCGTAGGCGTCGAAGATGCCCCAGTCCTGGCAGAACATCAGCAGCGGACCGCGGAAGCCGTACGGGTCGCCGGCGTCGGTGAACCGCTCACCGCAGGCCGCCACCGCGGAGTGCATGGTCGAATAACCGGGGCCCACGGTCTGCCGTACCCGCAGGGTGAGCCGAAAGTCGGTGAACGTCTCGTCGCTGAACAGGTAGGTGCTGGTCGGGACGACACCGTCGTTGCGAGCGACGATGGCTCCGTCCTCGACCGACCAGAGAGCGGGGGCGCCGCTCCAGCCCGTCAGATCCGCGCCGTTGAAGAGGCCGCGCGCTGCGGCCGCGTCGCCGCCGGTGGTGGTCTTACTGTCCGTTGTCATGGAGCCGATCATGACAGGCCGGCCGAGACGGCGTCGTCTGGGTTGTCTGCGGCCTCCGCGTTCCGAGCATGATCCTTGGCACCATGGGTTTCGGCGGCACTGGCTGGGCGACACCCTGAGGCAAGATCGATGTCAAGGGCGCACCCAGGCAGATCGGACTGGCCACTGGCCGGGTCGAACGGTGGTGCGCCGCGAGGGAATCGAACCCCCAACCCGCTGATTAAGAGTCAGCTGCTCTGCCAATTGAGCTAGCGGCGCGCGAGAGGAAACATTAGCAAAGGCCCCGCGAAACCCGAAATCGACCACCAAGACGTCGCGTCAGTCCGCGTCGAGCACCGCCATCGCGGCGTTGTGCCCGCCCAGACCGCTGACGGCCCCGCCCCGAGTGGCACCGGACCCGCAGAGCAGGATCCCCGGATGACCGATGGCCACCCCCCAACGTTTGCCCGGGGTATCGGCCGGAGCGCCATCAGCCAGCCACGGCCAGGCCAGGTCGCCGTGGAAGATGTGGCCGCCGGGCATCCCCACCGCCGCCTCGATGTCGAGTGGTGTCATCACCTCGACGCAGGGCTGACCCTGGGCGTCCACGGCCAGGCAGTCGTCGAGCGGCTCGGCCAGCACCTGCTGCAGGCTGCCCAGGGCCTTGGTCCTGACCTCTTCGCGAGCGCCGTCGGGGTCGCTGCGGAACAGCCGGGCGGGCGTGTGCAGCCCGAACAGCGTGAGGGTGTGATAGCCGGCTCGCTGCAGCTCCGGGCTGAGGATCGAGGGGTCGGTCAGGCTGTGGCAGTAGACCTCGCAGGGGACCGGGTCCGGGATCTGTCCGGCCTCGGCCTCGGCGTACGCCGCCTCCAGCCGTCCATACCCCTGGCCGAGGTGCAGGGTGCCGGCGAAGCCGATCCGCGGGTCGATGCCGGAACGGAACCGGGGCAGCCTTCGGACCACGATGTTGATCTTGGTCTGACTTCCCTCCGGCTCCTCGTCGTCGTTGCTGCCGAGCAGTCGCGCCAGCACCGCGGGGGCGCAGTTGACCAGAACGTGCCGCGCGTGCAGCTCCGAACCGTCGGCGATCCGGACGGTGCCGCCGCCGGCCGGGTCGGGTGTCAGTGCGGTCACCGCTGCCTTGGTACGGAGGGTCGTACCGGCTGCGACGGCGGCTCGGTGCAGCGCAGCGGCTACCGCACCCATGCCACCCACCGGCACCTTCCACTCACCGGTACCGTTGCCGATCACGTGATAGAGGAAGCAACGGTTCTGTCGCAGGGACGCGTCGTGGGCACGGGTGAAGATGCCGATCAGGGCATCTGTCAGCAGGATCCCGCGGAGGGTGTCGTCGGTGAGCGTCGACTCCAGCAGCTCGCCGATCGGCCGCTCGACCAGGCTGCGCCACAGCTGCGGATCGACGCGTCGGCGCAGCTCGGAAGCGCGGGGGAGGGGCGAGGTCAGGGTCGGCGCCACCACGGCCGCGAACTCTTTGATGGCCTGCTCGAGCTGACGCCAGGCTTCGTAGTCGGCGTCGTCACCCGTGGCTGCTGTGAACGACTCTCGTGTCGCTGCACCCTCCTCGCGTTCGACCAGCACGCCGCCCTCGCCGACCGGCGTGTAGGAGGCGACCGGTCGCGACCTCAGCTCGAGGTCCAGGCCGAGGTCGTCGATGATCGACTGCGGCAGAACCGAGACGAGGTAGGAGAACCGCGACAGCCGGGCATCGACGCCGTCGAACACCTGGGCGCTGGCGACAGCGCCGCCGAGGGTGTCGCGGGCCTCCAGCACCGTGACCGAGCGACCGGCCCGGGCCAGGTAGCTGGCGGCGACCAACCCGTTGTGGCCGCCGCCGATGATGATCACATCACCATGATCAGCTGGCATCGCTCACCGAGGTCCGCCGGTGGCCGAGCACCGGTCCAGCTCCTCACCGCTGAGCACGAGCTGGGTGGCGAGGGCGGAGTCGATGATCGACTCCGGCCGGCTGGCCCCAGGGATGGGGATCACATGATCACCGAGGCTGAGCTCCCAGGCGAGGACCACCTGCTGCGGGCTGACGCCGTGATCCCGGCCGATCTCGGCGAACGCGGCGTACCGGTCGCCGATCTCCTTGGCCGCGCTGCCGGTGCCGCCCAGTGGGCTCCAGGGCAGGAACGCGACGCCGTGCTTGCCGCACAGCTCCAGTTCGTCCTGCGAGGAGCGGAACCTGGGCGAGAACTCGTTCTGGACGCTGGCCAGACCGCCCTCGCCGAGCACCTCGAGGGCGACCTCGATCTCCTCCACGTTGGCGTTGGAGATGCCGACAGCCTTGATCTTGCCCTCGTCCTGGAGCTGCTTGAAGGTCTCGACCACCTCGCCGTACACCCGCCAGCGGTCCGGCCGGTGCCACTGGTAGAGGTCGATGACGTCGACGTCGAGCGCCCGCAGCGAGGCCTCGACGGCCTTCCGCAGATACTCCGGCGACCCGTCCCGGCCCCACTGCTCGCCCTCGGCGCGGGTGATTCCACCCTTGGTCCCGACGATGACGCCGTCGGTGCTGCCGCCGTACGTCTTCAGGGCCTTGCCCACGATCTGCTCGTTGTGGCCCATCGTGTCCCAGCTCGGGGCATAGATGTCGGCGGTGTCGATGTAGGTGACGCCGGCGTCGAGCGCGGCGTGCACGGTGGCGAGGGCCTGGGCCTCGTCCGGCCTGGCGTTGTTGCCCATGGAGAGCGGCATGGCGCCCAGCCCGATGGCGGAAACGGTGAACGGTCCAAGTGTGCGTGTCTGCATGGTGTGCAGGCTATCGGGTGGGCCACGAAGCCAAGAAAACAGTCACTGAGCCAGGGGAATCTCCCTGGCTGAGTGACTGATTCCCAAGCCGACTTGGGAAACCGACACCCGCACGCCCCCGGCCCAACGCGGGGTCAGCGGGCGGAGCGGCGGACCGCGACCAGCCGCTGTCGGCGCAGCTCATCCAGCTCGGGCCGGGGGAGTGGCGGAAGGGTGGTGTCCAGGGCGAGCCCGAGCACATGGTCGGCCAGGGCCGGGTTGCGGGCCAGCACGGGTCCGTGCGGGTAGGTCCCGATGACGGTGCCGGCGACGGCCCCCTCGGTGCCGTCATTGCAGTTGCCGACGCCGATCTCGACCCGGGCGAGCGGCCGGGCCGACGGGCCGAGCCGGGTGTAGCCGCCATGGTTCTCGAACCCGGTGATCCACTGCTCGTCGCCGTCATGTCCCTCCCAGCGGGTCAGGATCTCACCGACCGCACGGACCGGACCCCGGGTGGTGGTGACGTCCAGCAAACCCAGGCCCTCGATGGCCTCCTCGTTGTCACCGACGGTGAACGAGCGGCCGACGATCTGATAGCCGGCGCAGACCGCGAACACCACCGCACCGCGGTCGACAGCACGGTGCAGCCCGCCGTCGGCCTGCAGCGCCCGGACGGCCGAGATCTGGGCCGAGTCCTCGCCGCCGCCGAGCAGATAGACCGAGCCGGTGTCCGGCAGCGGGTCGCCCGGCTCGACCACGGTCAGCACCGGGTCGTAGCCGTGCCAGGCCAGCCGCTTCGCCAGCACGGTGGCGTTGCCGCGGTCGCCGTAGATGCCGAGCAGGGACTGATAGACGAGGACGATCTCGACGCGTTCGGCCATGGCCTAGACGCCTCCCATCTTGCGGAGCTTCTGGAACGGGGTGTAGGTGGCGATCACGTCGACCGGGGCGAGGTGGCCGGCCAGTGCGGCGGTCAGGTCCGGTACGCAGCGGTGCTCGACTCCGGCGTACGTCAGCCGTACCGCCAGGTCCTGGGCGCGCGGACCGGTCGCCACCACGGTACGGCCGGCGAGCTGCTCGAAGTCCACGTCCCACAGCCAGGACACGTCGCGGCCGTCGGCGGCCGCCGAGTCGATCGCCAGGATCACGGTGTCGGTCTGCGCCAGAGGCAGAGCCTCGGCCCAGCCGGCCGGGTTCTTGGCCAGCAGCAGCCGGGCGGTGGTCTCGCCGTACCGGGCGGTGGCGAACCGGCCGGCCGGCGAGGTGACCGTACGCATGCCGACCAGGGCGGTGTCGGCGTCGATGCCCATCAGCTGGGCCGCTGCCAACGCACAGGCCGCGTTGGAGACGTTGAACGAGCCGGGCACGTTGAGCTGCGGGTCCCAGCGGTGGCCCTCGGGGTCGACGATGCTGCCGTCGACCACCGCATAGTCCGCCTTCGGCTGCGCCAGCTCACAGCCGGTGCAGTGCCAGTCGCCGCCGGTGCCCGCCTCAGGGTCAGGTTGGTCACGCACCAGGTTGGCCCCGCAGTTCGGGCACAGGGAGGCATCCTGGATCCAGGTTGTGGCCGTGTCGACCCAGATCACCTTGCGGGCCGTCTGGGCGGCCCACACGATCAGCGGCTCGTCCGCGTTGGCGACGACCACCGGTCCGTCCAGGCCAACCGCGTCGAGCGCGTTGCGCCAGCTCCGGCCGAGGCCCTTGATCTCGTGGTGCCGGTCCAGCTGGTCACGGCTGAAGTTCAGCAGCACCAGCACCTCCGGTCGGCCCAGCCGGACCATGTCGGCGACCACCCGTTCGTCGGTCTCGAGGATCGCGATGTCGGCCCGCGGCCGCTCAGAGAGTGCCGAGGCGATGCCATGGTGCAGGTTGGCGCCGTCGGCGTTGTGCACCAGGCGATAGGTGTCCCGGCCGAGCGAGGCACGGACGGCGGCGGCCAGGAAGTGCGTGGTGGTGGTCTTGCCGTTGGTCCCGGACACCATCGCCACCCGCTTGCCCACCAGCAGCTTGGCCAGCGCCTGCGGGTCGAGCTGCATCATCACCTTGCCGCGAATGGACGCCCCGCTGCCGCGGCCGGCGATCTTCGATGCGGTCGCTGCCACCCGACCGGCCAGGGTGGCGGCCTTCAGCCGGACGGTGGCCGTCGGCCGGCGGGAGCGGAGCCGGCCGGCCCGGGAGCCGTGGTCTTCGTTGGGGGATGGGGCCATAGCGTCGTCGTCGCCTGTCGTCGTCGGGGGTCGTACGGGAGTCGGGCCGTCACGCGGCCGGGTCAGGGCCGGCCTCAGCTGCCGGCGGCTGCGCCGGTGGCTGCAGCGCCAGTATCTCATTCGGGTGGACGGCGGCCCTGAAGGTGCGCTTTCGCGTCCACAGGCAATGCACAGCGGAGGCAGTGCGCCGTCTGGACCTCGGGTACGGCTCACCGGGGGCACCATCGGGTGGACCACGTCGCCCCGCTGAACGTGGACAGAAATGACTGTGGGCCGTACCCCGAAGGGCACGACCCACAACTCACCACGGGGTGCCTGGGTAGCACGTTCGGCAACTCCTCCCCGAAGACAAAGACCCTAGTTAACCGCATGAATCGTGGGGTCTACGAGGTCTCCCGGCGTCCCCAGATTAGCGCTCCGAGGGACGATCGGGGGCCAGTCGTGAGGACTGTCGAGACGGCTCAAACTTTTCTGACCGCTGCTGAGGTGGACTTTCTCGTCGGCGACTACCTGGCCGGGATGGGCGTCAAGCAGCTCGCCGAGCGGTACGGAATCCATCGTGCCACGGTGTTCTCCCACCTCCGCCGCCGGAACGTGCCGAGTCGTCGACCGGGGCTGGGCTTCGACGAGAAGGCGGAGGCCGTGCGGCTGGCGCGAGCAGGTGTCTCGATGCGGGCGATCGGTCGCCGGATGGGCGTAGACCGCAAGGCCGTGCGAGCGGCGCTGGTCGAGGCTGGGCTCATCATGGACAACACCAGCCAACGTTCGTGAGCAACGTTCGGACAGCTGCCGCGATTTGGCCTGGACAATGGGCCCGAGATGGCCCAATCTGGCGGTCTGTGTGTGTCGAACCTGGCGAAGACTGAACGACGGAGCGCCACGTATGGTTCATAGAATGACGGAATCACGACTAGAAGTGAAGTTACGTGCTATGGTCTTCGTGACGACGAAGGAGGAGTGCAGTGGCTCATCAGCACGACAGCGACGACTGGCGCAGCGAGTTTCAGTCGACGGAGCTTGCAGCACTTCGGGCGCGAATCCCGGCCGCCATCCAACAGAGTCAGGAGCGCTCGGCCCGTGCCCAAGCGGCGTATGACGATCCCGACGGGGATCAGGACGTCTATGGAGCGGGCATGGCCCGAGGAGCGCAGAAGGAGCTTCGCGCACTCCTGTCAGACTTGCCTACCTACCGTGAAACGAAGGTTGCCAGCACCCGCCGGGTGCTGACCTTCGTCGGCAACACGCTGATCTTCGCGCAGCGCGTTGGCAAGCAGATGCCCCGTAACTTCCGACGGGTTCGGCTTAGTTACTTGCCCGACTCACGCCGTGAGCTTCTCTCGAAGACGAGCAACGTCAAGTACTCGGACCCCGGGCTCTTTGACATCAACGAGGTCCTCGACGGAGATCAGTCCGCGTCGCTTGAGGATGCGCTCAGCCACGTAGAAATGGCTGTTCCGCGCACGACGCTCTTCGTTCCGTACTACAGCAGCACGCCGCAAGGCGTTGGAACTATCTACTTCGCCCCCGCGAGGCTGAATGGTCGGTACTTGGAGTTCACGGACCCCGAGCGGCTCACCTACGAACGCACGCCTTCCTCGGTCGAGGCTCCGCGCAACGCGTTGAGGCCGGTCGCTGGCTTCAACAGCGGTGATCGCCCGCGCACCTCGGTGAAACTGCGCAAGCAGCGGTCCGAGCAGGAAGGCAGCTGACCATGCAAACCACACGCGACGGGAACGTGGGCCCTGCGGGGATCGCCAGGCTGTTTGACCCCGCACGGCTCTCCCAGGCGCGCCGGATCAGCAAGATGTCGAAGACCGATCTTCATCGGAAGGTTGGCGTATCCGCGGCTGCGATTGGGCAGTATGAGCGTGGAGAAGTGCGTCCTCGTGCGGAGACGGTCGCAGCGCTAGCCGCGGCTCTGGGAGTCCCACCGGGCTTCTTTGCGCTCGGGCGTCCCCGAGTCCAGGTGGACATCGCCGAGGCATCGTTCCGTCGTCTCCGATCAACGACAGTTACGCAACAGCAGCAAGCGACCGCGTATGTCGAGCAAGCCTGGGAACTCAGCTGCTACCTAGAAGAAAGTGTGGAGTTCCCCAAATTGGACCTCCCTGCCTGGGCACATGCCGATTCGCTAGATGTGCCGGACCCTGCATCCGCAGCGCGGGCCATGCGCCAACACTGGATGCTCGGAGCCGCACCGATTCAGCACCTCATATACCAGCTCGAACAGCACGGCATCCTGACCGTCTTCTTCTCCATGAGAGAGGACAGCGCACTCGACGAGAAGAGCCGCATTGACGCCTTCTCAACCATCGCCCTACCGCGGCCCATGATCGTGCTGACACCAGACAAGGCCAATGACGTGCTGCGGCATCGCTTCTCCGCAGCTCACGAGCTGGGGCACATCGTCCTCCATCATGGTCGGCAGGGAACAGACAGCCAACTGGAGCGGCAGGCGGACATGTTCGCGGCGGAGTTCCTCACCCCCCGTGACGTGATCCGTGATCAGTTGCCCCGACGCATCAACTTCAACCGGTACGAAGAGCTGAGCCAGTTGTGGGGAGTATCCATCAACTCGCTGATCTTTCGGTCGCGCGAACTAGAACTCATCTCAGAGTCCACAGCCCGGCGCGCGTACATCACGCTGAATGGGATCGCGCGGCGCCCGATGCCGGTTCACGACTACCCCGGGGAGCGGCCAGAACTCTTGAAGTCCGCGCTCGAACTGCTCGACGAGGCGGGCGTTCCTCTGACTCAGGTCGCGGAGGACCTCCAGATGACCACGCGCCATATACGACGGCTAGCTGACATCGACGATCCTCAGCCCAAACTGACGCTGGTGAAAGACCATCCAGACACCAGGAAGTAGCGGAACGCAGTCCCATCCGAGAAAGGAATGGACCATGACAGAACCCAACAAGCGAGTAGTCCAGCGCCGAAGCGACGGCGACTGGGAGGTTCGGAAGCCAGGAGCTGATCGCGCCAGCGCCATCACGCCGACACAGGCCGAGGCATTCAGCGGGCCCGCGCGATCCTCGGCAACGACGGTGGTGGCGAAGTGCAGATCCGCTCGCTCAAAGGGACGATCCGCGCGCAAGACACGATCGTACCCGGGAACGATCCGAGTTCGTCCAAGGGGTGATCTCGGCAGGCTTGTTGACGGTGGCAATCCTTGCCTAAGCGAAGATGAAAGAGACTCGACGTGGGGTACCGGACCGAGGACGTATGGGCAACGACGCATGTCGCGGGCAAGAACGTAGTCCGTCAGCTGTTGGTCCCGGCGTACGACGACGTCGAGGTGCTTGAGACCGAAGCGGGCGTCGACGTGGTGAACACACCTTTCGGGCAATGGACCGTAACGCGAGCCGCTAATCTCCCAGCTGACGGCCCGCTTGCGGCGAGGCTCCCGATCCGCCGCTCAAAGAATGCCCAGATCAGGTGGGCAGGTAGCCGAGAAGCGATCCAGGCGAGCGAGGTCATCCAGTCCTTCGAAGGTGCCATTTGATTCACCGCGCATGACCTACCACACAGTCTGAGGCGCCCGCAGATCGCCGCGCTTCACTCTATCGTCGGCTATCAGTCGTCCGGCCTGTCCGAGCCGGGGATCGTGGTCATGCCTACGGGCACCGGCAAGACAGAGACGATGCTGGCGTGGCTCGTTGCGCAACGGCCAGAGCGCGTACTCGTCGTCGTTCCCTCAAGTGCGCTTCGTGATCAGATAGCTGCCAAGTTCGAGACCCTGGGCATCCTCCAAAGCGAAGGCATTGTCGACCGCTGCGCACTGCGCCCCAGAGTCGGGCGGCTAGAAGGTCGGTTCGCCGACGAAGGGGAAGCGAGAGCCTTCGTCGAAACGACGAACGTCGTCGTCGCGACCCCCAACGCAATCCACGCCAACGAGCCTGAAGTGCGAGAAGCCTTCTTCAAAGGATTCACCCACCTGCTTGTGGACGAGGCACACCATGCACCTGCTCGAACATGGACAGAGATCATCCGCGTGTTCGCTGAGCGGCCCACGCTTCTGTTCACGGCGACACCGTTCCGTCGCGACGGATTGACATTGCCAGGTCGTGTCATCTTCCGCTTCCCCCTACGTGAAGCTCAGGCGGAGGGGTACTTCAGCACCATCGACTTCACCGCGGTGCTCGATCTGGACGATGACGATGAGGCATTGGCCGAGGCTGCAGTGACGCGGCTTCGTGAGGACCTGGCCGCCGGTCACGAGCACCTACTGCTGGCCCGTGTGGGAACGAAGACAAGGGCCGATGAAGTCCACGCGCTCTACTCGCGTCTCGCTCCCGAGTTCACGCCGAAGGTCATCTACGACTCGATGTCGGCACGCCGCAGAGCAGAGACGCTGAAGGCGATGCGAGACCGAACCAGCCGTGTGATTGTCTGCGTCGACATGCTTGGCGAAGGATTCGACCTACCGACCCTGAAGGTAGGCGCCTTCCACGATGCACACCGATCATTGAGCCCAATGGTGCAGCTCATCGGCCGTCTCGCCAGAACGTCCTCTCCACTCCCGATCGGTCGAGCGAGCGTCTTCGTGCGTCAAGACCCGCGCCAAGCACTCTCGCCCATGCGGTTCCTTCTCCGCGAGGACCCGGACTGGGACAAGGTGCTGAGCGACATCACCGAGCGTGCCACTGAGCGCGCAAACGAAGTCAGCGAGTTCGAGGCGTCATTCGTCGACAACCCTCCGGATGTGCCCGTTGGCCTCCTGGAGCCCAAGATGAGCGCCAAAGCATTCGCGACATCCACGATCGACTGGAACCCGCTCGCAGCGCGTGATATCTACGGGGACTCAGTGTTGGACGACCTCATCAGCGTCAACACCGAGAACACCATTGCATGGTTCGTGATTGAGACCATTGCAGACCTGCGCTGGGGGGACATACCGTCGCTTCGCGCGACCGACTACACACTTGTCGCCATGTACCGCGATCGAGTCCAGAGCCTCCTCTACGTCCATTGTTCTGACACGAAGCACAGCCTCAACGACCTCGTCGAGGCTGTGCTTGGGCATGAGCCGAGACCGGTCAACGGTTACGACACCTTCAAGGTCTTCTCGAAGCTCGACCGACTCATTCCCACCAACATCGGTCTTCTCGATGCTCGCGATCGTGACAAGCGATTCTCGATGCACGTCGGCGGTGACGTGGAAACTGCCCTGACCGAGGCCGAACGCACTCACAAGGCCAACACCCACGTCGCCGCCAAAGCCTTCGAAGAAGGTGACCGCGTGACCATCGCCGCGTCGCTCTCGGGAAGGTTCTGGTCCATGCGCACCGCGCCCAACCTCGCCGAGTGGCGAACCTGGTGTCAGCAGCAAGGCGCGAAGCTGCGCGACAGCAGCGTCGACATTCATTCGCTCTTCCGCTCCATGATCATCCCGATCGACGTGAAGGAGCGACCCACGTTCCCGATCCTCGCGATGGAGTGGCCCTGGGACCTCTACCTGGGAAATGGCACATCCTCCAGACTCAGCTACAAGGACTCAAGTGTTCTGCTCACCGACGCTGAGTTCAGGATCGACGACTATGGCACCAGCGGCCCGCTCCGCTTCTCGATCATGACTCCCACGTGGGAGCTGGCCTATGAGGGACAGTTTGGCTCCCATGGCCTGCACTACAGCGCAGTGGGCGACGACGCCGAGGTCGTCGGCTGGCGAGACGCGAAGACTCCCTTCTCCGCCTGGCTCAACAATCACAAGCCGACACTCTTCCTGTCCGGAGATCGCATGGTCACGGGGGACGATCGGCTTCTGGCGCCGCGAACCGAGTTGGCTCCGTACCCGCGTGAACAGCTCCGAGCACTCGACTGGATGGGCAATGGCGTTGACATTACGGTGGAATCGCAAGGTATCGAGCGCAAGACGAACTCCATTCAGGCTTACATATCCCGATACCTGTCGGAGAGCCGGACATTCGACGTCCTCATCGATGACGACCGCTCTGGAGAAGCTGCTGACCTCGTGGGCATCCGTGTCGACAAGGGCGATCTCCACATCACGCTAGTGCACTGCAAGTACTCGTCGAAGCCCACTGCCGGCTCACGCCTCAATGACCTGTACGAGGTCTGTGGTCAGGCGATGCGAGGAGCACGATGGCGCGACAACGGTGCTCTTCCGCTGCTGGAACACCTCGACCGCCGCGCGAAGGCCTACACAAGGAGGACCGGTTTCAGTCCATTCGAAATCGGCGACCGAGAAGCCCTCTTCCGAATCCGGCAGCAAGCGCCCCAACTATTCCCCCGGGTCTCGACTGTCATCGCCCAACCAGGCCTCAGCATCAAGGCATCCTCGGATGAACAACTTAGGCTGATCGCTGGCGCGGCGTCGTATGTGCAGAGCGTCACCAAAGGCACCTTCGACGTCTACGCATCTACGTAGCGGGCGCTCGTAGCTGATCGCGTCTGTGCGGATGCCCGATTTTGTGGCCGACCCGCGCGAGGGTTCGCCGCTCATGAGCGTGAGCCTTCACAAGCATCGCGACGCTCACCGGGCCGATGGCCACCATCTTGAAAGCGTTCCAAATGCAGATCAGAACGACGAGATGCAGCTATCCAGGGCCACCGTTCTCGATGAGAACGGTGCACCAGGAGGCGACGACCAAGTAGGGAACGGCCAGGAGCATGGCAGGCAAGCCCCACTTCAGTCCCTTCCTGGTGCGGATCAGGTCGAGCACAATGTTGCTCGGCATGTATCGGCGCAGGTAGTAGCGAACCTCTGCGCTGGCTGTCCACAGTAGGCGAATCATGATGGGCTCCTCTCAACACGCGAGCACGTCGTCGAGACGGTGCGTGAAGAGTGACCCGGAGGTCTGCCGCGAACGGCCCAAAGGTAAGGAGAAATCCACCTCGCCTCCAACATTACGCCGCGCCAGCGGCATCTGGAAGGATCAGATGCTGCGCCCTGCCTGAGACTGACTCCGCGTGTGAGTATCCGAGGGTGTGGGGCGGCGGCTACCTACCTCTGCTGGACGGTTCGCATCGGCGGAGACATGGAGCGCCTTGTCGAGAGCAGCCCTTGCCCGCGCGGCGTCGATCTTCTGCGCGGCCGACTCGGGCGGAACACCGAGGGGTGTGTCGTCGCTGACTTGGTAACGGTCTCGATAGGCGGCGACCACTCGCGCGGCCTTTCGCCACCTCGTGACCTGCTGACGGTCTCGGGGCGGCGCGCCGAGCGCCTTGGTCCAGGGCGCTGCCTCAGTCAGTGCGGTGTCGAGCACGGCGTCGGCGCGGGCCTCGATCAGGGCCTCTCGTTCGTTGAGCGCCTCTCGCATTTCGGCGTCCGTGACTCCGCGCGCCTGCGGAACGATGCCTACGATGAGGCGCGGTGGCTTGTGGGTCCGCCCTGATCCAGCGGGGCGGGCGGTTGCTCGCTCGAAGCGGTAGTGGAGGACGGCAGCGATGTCGTCGGCGTCACCGAACCCGCGGGCTGCGACGAGACGCGGCAGAAGCGCGTCGAGATCGTGGTGGTTGGCTTCGGCGCGGCGGAGTTCGGCGGCGAGCGGACCGAACGCCTCGGAAGCGATGGCGCTGTCTGCTTGCTCGTCGGTGAGTCCAGAACCACGGACGAGGGTGGCCCAGCGGTCGTGTTGGGCTGCGGCGGCGATGGTTTCGTACTCGGCTGCGAGCTGGGCGATCGAGCCCCACTGTTCCTGCTCGGCGGCGATGGTCTCGTGCGCCGATAGCTCGGCTCCGCTGTGTTGCAGAACGCCGTAGAGCACGCTTCGCGCGGTGGCGTCGGGATCGTCGCCGGGGTGACGCTGTGCATGGTCGTTGGCGCGGTCCAGGGTGACATAGGCGTGGTTCGAGTGCCGTCCTCGGGTCATCGCGACGTAGAAGTTCTCCCTGGTTGAGGTCGGCTCGACCAACACGTGCGCCGTGTCGGTCGTGACGCCTTGGGCGCGGCAGGCGGTGACTGCGTAGCCGAGATCGACGTGCTCGGCCACGTACGCCGCTGGGAGCAGGATGCTCCCGCCGAACCTACGTCCTCGTCTGCGGGTCGTGATGGTTCCGTCGTCGCGGACACCGGTGCCGACCCCGCGGTCGCGCGCGATGGTGATGGTCCCGTCGTCACCGACGGCTGCGATGATCCAGACGTCGCCGTTGCGCACCCAGTCCCGCCCCGTGATGGTGTGGAGCTTCCGGTCGTTCTTTCGGGTGATGATCGTGTCTCCGACACCGGCGCCTGTTCCGTCGTGCAGCTCGACCTCGCTGTCGGGGTTCAGGGAGCCATTGAGGATCAAGTCGGCCCGGGCTCGACGGTTGAGGGCGGTCACCTCCTCGCGGGTCTCAGCGATCAGCACCGACACCAGGCCCGCATCGCGGTCGGTGCGCCAGGCGCTGTAGGCGGCATCCGTCATGGTCTCCGCGTCGCCATCGTGGATGCGCCGATGCGCGAGGTAGGCGTCGATGGCATGGGTGCGTCCGTGGCGGAGGCCGAGTGAGGCGCTCTTCTCCCATCTGTGGGTGAAGCGGTGGACGTCGACCAGCTCGGGGGTGTCGTGCCGGTCTCGGGCGATCATCGCGAACGCGCCGCCGGCGTCCACGGATTGCAGCTGGGCGTGGTCGCCGACCAGTGGCACCTTCGCTCCAGCCCTCTGAGCAAGGTGCGTGATGCGGTCGAGCGAGAGGGTGCCCGCCAGTGAAGCCTCGTTAATGATGACGAGCTGACCTGCCTCGAACGTGGTGCCGTGGAGGAGGTGGTTCTGCCACCACTTCGCGGTGTTCTCGGTCGCGATCCCCAGTTCGTCGGCAAGTACGTGGGCGGCTACGGCCGATGGCGCGAGACCGACGACCGAACCGGCGCCATGCTCAGTCTCCCAGGCCCGGCGGAGAGCGTTCATGGCGGTGGTCTTGCCCGCGCCGGCGGGACCGACCAGCATGTCAACCATCCGCCCCGACACGGCGATCCGCGTCAAGGCGTCGGCTTGGTCGTCGCCGAGCATCCGACCGTCCTCATCGGGCCTGTGCGCGATCTGCTCGACCGTGGTCAGCGTCACCGTGGGGCCGGTCAGCAAGCTGGCGCGTTCGAGCAGTCTGTCCTCGGCCGCAAGTTGGGTCTCCGAGGTGAACACCGTCGAGGTCTTCGGGCGGAACACCGAGGTGCCGTCCGGTCTGCGGAAGACGACGGGGGAGGTGGCGAGCTCAGGCGGCGTCAGCCGGAGCGAGGCGAGCTCGGCGGCGTCGGAGACCATCGCGACGATGGCTTCTCGATCCTGTATGGTGGCGAACCGCCAGCCCATCGTCTGCCTGGATGCCTCGGCCATGAGGTTCCACCGGCGCCACGTCGAGCGCTTCTCGCCGACTACCTCCACGACCGAACGGCCCAGCTCGCCGATGATGTCGAGTGGAACGTCGTCGGCGCACAGGAGCAGTGGCTTGTCGTTGTCGGTGAGGTCGCGCGGCCACATCGTCGCGTCCTGGCCCAGCGTCTTGGTCGCGCGAGTTCTCCACTCCGAGGTGAGGTCGGCAAGGGATCGGACCTGCTTCTCGGGCCGGGTGCTCAGCGTGGCTTGGGCCCTGAGCTTCATGATCGCCGCCGGCGTCGGACGCCGCCCATGCTTGGCGACGTAGTCGGCGATGAGACTGTCAGTCTCGGCGTCGATATGGCGTGCACGGGTGGAGAACTCTGCGATCAGCTGTTCCGGCACCCCGGCGATCGCCCAGGCTGGGTTACGGTCGCGCCCCATCTCTCTGGCCTCCCATGCCACGCCGAAGGTGCGGGTCATGTGGTCAGCGAACACCGCTTCGTGCAGCTCGGAGAGGGCGACGACGGCGGCGTACATCGGCCTGCCGTCGAGCGAGCGCCACCTGCCGTCGAGGACGGTCTTGACCTTGTTACTCATGACGACATGCGTATGGAGATGGGGGTCGCCGGCGCGGGAGTCGAAGTGATCAAACGCCGTGGCGATGAGCCCGGTGACGTCGACCTGTGCAACCGCACCGTCCCCGGCGGTTGCGCCGGTGCGGGTGGCCGCAACCTCGCGTTCCATGAACGCAACCACCTCCGCAACGGCGCGATGGTGCGCCTCACCAATCAGCGCCTGCACCCCTGCATCAGCGACCGCCCACACCACCGAAGCGGATTTCGGGATCGAGAACGTGAAGTCGAACCCCGCCACCGCACGTCGCCTTCCGCGCGCGGTCTCGTCCGCCACGATCTGCGCGACAGCTTCACCCTTCGCACCAGGCGTCAACGAGGATCAAGGTCGGCGATCCGGGACTCGATCCGTTCCACCGGAGTCCTGTAGACCGGGAATGCCAAGCCGAGCGGATCGCCGGTGATCGGATCGCGGCCCATTCCCATCAAGAGTTGGAGTTGCGGCTCTGAGACGCGATCACCGGCCGTCAGCTCCCCGCGGCCAAGGGACGTGACTCCGAGGCCGAGCCAATGGCCAGGCGGCGTACCGGCCGCCACGTAGTAGCGCGTCAGAGGTGTTGACAGCGGCCTATCGCCGTCGGCCGCCGCGATCGTCTTGAGCAAGTACTTGTAGCCGTCTCCCGCCGACATCACGCGCATCGAAACCGTCATGCCACAACCTCCCGGTCCTGCCGGGCAGGTAGGCATTCGCGCCCTGTGACTTGTGGAGCGATCGAGCCGTCTCCCTCGACCTGCAAGAGGCGTGTGGCCTCAGCGGGGGTCGGAGCTGCGGCCACAGACAGAGGGCTTCAGCGGCGGTCTCGATGGGGCGTCGGCCTAAGTGGCTCAGGTCGGTGAGTACGGGCGGTGGGCGTGTGTCGGGATCGTGCACCTGGCAGGTGACAAGCTCGGCGTTCGTCCTCGACGAGGAGCGCCTGTCGAGGACGACCGTCAGCCGGAGCGCTCATTACACCAACCGGACGTCGGTGGCGACTTGTGACTCACGAACGAGTCGCTGTTCACCTGCAACGGCGGCCCTGGCGCTTCACGTCTCCCCGGCCGGTACGCCGAGTCGGTCGAGCACCGCTGTGGCTTCCGCCTGTATCGCACCGATGTCGCGGTTCAGGTCGCTACGGAGAACCTGGTTGTCGCGCACCGACAAGTTCACGGTGTCGATCTCCCGCACGGCTGCGTCGAACTCGGCATCGAGTTCCGCCCGCACCTGAGCAAGCGCAGACTGTGAGATCTCGTCGCATTGTGCCAAAACTCTGCCGACCAGGGCACTCCGGCGGCGAAGCTTCTCTTTCGTGACTCGCAACTCCTGGCGCTCGTCACTGACCACTGCATACGCTTCCAGCGCGACCGGCAGGACAAAGGCTCCAGCTTTGGCGAACCTTCCAATGTTGTTTGCCCAGCGGACGGCCTGCCAGGGTTCGAACTTCCACCCCGCGAGCTTGCCCACCTTGTACACGATCTGATGACCGCTGCTGCCGGCTGCTTGCTTGATGCCATCGCCAGCGCCCCAGCTCTTCTGGAAGCTCTTCAAGTGTTCTGCCGCTTTCGGCCCCCAGGCAGTTACTCGTCGCTGCCTGCGGCCTGTGTCTCGCACCAACCGTGTGTCTGCTGGGATTTCCTGCGCCTCAACGACGCCCTGAACGTCCAGCTCTCGCAACTGGTGAGCGTATGGCGAGGCTTCAATCTCGCGCACCTCGGAGGTGAAGTCCGCGAGTTGCGAGCTCACGACGGCATGCACTCCATCGGTGAATCGCTGGTTGGCCGCGGATAGCTGAGCGTTCAGCGTGTCAGAGGCGGCTTCAAGCTTGGACCAGTCAGGGTTCTCAGACTCCTCGATGGACTCGGCGGTGTCCGCCAGTGTCTCGACAGCTCGGATGCATGCTGAACGAAACTCTGATGCCTCTCGGTCGAGAGCCGAGTCGAGAAGCCCACGGCGATTCGTCAGTGCCCTACGCTGCCGTGCCAGCACGGTGAGGACCGCCTCCTCATCTGGGTCATCGGTTAGCGCGGCCAACGCTTCGCCAGCGGCCAACGCGATCTGCTGAAGAGGAACGCGGAAACGGGCCAGTTCCCCACGCTCTCGGGCGATTTGGTTGATCGTGTCTGTCACTTCCGCCATGCCGGATGCCTCGATACGGCGGGTAGCGCGAAGCGGATCGTTCTCGTGGAGGCCATCAAGGTAAGTCTTGGCATCGCACTCGGCCCAAGGCACCTGATCCGCAAATGTGCCGAGTGCTGCTCGGACCGCAGCTTCGCGTACACCGTCAGCGGCGTGAAGCGTGCGGCTCTTGGTGATGACTACCAGGAGCTGCGGCGCCTTCCGCAGGTCTTCGGTGATGTGACGCAGGTGCTCGACCGATCTGTCATCGAAGAGATCGACGGTGACAGCGAACAGGACCAGGTCGGCGGTACGGAGCGCCTCTTCGGCCAGGCGGTCGTGTTCTGACAAGCCCGCTTGCACACCAGGTGTGTCAACGAGGTCGACCAGTCCGTCCCAGTCGAACACCTGGACCTGGTCGGTCGCGACTCCGGAGTCGATGACAACCTCGGCCGCTTCGTCGGTAAGCGCCTTGATGAGAGTCGATTTCCCGCTGCTGTATTGCCCGGTGAGAACCATCCGCGGACGTTCGTGTTCGTCAACGACGAGGAGGCCAAGGAGCTTCGACCGCTCGTCTGAGGGAAGCTGGCCGAGCAGCTCCGTCAGGCGTTGGGAGAGGTCGCGTACGGCTGCAGGGGCAGCGTGAAATAGCAGGTCATTCATTCCGGGGGACTCCTAGCGAGTTGGGGCGAGCGATTGTGATCTGGGTACCCAGATGGTCCGAGAGTGTTGCCGACCACGCAGCTAGGACGGGTTCGGGCACGAGGGCATCGATCGTGACGGAGGTGCGGTCAGTGTGCGCGCGCAACACCTTCGGCACTTGCTCGGTCAGGCCAAGTACATATGAAGCAGCGCGCGCGCCGGGTATCTCGGGAGACGGAGGTCGCCCGAACGTCATGACCTCGGGTGACGAGGGCGGGAAGAGCCAGGATTCCGCGAAGGATTGCTCAGTCACCTCGACCGCGATGCACACGCCGGCGAGTCTCGTGACCCGCTCGACAGACGCGGCCAGACGCGGCCGTCCGTCGACCTGGAGGAGGCAGACGGCCGTGTCGTGGTCGAGTGCTGCTGTGGCGGCGCTGATGAGCTTCTGTTGACCTGCTAGGAGCTCGGCTACATCAAGCACAGCTACCTCCGCCTCAGCCCGTTGCTCTGCGGTTGAGGACAGATCGGCGCGGATACGTCCGATGATGGTGTCGGTCTGGGTACGAGCCTGGCGCTCCATCTCCTCCAGGACGTTGCCGATTTCAACGCGCAGCAGTTCTCGGTTCTCTTCAAGGATTCTGCCCTTCCCCTTGAATAGGGACTGCACCTTCTTTCGAAGCGGGCTGACCAGGGCGGTGCCGACCCCTCCCACGATCAACCCGACACCGGCTCCGATCGGCCCTCCAAATGCGCCTCCGGCGAGGGCTCCTACTTTCGCGCCCAGCAGGGCCGCGGCGAGCGCCCCGCCAGCACCGACTACCGCACCCGCAGCGCGTCGCTTCCAGAGGCCGCGGAAGTCCCGCAGTCCTTCGATCCGGGGAGCGGCCAGAGTGGCCGTTGACCACTCCTGCTCGGCGGCGCTGTTTGCCTCGGCGATGGCCCGTAAGAGTTCGTTGAGGTGCGAGGTCAAAGCCTGATCGAGCTCAGCGATGAGCGAGTCCTGTTCTTCTTCCCACTTCCCCGCCACCTGCGGACCGAAGTCGGCGATGGTCTGGTGCCATCCGTGCCGCTGGCCAATCATGCGGACCGTATCGTCTTCCACGCGCTGCTGGCAGGCGTCCACTAGCCGTGCGGCGCGGAGTTGCTGGTCCTTTCGGAGTCCTCGCGCAACACGCACGAGGTCCCGAATCTGCTGCTCGCTGTCGGCTAGGACTTCGCTCAGCATCTGAGCTTGAACGCGCACCTCGTCAGTGGCCCGAAGCACCCGGCGAGCGATTCGGTGGACCCGCGACTCCTGCTCAAGTGTGTCTAGAAGATGCTGGACCCTACTCGCGCTCTTGAGGCCAGAGCCGAACTCTTCATCGGTTCGAGCTTGCCGCGCCGCTTCGGCATGCAGCATCACCTCGGCCAAAGGTTGGACTCCTGCGGCCGAGAGGTGAGCGCGGATCGTCTCGAAGTGTCCTTGGTGCTGGTCGAACACGGACGCGGGATCATCCAGGAAGTCCTCACGATCGAGTTCATCGAAGAGGCGTGCGCGGCAGTTCAAGGCGACCACGACGGGCTTGCCTCGGAACGCCACGGCACGGAGCGCCTGAGCCGTCTCTTCCTGGAAGGAGTCGTTGCTGGCGACCCACAACACCAGGTCGGCACCTGGAACTTCTGCCATCGCAAGGGCGACGTCCTCAGCTCCATCCTTGGCTCCAACACCGGGCGTGTCCACGATCTCGACTTCCTGAAGATCGAGGGCGGGAGCTGCGAACACATCGCGGGAGGTGCGCTGAGCTCCGACACCGATTCTCTCCGCAGACCCGCCGGTGAGTGCCGCCAGAAGTGTGCTCTTGCCGGCCATCGTGCGACCCATGAGAACCACTCGCATCGGTCGACCGGCTGTAGTGGTGTCCGCGATGGCAGCGGCTTCCACGAAGTCAAGGAGGTATGCGGTGGTCTCGTGGCTTCTCAGGGCACGAACGCTCCCGCGGTGAGCTTCGCGCAGAACCGAGCGGCAACATGCAACTGCCTCGGAGTGCGCGGGCAGCGGATCATCGCTCCTCGGTTCAGGGCCGAAGAACTGATCACGCGCCTCGGGACTCCAGTCGTGTCGCGCCTTCATGCTGCCGAGCCTTCAGTCCCAGGGGGAAGCGTTAGAGGTGGCGCGGTACTTGGGCGGACGAGTACGACCTGGTGACGTGCTCGGGTGATCCCGACGCGGAGAAGGCGGCGAGTCGCAGCGAAGGGAGGTCTTTCCCGCTTCTCATTGAAGAACGCCCCGGCGTACTGGCCCTCAACGATGACGACGCCATCGAACTCCTTGCCCTTGGACTTGTGCAAGGTCATCAGCACAACGCCACGAGGCTCGGTCTCGGTCGCCAGCAGCTTTCCCAGATTGAGTGCGCGTTGCACGATGATTCGGGCACCTTGGTAAGTTCCGGTTTCAGCCCACTGTGCTGCTAACCGCCCGCCGATCTCGTCGGTTGCTCTGAAGAGCCTGAACCGCGCGGCCGTGAGCAGTTCAGCGAGTTTGTCGCTAGATTCCAGAACCGCGCGCGCAGTGAGCCAGTCGGCGATTGCATCGCCGCGGAATGCGAGGCCAGCCTCGCAGGCGCGCTTCACTGCCTTCGCGGCTCCTGATCGAGGTTCCTTCCCTGCCCTGACGTTCGACGCTGCCGCGCGGTAACTGGCGGCGATGTTCTGAGCAGAATTGCTTGGGTGCTCCGCGTTCTTCATATCGTAGAAGTCCGCAATGCAGTCGAGAGTGGTAGCCGCCGCCGATGTGACGTCGTGGAGGGGCCACTCAAGGATCGAAGCCACAACTTGGGCAGCCGCGGCCGTCAACTCCGCGTCCCGCACGACGTGATGTTCCAGCGGCTTCAACAGGTGCTGGTTGTACGTGTGCTCCTTGCCAAGCATGAGCGAGATGTCGCTGACGTAGCCATTCGACCGACCGAGAACAGCGACGCTTGGATGTTCGATTCCCGCCTTTCTGAGCTGCGACAGCATCCACGTGACGGCAGCATGTACGGAGGCTTCGTGATTCCTTGGGTACGTGGAGAGTTGCTTCACATCGCTCGTGGTCGGCAGCGTCTCGTTCGCCATGACTGCATCCGCAAAGGACAAGATGCTCGCGTTGGGACTGCGGTGATTGGCTCCGCCGAAATCGAACTCTTTCGGGGTGAACGTTGCACGGTACTGGTCCAGCCGACGTGGATCGATGTCCGCCTGATAGTCGAAAATCCGTTGGTCGGGATCGGCGAGTGTTACCAGAGTGCTGTTGAGCGCGAGTTGCTGCACCAATGCCCACTGCGCGTCGTCGGTGTCCTGAAACTCGTCGACGATGACGATCGGGTACATCTCTGAGATCAGCTCGCGAAGGCTCGACGAGCGGGCGAGGAGGTCGGCAGCGCGATCGGCGAAGGTGGAGAAGGCGTATCTCCCATCCTCAACAGCCAGTCGCTGCACTTCTATCGCCCAATCGCCCTCATGCTTTGCCTTGGCGAGCCGTTCGGGGCCAGGGAACAGGATGGTTGGATGCCTCCCGTTGAGAAGACGACCGTGACTCCTGAGGATGTCCATGCAGAAGGCGTGATATGTCCTCACTGCGATCTGCTTGCGCTCCTTGGCGGTGAGGATGTCCTTGCATCTCAGAAGCACCTGTCGAACGGCAGCTCGCGAGAAGCTCAGGAAGAGGACCTCTTGACCGCCCTCCAGCGCGGCGATCTGCCGCTGAGCTTTGAGGAGTGCGAGAGTAGTCTTCCCCGATCCAGGGCCGCCGGTGACGAGCACGGTCCCGTCCGCCTCAAGTGCGGACAGGCCAACGTCGGAGAGAATGATGTTCATTCGTCCCCGTCAGCAGCCTCATCGTCAACTGGTTGTCCATGCGCGTCAGTGGGAGTAGCTGCTGGTGTAAGGACTTCGTTGATCCGTTCGAGTGCAGCAACCAGGAACTCCGGCAGGTCATCCCGGCTCTGACAGCCTTCGATGAGCAACGCGGCGTAGCCGTAGGCATCGCCCTTGCGCGCTTCCAGAGTCTTCAGCGCGATCTCGGGGAGGTCGGCGTCCGTGACCCAAGAGTCGTACTTCGCTTGATGTGCCGGGAAATCAGGCAGCTGAACGGCCTTGTCCATGAAGCGCCGCAGCACCGCGGTCGGTAGCTGGGAGACGATCAGTTCTTCGATGCCTTCGACCGGCGACTCCCAGAACTCCTCGAAGGACTTGAGTGACACGGCATTTCCCCCGGTGTACGGTGTGGTCTGCTTGTCGACCATTCCGAATGGGACCTTGCCAAGAGCTCGGAGGATCGGTGCCCATCGGGGCACATCACCGTCGCCATTCGCTGTGAAGATGGTTACGCCTGCAGGGTCTGGGTGAACGTAACCAGCGTCCGACTTCTCCAGCACTGCTGCTGCGACTGGAATAATGGATGCCTCCGTCTCGCCTTCGACGACGAGGACGCCTCGGCTCAAGATCGCCTCAGAGAACTGGCGTCGCTGGCTGCGATAGCTCTTCAATTTGATGCCGGCGGGGTCGATGGGCGAGCCAGCCACAACTCCCCTGGACCCGTGGCTCAGCATGACGATCTCGTCCGGTTCGAACTGCTCAATGACATACGGCGAGTGCGACGTCACGATGGCCTGCCCCATTTCCTTCTTCACGAACCGCGCAACTCGGCGTTGAGTGTGCGGAGGCAGCGCGATCTCGGGCTCTTCCATCGCGAAGATGACGGACTGTCGCTCTTTCAAGTCAGCGATCATCGTGAGCAACGCGAAGACCAGAAGGTTGACGGTGCCGGTCCCTTGCCGGGTAAAGGGGACGGCGTGATCGCTTGGCCCCGTCGCGACGAACAGCCTGACGACTTCCCGGAGGTGCTCACGCGTGAGGTCCGAGGCGAAGAAGGCCGTGGCGTCATCGTTGCCCGCCAGCCGAACAAAACCGCCTGCTCGTTCGCGAATCTGAGTGAGGAGGGACTCTAGGCCTGGGATTGCGCCGATCGCCGGGTCGAGGTCGCGCATCTGCCGAAGCGTTTCCATCCACATCTCGGCTGAGCCCTCCTCGCTCAGACGGAGAACCGTGTCGAGGAGTGAACCGCGCTGGAGACCAAGCGCTCGCGATCCAGTGCGCAGTGCGCGGAGATACACGAATCCGCAGAGCCGCTTGTGAGCCCTGGTGAAACGATCGCGTCCTTCGCCGAGTGAAGCCGCCTCTTCGTCGTCAAGTTCGTCAAGTTCTGGAAGCGGGTGCTCAAAGAAGGTATCTGCTTCAAAGTCGTCCTCGACCGCGTCATATCGCGCTCGGAAGGAGACCGGAAGCGCCCAGGTTACGCCCTCGTCGTCAGCGTGCTCCGCGCCGTCGTCAAGTTCATCGACGAAGGCCCGATCTGTGTCATTCCACCGTCGGAGGTGCCCTCCGAACCTTCGGCGTGCTTCGTCGGGCAGGTCAACAACGACTGCGCGAATGACGATCGGGATGGCCGTCTTGTCAGCGTCTACGTATGTGCTTCTGTGGAAGTCGTGCTCGTCCACAACTGGGCGTCGACTCGTGCGCTCTGGCCCGAGGACGAGGTCAAGAGCCTCGCACACGGTTGACTTGCCGACGTTGTTCCCACCAACCAACAGAGTGTTGTCTGCGAAGACAACCTTGCCTAAGCAGACACCGCGGAAGTTCTCGATTTCCAGCTGGCGAACCTTCATCTGTTCGCCTCAGCTGCGGTCTCAAGGATGTAGGTGATGCCGAACGCGAAGACCTGGCGGAACTCCTGGCGGCGGGAGCCGAGGTCGAACTGGCTACCGGAGCCCTTCTGGAAGATGTCGAGGCCCCGGCCGAGGAGGAGTTTCCAGCCGTGGTCGGTGCGGATAGACCGGTCGTGGATGGTCTCGTCCCAGGTGACGGTGAACTTGATACCCACGGTGGCGGCGCTGTCTTGGATGTCCTTGAGCATGAGGAGGTGCTGCTGGGCGTACTCGCCGCGGTCCTCCTTGGTCACCAGCTTCACCGCGATCTCGTCGGCGGGGTCTTTGCTCGCTGCCAATAGTGCGAGTAGGTCGACGAGGTTGCGCCCCTGGTGCGGTAGGCGGATGTAGGGATCGACGATGGTGATCTCCGTCGCGCTGCGCAGGTACGGCATGAGCAGCGTCTCGTAGGAGACCCCGCGCTGGTTCTCCTGGAACTCGCGGTGGCCCTCGAACAGCTGGGGCGCTACGTCGACCGCCGTCGGGGCCGGAACTCCGGCCTCCTCGCCCGCCAGCTCGGAGGGGGCAGACGAATCGGTGCCGTCCTCGGTCTCGGGGCGGCGGGCCTGGTAGTAGTCGGCGTACTCGTCCTCTTCCAGCGTGGTGACGCTGTGCCATGTGCCTGGCTTGTCGGCGTAGCCGAAGTTGACGGCGGCCATCGTGGTGTCGATCCGCAGGATTTGGTCTTTGACGCGTTTGCGCCCCTCGATGGCGAAGCGGAGCAGTTCCTCGATCTCTGCTGGGGTCGCCTCGCCGTTGGGGTAGATGAGCTTCATCAGACCGGAGAAGGTCTTGTGGATCCCGTCGCGGTCTCGCGTGGAGATGTCTGATCCGAGGGTGAAGTGGTGCTGGTATCGGTCGGAGTAGTCGGTGTTACGCATCGACCGCAGTACCTCGGCGATGAAGTCGACGACGAAGCCGTAGCCGGAGGAAAACATCTCGCTGCGGATCGTGTCGATCTCCCAGCCGGGGATGTAGAAGTGGAGGCGGTCGAGGTAGGCGGAGTCGTGGTAGACCTCGGGTAGCTCGTCGAACAGGTCGGAGTGCTTGAGCATGTAGGGCACGGTGTGCGAGGTGTTGCCGACGAAGACCATCGACGCCTCTGCTCCGAGAGTCTCGACGCCACGGGAGAATGACTTGTTCGCCATGTAGTTCTTCATGATGTCGACGAGTGCCTTGTCGGTGCGCTTCTTCTTGCCTGCGAACTCGTCGAACGCGACGACGTCCCAATAGCCGACCAGGCCGATGCGTCCGTTGGCGTTGTTGACGAAGAGCTTCGGGACGGTGACCTCGCCGCCGGAGATCAACATGCCGTGGGGTGAAAACTCGGAGTAGATGTGGGACTTGCCTGTGCCCTTCGGTCCCAGCTCGACGAGGTTGTAGTTGCGCTCGACGAACGGGATGAGCCGGACGAGCTGAAGCAGCTTGGCGCGCCGTCCGAACATCTCGGGGTTGAACCCGATGGACTGGATCAGCAGGTCGATCCACTCCTCAGTATTGAAGCCTTCCCGCGAGGCGAGGTAGCCCTCGTAGTCGAAGCTCGACATCTGGATCGGCTTCAGGCTCCCCAGCATCCACGGCACGACCCTGGTGTCATCGCTGTGGGAGTACTCGATGTCGCAGATGCACCACACGCCGCCGACGAGCAGCTTCGGGTTCGCCTTCACCGTCGCCGGTTCGACGATCACGCCGCCCAGCCCGAGGTTGGCGAACGACGCCTGGTACACGTCCTGCTTGTCGTTCAGCGTCACCGTGACCTTGTCGATGATCCGGTGCCGGCCCTTCTCTCGGATGGTGGACTTCACCAATTCCGACTCGTTGCGGTGCACGTAGTGGTCCGCAAGAATCTTGCGCACCGCGTCGATGCCGGCTTGGATCGTCGCTTCGTCATCGGACGCGGCGTACTGGCCGAGCAGGTACTCCAGAACGTAGGAGGGGACGATCGCGTTGCCCTTGACGGCCTTTACGAGGTCTTTGCGGACGACGGACCCGCCGAACAGCAGGTTGATCTTGTAGTCGAGGTCGCTCTGCTGCGGCGTGCTCGTCTCGGCGCTCGGGTTCTCGGTGTCGGTCATGGCTGTTGCTTCCCCTAGAAATCGAAGTCCGACGTGAACGAGCGCTTGAGCAAGTACTGAGCCCGCTGGTAGACGCGCCACTGGGTGGTGTTGGGTATCTGCTCTTCGAGGCGGAACTCGACGGAGCGGTTGTTGAACTCGTTCGCGTCCTGGCTGAGCAGCATCCGTGCGCTCTGGTAGCGGTCGCGCTTGTCGTCGGACGGCTGGTCGAAGATCAGCTCGGACTGGTTCGAGATCAACGTCTCACCGACGTAAATGCCTGCCCGAAGCGTGCGCGGCTGCACCTTTTCGCTGACGGGCTCGGACTGGAAGAGTTTCACGACAAGTTGACCCGTGGTGATCTTGTCGGTCTCCGGCAAGACCTCCACGTTGACCAGACGAGTATCGCTCTTACGCTTCTTGTTGACCGTCAGCACCGGCACGACGACCTCCTGGAGTGAGGCGCCGCCGTGGACGAACCGTGAGCCTGCGCCGGGCAGCTTGAGCCGGTGGATTGACTTGGGAATCTGCACTTCGAGATCGCTGCTGAGCCCGAGCTGTTCAGGCTGGAACTTTCGGAATGCGGGATCGTCCTTGAGGCCTCGCCCCAGTACGTATCGGCGGTTCGTCACCACGAGGTCGTCGCCCTGGGGCTTGGTGGAAAGGTAGAACGCATCGGCGAGCGCGGTGTCTTGGTAGAGGAAGCCGTGGTCGGCGGTCACGAGGATGTTCGTCGCGTTCGCGTTGGTCAGACGTTTGATGAGGTCGACCAGATCGCGCAGAGCGTCATTGGCGGCCTCGAACACCTGGCGTTCGGTGCGGGCTTTGTCACCCACTGCGTCGATCCGGTCGTGGTACACGTACAGCACCTGATGCGCGCCATATAGCTCCCGCAGCTCGGCGCGCGGCATGGAGAGGACTTCCTCTGCCTGGATCGCGAACCCATCTACCAGAGCAAGCACCTTATTGCGGTTCCCTGTTCCGTCGGAACGCTGGCCGTCGACGAGCACCGGGTCCCCACCGTGGGAGTGGCCCAGCTTCTTGTGCGGCAGGAGGGCGGCCATGCCGAGTTGGGTGTAGCTCGGGAGGACGCCGAGCACCGCTTCGAGCGTTGCGTCGAACCGGTCTTCTTGGCGGATGCGTGAGCGAAGCTCGTCGGCGACCTCGTAGCGCAGAGCGTCAGAGATGATGACGACGGCCTTCCGGTTGCCCTTCCGGATGATCGGCTCGACGTGATCGGCGAAGAACCTCGTCTGCGGACGCAGCGTCACCGACCGCCAGTTATCCACCGCGTCGACCTGCTGCTGCCAGGTGGTGCCGAGTTCGTAGAGGAACCGGTTCGCGTAGTGCTTCTCCACCTCGACCCGGAGAACTTCGAGCGGGCCGGCGTACTCGGTCGTGCGGGCGGCGAAGTGGAACTGCCGGTAGAGCTGGTCGATGCGGAACCAACTCTTGCGGTACCGGTCGAGACCCTCGTCGAACGAGGTGATCTCGAACTTCTCGGTCGCGAGTTCACTCAGCACGTCGGAGGCCGCGCCGAGCGCCGCATACAGTTCCCGATAACTATCAACCCAGATGCTGCTTTGGCGAGCACGGATGGTCTCGAACACCTCGCGCGCACTCATCGTCCGCTCGACGATGGCGCGAGCGAGGGTGCTGATGACCTTGCGTTCTACGTCCTCGAAAAGATCGTTCCCGACGAGTTCAGAGAGTTCGGCGTCTTCGATGCTGCTGGCGTAATCCAGGCTCTCCGAGGCCCGCCGTGCCAGCATGGCAAGGGCGTCAGCGCTGCGGCGGTCGTTGCGCAGGCTCGCGAAGTCGAGCTGGATGTTGCGCAGGGCGGCAGGGGTGTCCGACGCGAACCCGTTGATCGCCTGGCGGAATATCCACAGCACGAAGTCATCGACGCTGGGTTCGCTCGCCTCGTAGCCGTAAATCTTGGCGACGCCGGCCCAATGGAAACTGTCGAGTCCCTGCTCGGCTAGGGCCTCGTACTTGTCGCGGTCGTCGCGCGCGTTCTCGGTCAGCAGGGCGCGCGTGAGTTCCAGCATGCTGTGTTCGCGCTGACCAAGCAGCACCGCGCACATCTTGGCGCGCAGCCGGTCCGCGTTATCTTCGGCCGTGAGCAGTGCCCTGAGGCTCTGAACCCGCTTCGCGGCGCGGAAGAACTTCTCATGGTCCCGGATCACCGCGTCGATCCCGCTGCCGGTGAGGCCGAGCCCCTGACGCACCAGCGTCGTCCGGTCGGCGGTGAATACCCCATACGCCAGTTCAAGATCGAGAAGCCAGTTCCCTATACCGGGCGGCACGGGGGCTCCGCGGTAGATGAGAAACTTGCCGGTCGGCTCATCATGGAGCACTCTGTTCTTCACCGCGTACTCGTTGTTCTCCACCCGCAACGTGGTGACACCGGCGACGTCCAGGGCGTCGAGCTCGGAGGCGTACTCGCCGTCGGCGTCATGCCAGAAGACGAGCCGCTGCGACTCGAACCGCTGCTCCAGGTGCGGGAGGACCGCGCTAAGTGAACTCACTCGTCGCCCTCCAGCTTTCGCTCGATCGCTCGCAGAGTCTCAAGGTCGGCGGCGTCAGCTTTGAGCGCTTCCTGGCGCTTGCGCTTACCATCGAACTCTGCGTAGCCGGCCCCGGCGAGGGACTGTCGTGCCAGTGAGACGACAATCTGCCTGCCACCTGGCGTCCGCTCGGTCTCACTCATCGGCAGACTCCAACCCTGTGATCTTCTTGAGGGCCGGGTAGAGCTTCGGATAGTTGGCCCTCACCCCGTCATCGAGGTCGATCGCGATCTGCTGCGATGCCAACGGGTAGAGCACATCGTGCTCGTACTCGCCCAGCTCCAGTAGCACCTTACGGAGCCGATCAGACTCTTTTAGCGCCGCAGCCTTCTCGCGTGGCGTGCCGTCTCCGGCGGCGAGACGATCCTGGTGCTGGAGGTTCGCCTCCAGCTTCGACTCGAACTCGCGCAGGTACTCGTTCAACACCGTCGAGACGGTGGACGGGGTGTAGCGGTGCATGTAGATCAGCGCGTTGAACGACCCTTTCGGACTGGAGAACAGCCAGTAGATCGGGCGCTTCTTGTACCGCTGCACGTGATCGTCGTAGAACTTCGACCGACCGGCCCGAGTGATGAAGTACTCTCGCAGCGCCTTGACCCCAAGCGTCTCCTCAACGAACCGAAGGTTCTCCTCGAAGTGCTGCTCCCCAAACGCCGCCCGCAGGAACTGGCGGAACCGCGCAACGATGTCATCCTCGAACCAGTCACCATCGACGATCGGAAGAACGTTGTCTGCATCGGGGACGAGGGTCGGCACCGGCACCTTCGTGAGGTAGTCCTGCACCGTTGATCCTTGATCGGCGAGGAGGAGGCCGGGTTCGTCGAGGCTATAGCGACCGAACATGCAGCCCACGGAATAGGAGACGAGGTCCCCAACGAGAATCCGAACAGCTCCCAGATCACGCTCGGCATCTGTCACCGCATTTGGAACCACGAACGCCGGATTACGGAAGAGCGTGATCTGAGCCTCTGCAACGTCCGTTTCCACCTCGCCATCAAGACCGTACAGCTTCGAGTAGAACTCGTTGTTGGCCGCTTCCAGGCCACGAAGCTCCACCGTCAGTGCTCGACCGTCTCTGATTGACGCTGAGCATGAAGCAGCTAGCGTCGCTCCCGATTCTCGATGTGCCGTGAGGGCTGGCGACACATCAAACCCCCAGGAGTGCTCGCGCGAATCCCAATCATTGCGCGATATCTCTATTGCACGTTCCACGCGATTCGACACTTGGGACGCTTCAAAGTCAAGGCTGGGCATATTCCCGATCTCGGTACTCGTGTAACTCAGCCCTGGGGACATGATGTCAAGGTAAAGTTGAGCCACGACCGAGTTCGTGAACGCCAACACCTCGCTTATTGCCGCTGCACTTCGCGGGAATATCATCCTGCCTGTGTCATCGAATACGAACCCGGCGGGCGAATAGCGGGTTGCGAAGGTGGCGCCACCGTTCTTCGTGTAGGTGATTCCCTCACGGCCTTGGTACTCCAGATTTCGCGGCGCGGAACCAGGATGCTGTCGGATACGCATGCCAGCGTCCTCCCAGTCCATAACCACGGTGTTGTTCCCGTACCACCTGCGAGGCTCACCCCCGCTGTTGCACGGCGCCCAGCGAAACTTCGACGCGCTGTCTCTGGAGCCAATTGGGGCTATTCGGCCGAAGGAAACTTCATGCCAACACCGTTGGAATCGCGAGTTGTCCCCGGTCGAAACGCCCGACTTGAGCTCCGCTCGCGAACCAAACGACGCCTTTCCCTCGAAAGACCTCGCAACCCTCTCCGGAATCCAGTAAGCAACCGGCAAACCCGGGACCATCCGAAATTGATCTACTGAGGCTCGGAAGCGACGCGAAGCGTCCCCAACGCCAAGTTCAAGAAGACGCCGCTTGCCCACCTCGTTTGGCGCGAGCGTCAAGTCGAGAAATTCGCCGACTACCCCCGACACGCCATCGCCGGTCAAAACGAACGCCGCTGTCGAAACAACTTCGCCGCCAATGGAGTCGAACGCGCCAGGCCCGAGTTGAATAAGTGATGCAATGGACCCCCCATTCAACACGCCCTGCCGGAGATCCCGATAGGATGATCCGAACATCCACTTCTGCATGGTGATCATTGCCGTGAACCCACTCGGAACGACCAACCTGCGGGCACGGATGATGAAGGCAGCCCACAAATCCGATGGTGCTTCCGGGAAACGGGCCTTCACGAAGGTTGCCAACCGGTCGCCCATGTTGCGCAGAACCATGTAGGGCGGGTTTGTCACCGCAACGTGGTAGCGCTGGCTGAGGTATTCGGCCTGGGCTATGACCCGTCCTGCGCAGTCCAGCAAGTTGGCCAGGAGGATGTCCCCACCGTCGTCGAGCTGGGTGATGTGCTGCTTGAGGTGAACGGTCAGCTCCGGGTTAGGCTGGATGAGCGCCCCGAACGTGTCGGCGTGCTCGAACTGGTTCCAGAAGGCCGACTCGGCGTGCTTGTCGCCGCCGCGGGCCAGCAGGAAGTCGATCTCGTCTGGCGTGAACCGGATCGGGTCGAGGACGCAGACGTTGGGCGCGACTGGCTTGTTTAAGAACGTCCGCTGCTTGGCGCGGGCCTTCATGGTCAAAGCGAACGCCGCCAGCGCTCCGGCACGTGGGTCGATCTCAGTGCCGTAGAGGTTGTGAGTGAGGATCACCTCAGGAATCTCAGATGGGGCGTAGCCCTCTTCCTCGTAGATCGCGTAGAGCAGGTTGAAGGCGTAGGTAAGCATGTGGCCGGAGCCGCAGGCCGGGTCGATGACCTTCAACTCCTCGGGGCTGCTGATCTTGAGGAAGTCGGTCTCTTCGTCGACTGGTGCGATGTAGTAGTCCATCTGGTCGGCGAGCCGGGAGGAGGGGTGGTTGAGCATCCAGAGGCGGCCGAGGGAGTTCTCGACGAGGTAGCGGACGATCCAGTGCGGGGTAAACAACTGGGTCGCGGCGGGAATCTCGGTAGCGCCAGCCTTCTTCCCTTTCTTGAACTCTGCGAAGACTTCACTTTTCCGCTCAGAGATGTAGAACTGGTACAGCCAGCCGATCACCTCGACATCCCGGGAGACCTCCTGAGTGAGCACCGCAGTGGCCCGGGTGAGGATGGAGTCCGCGGCGAGGAGGTTCGCGGGGATGAGGAGTTCGGTGTAATCGCCTTCACGCTCGAACATGAATGGCATGGAGCGGTTCCAATAGCGGCAGTACTCCGCGAGCAGAAGTGTGTACGCCTCGCCTTGGGCGTCTGCGCTGGGACGGGTGCCGTCGAGGAGTCCGATGATCGTGTCAAGGGTGCGCTTGTTGCTAACAACGGCGGGGTCGATGTTGCCGCGCTTGGCGTCGGCGAGTACCTCTGGTTGTCCGGTCTGCTGGCCATGAGCGGGTGAGACGGCGCCGACGCCGGTGTAGCCGTTGGCGTCCATGAAACGCAGCGCGATGATGCGGTTGAACCAGGTGTAGGCGACCTTGTCGGCGACCGCGTCCTTGCCCTTGGCTCCGCCGCCGGCAGCTGCGATGTCGCGTTCGAGCATGGTGACGGCACGCGGTTTCTCGACCCGCTCCGGTGAGGCTGGGGCGAGCACGGCGGTCAGTCGGGCGCTGACCTGGGTGATGAGTTCGCGCCTGGCCCAGGTGGCGAAGCTCTTCAGCGGTGCGGTTTCCATACGTGTTGTCTCCTACAGCGCGATGCGCTTGTCGTCGTTGAGGGCCTGGACCAGTGCCGCACGCAGCGCGTCGAGGTAGCGATCGACGTCCTCCTCGGTCTCCAGAACGCCGTGGATACCGGTGGCGCTGATGCTCTTGACCGAGACGGTCTGCTTCGTGGGTTGGGCGGGGGTTGGCTCGTCGTTGTCGTCCGCGCTGCTGGTGCGGGGCGACGCGGCGAGTTGGTCGAGGATTGCCGGGTATGTGCGTTCCTCGAAGGTGTTCGCGATCTCGCGGACGATGGCGATCTGGCTCTCGCTGCGAATTCGGTCGAGGATCGCGCTGACCTTCTGGCTCACGCTGTGCTGGGCGTCGTCGGTGGCGTCCAGATAGATCGTGCTGGTCTGGAGGGGCGCCCAACGGGAGTCGATCTCCAACAGTGCTTCATCGCGGTTGGCCACAAGCGCATCGTCGATGCGGGACTGGAGCTCGACCGCGGCAGCCTTGAGCTTGGTCATGCGATTGCCACGGAAGGCCTGCGGGTCGGCGAGGAGTTGCGCCACGTCTTGGCTGCTGCCGGAGGGGAGGTAGTTGAGATTGCTGGCGTTGCCGGCAACCAGCTCGGTTGCCTCGTCGAAAATCTTCCGCTGGGCGCCGCCGAGGAATGCCTGGATGGGGTCGATGATGTCGGTCTTCGCGTCGAGCAGATCGGCGGCGATGGCGAATTCGGTCAGGTACCAGTCGTCCGGCCTACCAGCGACGGACTCCAGCAGCGAGATCGGAGCGTCGAGCTGAGAAACGAAGGGGTACTTCGAGCCGCTGACTCGTGCCTTGAGCTCGTCGAGCTTGGCGCGGAGGCGTTCGCTGGCGTGCCGGGCCAGTTCGAGGGGGTCCTTCGGCGCGGTGGGCTCGTCGAAGAAGTCTGTGCAGAACGCGCGCAGTGCCGCGACCTTGCGCTGATCGAAGGTCCTCTGCGGAGCGACGACGGCGTGGGAGTGCTTCTGCGTGTTGCGCAGCGCGGCGGCGACCTCGCTGCGCTTGAGGATGTTGGAGTCGACGGTGAGGATGATCTTCGAGGTGCCGACGAGCCAGGCTGTGACGCACTCGATGGAGGCGAGGTCCCAGCCGTAGGGCTTGGCCTGGAAGTGATCGACGATCTTCTTGACCGTGACCTGCTCACCGAGCCGGTCACGCTGCAGCAGGTACGACAGCAGCTCGTCGGCCGGTGCGGCGAGCGCGTGGAGCGAGGAGTCGTCAATCATCGCGGACTGATCAGGGTTCGCGAATCCGGCGACCTGCTGCTCGGAGTAGGTGCGTCCGCCAAGGAGGCTCAGCTGCGTGTAGGTCCGCGCGATGAGGTCTTGGAACCCGTCAGTGATCCGGGTGATTGCGTCCTGCGACCCCGCCGGCAGGTCTGCGGCGTTGATGACGAGATCGGCGCGTCCGACGGCGCGGCGGATGCGCTCGACCAGCTCCTTCTCCCGCTCCGCGTTCTGGGTCGCCTTGGCTCGCAGAATCTGCTCCTCGGTCGGGGACAGTGAGCTGGTCTGCTTGCGCTTGGTGTACTTCTCGGTCTTGATCAGCAGCCGCAGGTCGGCCAGCACCCGGTCATCGGGGGCGAGTATCACGCGCAGCTCGTCTTTGCCCGCCGAGTGCATCCGAATCTCCTCCGGACCGTAGGGGTACTCGGGGGTGATGAAGTGCAGCGAGAGTTCGCGCTGCTGGCCGAAGGCCTGGTCGTCGAGCTTGTACCCAAACGCGAAGTCCTGCCCGTTCTTGGCGTAGCGGAGCTTCGATGTCTTGACGACATCGCCGGAGAGGATCTTGTTGAGCCGGGTCGAAACCTCGGAGGAGTCGATCTCGACGTTCTTGATCTCTTCCTCGATCACCTGCTCTTCGTTCGTCAGGTACTCGTACACGTTGCCGTTGCGCTGCACATAGGTCTGCGTCTCCAGCAGCGTCAGCGCTTCCTGAACCTGCTTGGACAGCGCCGGCAGGTCCAGCCCGAACCGGTTGTAGACCAGCACAGTCAGGTTGCGCGGGGTGGCCTGGAAGCTCTCCACGTATTTCACCAGAAACAGCGCCTTGAGCAGCCGCACCGCGAGCTTGGTGACCGGTGAGCCGCTGTTGGGAAGGTCGCGCTCGGCCCGGTCGATGGAGCGCTGTGCTGCGGACTTCAGCGAGGCGCGGATGCCAGCGAACATGCTGTCGAATGTGGCCAGCGTGCCGATCTCGACGTCACCGATGTCCTTGGCGACCTGCTGGACGACACCCAGCATGGAGCGTTCACCGACAGAGCTGTTGCGGCCCTCGAACACGTTGTGGTCGGAGATGCCCTCGATCGCGGCCTGGAACAGAGGGAACTGGTAACTCACGAACGGGTAAGTGCCAACGAAGTGGGCCTCGTCGGTGAAATTGCGGTAGGTCTTGGCGCCATCGACGAAGTCGAAGAGCGTCTTGAAGTTCGCCGACTCCTGCGCGTAGACCGCTTCGAGCACCTGGGCGCCCTTGTTGTTCTTCTCCAGCAGGCGCTTGCGGATGACCTCTTCCACGTCGGCGGAGGTGAGCTTGACGCGGGTCTTGAACCGGGCCTGAATCTTCGAGAAGTCGTTGCCTTGCTGCTTGGTGCGGTCTCCGACGACCCTGTCCATGTCCTCCTGTGAGGTCACGAACACCCAACCACGCCCGCCGCACTTCGTGTTCAGTGACTCGGCGATCGTCTGAAGGTTCAGCATCAGATGCGTGTTGGAGCCGATGAACTGCCCGACCTCATCGACGAAGAAGTTCAGTCGGTAGCCTGCTGGCTGCTTGTCCAGCCACGCGCGGACCTCGTCGGCGAAGTCCTCGATCGACACCGAGTAGGTGTCCTGATAGGTCTTCAGGACGTCGGGAGCGGTCGATGCGTCCAGGCCGGTGATCTGGGCGTATGCCTCGTTGACCTGGCGGCGAACCGTCGGGAGCCCGAAGCTCGGCCGGCGCTCCACCCATTCGCGACCGGACACAGCACGGAAGGCGTCCTTGAACGCGTCCAACTGGCCCTCGTCGTCGAGCTGCCGTTCGAACCGGGCGATGTGGCCCTGGTCGCCGTAGTAGCCGCGGGACTCATCGAAGACTTTCACGAACACACGCAGCAGGGCGTCGGTTTGATCCTTGCTAATCAGGGTGGCCTTCTGGTCGATGTTGAACAGGAGGCTCTTCGCCGGGATGCGGTCGGCCTTGTCGAGCAGCGGTGGCAAGAAGGCGTCCGTCGCCTTGGCGCGGAAACTCGCCGAGACGCGGCCGCGCGGGAAGTCGTCGCCCTCCACGTCGCCCAGGAGGTGCGCGAGCATCTTCAACAGGTGCGACTTGCCGGAACCGAAGAAGCCCGAAATCCACACACCGTTGGCGTTGGTGTAGCTCGTGTACGCCTCAAGCAGCAGCTCCAGCCCCTTGGCTGCCTCGTTGGTCAGGACGTACTCGTCGACCTCGGTGCCCAGGTGCGCAACGTCATCGGCCTTGATGACGCCCTCGATGGGCCGCTGGACGTCCTTGGCGAAAATCTCAGTGAGTTGCATGACGGTCACGGTTCCTGTTCCAGAATGTTCTTGGCGCGGTAGTACTGGTCGTCCTTCAACCTGCCGAACAGCACCAGCGACGAGCCGAGGGTGTCGGACTGCTCATAGCGGCCGGGGAAGAACATGAGCATCGGTCGGCCTACCACGACGCTCTGCAAGTTGTTGAGCACGTTGTGGGAGCGGATGTAGGGGAAGACTTCGCCGATCCCGGTCAGGAACACGATGTCGAATCCGCCGTCAGCGAGCTTCGCTCTAATGGCAGGAGCGAGGCGCTGCTGCGGGTTGAGCATGGACTGCAGCATCTCGGTGAACTCGGCCTTGTCCAGCTCGGGCTCGACTTCAAGCACTTCGTCCCAGTCGCCGCGCTCCTTGAGAACCTCCACCGACAGGTCGTAGAGGTTGATCTCGCGAACCTCGATGCCTCTGCTCGCCAGCCGGTTCTTGACCCGCTTCTTCGCCTTCGCCACGTCGAGGGCGTGCTCGGGCTCGTAGGGGTAGATGAAGAACGGGACCTCGTTCGAGAGACCCTCCATCTTCAAGAAACGATCGCCGCTGAGCACCGCGAACAGGTGCTCCTCCTCATGAGTGAGTTCATTCAATGTCACAGCGTGCCCTCCTTGCCGTCGCGAGTCGGGAGGAACCGCACATCGCTGGGTACCTGCGCATCCAGCGCGTCTCGGACCCGCTCGGACAGGGGCGCGTGGACGATCTCACCGCCGGTGAGCAGGCCAGCCTCGGTCAGCATCCGGAACACGGTTGAGCGGAGCTTCTGCAACGTCGAGTCCTTCACCTCAGCGAGCTCCGGATGCCACAGCGCCTTCCCTCGAACGAAGCTGTCGAAGTCGTCGTAGCCAAGCGTGGGCGTGAGCAGCAGGAACCGTTCCCGCACCACTTCCTCGGCGAAGTCGCCGATGAACGCGTAGCGTCGACATGCCGCGACCCACATCAGGTGGCCACGCTCGCTGGGACTGGCGTCGCGCAGCAACTCCAGTTCAGCATCTGTGAGCACCGCCAAGCGCTGCGCGACCTCGCGCGCCAGCCGGAACCCGGACGATGCGGTTCTCGCCTGGAGCAGATTCTCCGCGCGGAGCTGGTCGCGGACAGCACTCCAGTCACGAACGTCCAGGTAAAGTGGCGCGGCGATGACGGCCTCCCTGGTCAAGAGGGCACCGCTGGTGAACGACAGTGCGTATCGGCCGTCCGTCTGGAATGTGACGCTCATCTGGTGCCTCCTTCCGGTTCCTGGGCAGTGGATCAGGTTATGGGGTGCCACCGACAAAGCGACGGTGACGGCTGAGAGTGGTGCGATGCCCACCCCGACTGCGCGGTCTCGGACGAGGACGCGGCCCCGCCTCGTCTCACCCAGTCGTCGATCTCGCTGGCTTGGAACTTCCAGAGGCGCCCGATCTTGTGGGCGGGCATGGCCTTCTCGGCGATCCAGGTGTAGACGGTGTCTTTGGTGACCCCGAGGTGGGCGGCGATGTCGTCTGCGGACAGCCACGGCTCAGCCACGTTGGTCCTCCCTCGCTCTACGGCCCGAGCGGGCCAACACGCTTGATGATATCGGGAGTGTGCCTCTTGAGTCGGGTTTGTCCGGGCGTGGCCGAACGAGATGGGTGCCGTGGGCGGTTCTCGCGAGGTTTGTCAGGACGGGATGCGCGTGGTGAGCCAGGTGGTCACCGCCGACTGCCATCGGCCGGGGTCGGAGTTCCACGACAGCGTGTGTCCGGCATCGAAGGCCTCCAGCGCGACGAGGTCGGGGCGGCGGTCTTGGAGCGCTTGTGAGAGCCGTATCTGTACGGAGTCGTCCTGGGTGCCGTGGAGGATGAGCGTGGGCGTGGTGAGGTCGGCCGCTCGGACGGTCCAGTCGAAGGATCGGAGCGGGATGGCCGCCGGTAGGCCGACCATGCGAGCCAGGGGGCGGAGGGTCAGCCACGGGATCGCGAGGCTGCCCGCTGCTGCGGGGAGGCCGCTGCGGGTGCAGTTCGCCTTGATGACCTCGGTCCAGTCGAGCACGGGCGAGTCGACCACGAGGCCCGCGATGGCGTCTCGGTGCGGCGAGCGGTTGGCGAGCTGGAGCGCGATGGCTGCCCCCATCGACCATCCGAAGAGCACGATGTGCCGGGCTCCGTGCCGTACGGCGTACTCGATGGCGGCTTCGGCATCGGGGGTCTCGGTGGCGCCGAGGGTTGAGCGGCCGTTGCCGACCCGTGGGCCTTCGCCATCGTTGCGGTAGGTGGTGACGAGTGAGGTGTAGCCGAGATCAGTTGCCGCGAGCACGCCGCGGAGTGTTCCGGCTCGGATACTGCCGAGGCCATGGATGTGAATCGCCCAGGTTGTGCGGTCGCCGTCGAAGCGCCAGGCGGGGGCTGGCCCTGCGGGAGTACCGATGGTGATGTCCTGTGCGTGGAGGCCGGCGTCCTGTGGGGTCGCGTAGTAGATGCCGCTCCAGGAGGTGCGGTCGCCCACTCTCGGAGTGAATCCAGGCGCGCGCTTCTCCACCCTTCTCGCGACCCGAGTTGTCCCGCGATCGAGTGTCTCTGCGGAGACCTGTACCCAGTCGCGCAACCTCGCCACCGAGGTGGTCAAGGGTTTGTCGCAGAAGGCAGCGCAGGGAGGCACAGTGGCGAGGGCACCCATCGGCTACCGCAACGTCGGGGTGCGTGACGAGTTCGGACGGGAAGTCCGCACCGTCGAGACCGACGGTGAACGAGCGCCGCTGGGCCGGTGGGCGTTCCAGGTGTTCGCTTCCGGCGACTGGACGACGAGCCAGCTCCACCAAGAGCTCGTGGCCTGCGGACTGACCAGTGCGGCGACGCCACGACAGCCATCGCGGCCCATCACCAAGTCTTCTGTGCACCGGATGCTGACGAACCCCTACGACAAGGGCAGCGTGCGATATCAGGGTGTCACCTACGCCGGAGCGCACGAGGCGATCGTCCCGAACGAGGTGTGGGACCAGGTTCAGACCGTGCTCGGCGCTCACCGCTCGGCAGCGGACGCGACCCAGGTGCATGAATAACAGAAGCTGCTCCAGGCCCACTACGCCGGCGCGATCCCGCTCGATCTCCTCAAGAAGGAGCAGGACCGGATCACGGCCTCGCTGGAGACCATCGCGTACCGGATCGCCGCGCACCACGGGCACTACGCGGACGCGCGGGCGAATCTCGATGACTCACTGAACCTGCTGTCCAACGTCGCCGACATCTACGCCAACGCTGACGACGCGAACCGCCGGCTGTGCAACCAAGCGCTGTTCAAGGCGATCTATGTCGACGAGGACAACGACGTGCGCGTCGGCTACCGGACTCCATACGACGGACTGAGCGACGCCGACTTGCAGGCCGACGCTCTCACCTGGGCCGCCGAGGCAAAGAAAGAGGGCCAGGTGCGAACTTCCTCCAAGGGTGGTCCCTTGGTCGAAAGTTCACACCTGACCCACCTGGGGTGAGTAACGGGACTCGAACCCGCGACTTCCTGGACCACAACCAGGTGCTCTACCAGCTGAGCTATACCCACCATGCTCCCTCGAGGGCGGACCTCGGCCCGCTCACGTGCAGCAGCGTGAAGTGTAGCCGGAGAACCGGGTGCAGCGAAAATCAGGCCGCCCCGGTAGCGGACTCAGGCGCGCGGCGCGCCGGTCAGGATGCCCTGGTGCTTGGCGGCGATCTCCTTGGCGGTGGCCGTGTCCGGGCCTGGCGGCGCCACGAACAGCGTCTCGCGGTAGTAGCGGAGCTCTTCGATGGACTCCTGGATGTCGGCCAGTGCGCGGTGGTTGCCGCTCTTGGCCGGCGACTGGTAGTAGACGCGCGGGTACCAGCGGCGGGCCAGCTCCTTGATGCTGGACACGTCGACGTTGCGATAGTGCACGTGCGACTCGAGGGTGGGCATGTCGCGTGCCAGGAACGCGCGGTCGGTGCCGATCGTGTTGCCCGCCAGCGGGGCCTTCTTGGGCTCCGGGATGAACTGGGTGATGTAGTCCATCACCTTGTGCTCGGCGTCGGCCATGGTCAGACCGGCGTGCAGCTGGTCCAGCAGCCCCGAGGTCTCATGCATGTTGCGGACGAAGTCGCTCATCTGGGCGAGCGCCTCGGCGCTGGGAGCGATCACCACGTCGACCCCGTCACCGAGCACGTTCAGGTCGGCGTCGGTGACCAGAGCCGCCACCTCGATCAGGGCATCATTGACGAGGTCCAGCCCGGTCATCTCGCAGTCGATCCACACCAGCATTTCGCTCACCCGCCCCACTCTAGGCCGCGGGCTTGTCACCTTCGACTCGCGACCCGGTAGGTGTGCGGCTTGGGGGCGTAGCGCGGCACCCATCGGCCCAACCAGCCGGAGCCGGCCCAGGTGATCACGGCCAGGGTGACGGCCGCCACCGACAACGGCGCGAACAGGGTGACGAAGCTGATCACCAGCGGACCCAGGGCGTTGCCGAAGTCGCTGCAGAGCCGCCAGCCGCCCAGGAACTGGGCCCGTGCGTCGTCGGGGGAGGCGTCGGCGCCCAGTGTCATCACGATGCCCGCCGAGATCCCGTTGCCGAGCCCCATCAGTGCCGCGACCAGGCCGATCGACAGGGCGCCGGAGGTGAACGGCAGCAGGAAGAAGCCAAGGCCAAGAATGATCATGGACGGGACGGTCACCCAGACCCGGCCGAACCGGTCCATGATCGCCCCACCCGGATAGAACAACAGCATGTCCACACCGGCGGAGATGCCGAAGATCAGGCTGGTGGTGGTGGCGTCCAGCCCGTGCGCCTCGGCCCAGAGCGGCACGATCGACTGCCGGGTGGCCCGGGCGGCCGAGAGCACGAGGACGCCGCTGCCCAGGGTCAACAACACCCGTCGGTGCTCGGCCAGCACCGACCAGACGGACCGGTGCCGGCGCCCGTCGGGTTGGTTCACGTGGTGCCCGTGAGTGATATCGGGCAAGAGGAAGGTGAGCAGGGCGGCTGCCAGGCTCATCGCGGCCGCGAACCCGTAGGCGGAGCCGATGCTCCAGTGGGACACGAGCACCGCGCCGATGAACGGTCCGATGAACGACCCGATCCGGAACGTGCCGCCCAGGGTCGACAGGGCACGGGCCCGCATTCGGATCGGGATGGCCTCGGTCAGGTAGGCCTGCCGGGCCAGCGAGAACACGGCTCCGGCCAGGCCGGTCACGAAGACTGCGGCGGCCAGCAGGACCACCGAGTGCGCCAGGAAGGCGCAGAGCAGTCCGAGCGAGTCCACCAGGCAGGCACCGATCAGGGCCCGCTTCTCACCGATCCGGGCGGCCAGCGCCCCGGCGGGCAGGTCGCCGACCAGCTGGCCGATGCCGATCAGGGCGACCACCAGAGCGGCGGTGCCGACGCTTGCCCCGAGCGCCCGGGCCGACAGGGCGATCAGTGGGATCACGGCGCCGTAGCCGATCGAGACCAGCACGGTCGGGCCGTACGCGGGCAGCACCAGCTTGCTCCAGGGGACCGCGTGCTGGTCGGGGTGGCTCACCGGGAGAACCCTATCGGCCGGCCGGCGGACGCCGGCGCGGCCCCGGCGCGCATCGCCTCGGTAGGAGAAGTATGGCCGGGCAGATAAAATGCCTAGTCGTGCGCCGGCCGCCAGGCCGCGCTCGGCCCCCGTAGCTCAGAGGATAGAGCAGCAGCCTTCTAATCTGTCGGTCGTAGGTTCGATTCCTACCGGGGGCGCGACCACCCGCTGAAGCGACCTTCGGTCAGGCGAAGGGATCGGTGATCTCCCGCAGAGCCTCGAGCGCCTGCCGCAGCTCGCGGGTCCTGGCCGGTCCGAGATGCGCTTCCCACGCGCTCTCAATCTCGCGGACCACCGGCACACTCAGCTTCACCAGTGCCCGGCCCAGGTCCGTGACGACCACCAGCCGGGCGCGGGCGTCGGTCGGGTCGGGGATGCGGTTGACGTATCCCGCCCGCTCCAGCTGGTCCACGATCGACCCCACAGTCTGCTTGCTCACCTGTGCCGCCTGCGCCAGCTCGCCGAGTCGCGACCCGGCTGGTGCGATGCGCTGGAACACCCGGGCCTGGCTCAGCGGAAGGTCGTGCCCGTGCGCCTTGAGCGCGGCGAGCACGGCCGACTCCATGAACCGGTACGGGATGAACAGCAAGAGTCCGAGGTTCATCGCCTCAGCGTCATCGGCAGCCATGGCTTCATCGTGACAGAAGTCCGAAGTTCGGACTAATATGGGAGGGTCGCAGAGAAGGGGTCGGCTATGAACGAGGAGTACTGGTCGGCGGTCCGTACGGTCCGGCTCAGGATTGCCGACCTGCTGGAGACGCTCAGCCCCGCCGAGTGGGAGTCCGCCTCGCTCTGTGCGGGCTGGCGGGTCCGCGACGTCGCCGGCCACCTGGCCCTGGTGCCCACCATCACCACCTGGCAGATGATCGCTGCCGCGCCCCGCGCCGGCTTCAACCCGAACCGCATCAACACCCTGCTCGCCCGGCGTGCCGGCTCCGTTCCGCCGCAGCGGATCGTCACCAAGCTGCGTGACCACGCCGACGACCGGACGACAGCCCGAGCCCTGGACACCCGCAACTCACTCTTCGACGTGATCGTGCACAGTCAGGACCTGGCGATCCCGCTGCGCCGCGACTTCCCGGTCCCCGTCGACTACACCCGCCAAGGACTCGAACGGGTCTGGGCCATGGGGTGGCCGTTCAACGCCAGCCGCCGCCTCGCCGGGCGCAGGTTGACGGCCACCGACACCGACTGGTCCGTCGGTGCGGGGCCGGAGGTCCGTGGCAGCGCGCTCTCCCTGCTGCTCCTGATGACCGGGCGCACCACGGCCGCCCGGAGCGATCTCGCCGGCTCCGGAGTCGAGGGCCTGCCCTCCTGACGTCTCCGAAGCCCCACGATCACGAGTGTGCGCGGCTTCTCGGACTCAGGACGTGAAGGCGGTGCTGAGGCTGGTCTCCTCCCATTCATCCAGCTCCCTGAGCAGCCCGTCGGCCACGGCCCGGAAGGCCTGCAGCGCGTCCTGACCGAGGATCAGCATGAACGGCGAGCTGGGCGCCTCGACGGCTGTGATGATCGCCCGCGCGGCCCGCACCGGGTCGCCCGGCTGGGTGCCGTGGGTGGTGTCGTGCTCCTTGCGCCGCCGTCCGGCCGTGTCGGCGTAGTCGGCGATGGGCTCACGCGCCTGCTGCAGCGAACGGCCGGAGAAGTCGGTCCGGAACCCGCCGGGCTCGACCACCGTCACGGAGATGCCGAGCGGCTCGACCTCCCTGCGGAGCGATGCCGACATCGCCTCCAGGGCGGCCTTGGCCGCCGCGTAGTAGCCGGAGCCCGCCGGCGAGATGCGCGCGCCGATCGAGGAGATGTTGACGATGGAGCCGTGGCGGCGGGAACGCATGCCGGGCAGAACCGCCTTGATCATCGCCACAGCACCGAAGAAGTTGGTGGCGAACAGCTGCGCCACGGCGGGTTCCTCGCCCTCCTCGACCGCGGCCCGGTAGCCATAGCCGGCGTTGTTCACGAGCACGTCCACACCGCCGAAGCGCTCCTCCGCCTGCTGCACGGCGCGGGTGACCTGTGCCTGATCGGTGACGTCGAGCGAGAGGGCGAGCGCGGTGGCGGGATGCGCGTCCGCCAGATCCTGCACACTCGCCGCGTCACGGGCGGTGACGACCGCGTTGTGTCCGTGCGCCAGGACCGCCTGGGCGAGCTCCCGCCCCAGCCCTGTCGAGCAGCCGGTGATCAACCATGTGGGCATGTCCGTCATCCTCCCTGTGAAATCAACTGAGCCTTTGGAATTAATCGAGCCGGTGAAATCAATTGAGTTGTGTGCCGATCCGTCTGGTGGTCGACGTGTCATCGGCCTCATCTCGGTCACGGCGATGCCTGGGGCTTTCGAAGGCGTCCGGGCTGCGCGCTGGCCACGACGCTACCGCCCGCAGCGTTGGACGTGGGAGGCCCTGCCATCTGTCTATGACCGCCAGTGCCTGTCTGTGGCCGCCCCAGGACGATCATCTGCCGGTGCGTCGCTCCGGGGCCGGTCGGTCGCCGTCGCCGCCGTCCTGCTCCAGCAGCGCGTCCCACTGCAGGGTGCGGAAGGCCACTCCTATCCGGCGCAGCTCGTCGCGATGCAGCTGGTCCAGCCGAGCCAGCGCCTGCTCGCCGCTCCGGGTGAGCTGGACGCGTACCGCTCGGGCATCGTCGGGGTGGCTGGCCCGTTGCACCAGCCCCTGCTGCTCGGTCCGGTCGACCAGCTCCACCACGCTGTGATGGCGGACCTGCAGCCGCTCGGCGAGCTCGGAGACCGAGGCCCAGTCACGACCCGGGAACCCCTTCAGAGCCAGCAGCAACTGGTAGCGCTGCGCGGTCAGTCCGTGGCTGCGGACGTACTCCTCGCTAACTCGCAGATAGCGCCGGATGCCGAACCGGAACCGGGCCAGCTCCTCGAAGTCGGCCTTGGTCAGGGGGTCCGAGCCGCGCTCGCCGTCGCCGCTCGCGCCGTCGGTGGGGCTCGACGTCGTCACGCTGCACCTGGCGCTTCCACGGCTGTTGAGGCGCTATACATCGTGTTACGATATCAGAGTCGTGAGGAGGGTGCGATGGCCGTCTGGGTCATGGTGCTGATCGGGGTGGTGCTCCTCGCCCTGGTGGGTGTGGGCATGAGCCTTCGGGTGGTGCAGCAGTTCGAGCAGGGCGTCGTGTTCCGGCTCGGCCGGGTGCGGCGAACGCTCCGCGGCCCCGGTTTAGTGCCGATCGTTCCGGTCATCGATCGGCTGCAGAAGGTGAACATGCAGATCATCACCATGCCGGTCCCGAGCCAGGAGGGCATCACCCGGGACAACGTAACCGTACGGGTGGATGCCGTCGTCTACTTCAAGGTGGTCGACCCGCGGTGCGCCATCGTCGACGTGGAGAACTACGAGTTCGCGGTCGGACAGGTGGCCCAGACCTCGCTGCGCTCCATCATCGGCAAGAGCAACCTGGACGACCTGCTGACCAACCGCGAGCAGCTCAACCAGGGGCTGGCGCTGATGATCGACAGTCCGGCGCTGGAGTGGGGTGTGCACATCGACCGGGTGGAGATCAAGGATGTCGCCCTGCCCGAGTCGATGAAGCGCTCGATGTCCCGGCAGGCGGAGGCCGAGCGTGAGCGGCGGGCCAGGGTGATCACCGCCGACGGTGAGCTGCAGGCCTCGAAGAAGCTGGCCGAGGCGGCGGACGTGATGGCCGAGAGCCCCGCCGCGCTGCAGCTGCGGCTGCTGCAGACCGTGGTGGAGGTGGCTGCCGAGAAGAACTCGACCCTGGTACTGCCCTTCCCGGTCGAGCTGCTCCGCTTCCTCGAACGGTCCACCCCGCCGGCCGAGACCACGGGCGGCACGGAGCGGGTCAGCCTATCCACTCTCCGTGCCCCGTCGGAGCCCGGCCCGGGCGTCCCGGGTGAGCTCGACCAGCCCTCGCACCCGGCCAGCATCAGCGCCTGACGCGGTCAGGGAACGAACGGCCGGGCCCTCGAGGCGTGCTGGCTGCAGGACGTGGTCCGCGGCTTGGGTAACCTTGGCGGCATGTCGGTCACCCAGGCGGGTCACGCACCTGCGCGCGCTCGCGCGTCCAAGCGGGCAGCCCGGGACCAGGACCCCCGACGGACAGCCGCCCGGTCAGGAATCCCGCGTGAGCCCGACCCGGGCGAGCCGTGGCCGAAGCGGATGCTGACGAGCAAGCTGTTCTGGCTCAGCGTGGTGATGCTGCTGGTCTACGCCACCTGCCTGGTGCTGCTCTACCGTCAGGTGGTGCCCGACCGGCAGGTGCCCGGTGGCAAGCTGCTCGGGCTCGGCACCGAGGCCATCCCGCTGGCGGCGAAGTACGCCGCCGTCACCGCCATCCCACTGTCGCTGGTGTTCCTGTGGGCGGACCGGTTCCGGCCGCAACGGTTCTGGATCTGGCTGATGACCTTCGGCTGGGGCGCCTGCGTGGCCACCTTCCTGTCCGCCCAGATCAACAGCTGGGCAGCCTCGCACCTGAGCATCCTCGGCGACGGCGACCCCGCAACCGGTGCCCGTGCCGCCATCTACGTCGCGCCGTTCGTGGAGGAGTCCACCAAGGCGACGGTGTTGTTCTGGCTCGCCATCCTGATGCGCTATCAATGGGTCAGCCGGCTCAGCGGCATCGTCCTGGCCGGCCTGTCCGCTACCGCATTCGCGTTCGTCGAGAACATCCTCTACTACGGCCGCGTCTACCGGTACGCCGCCCAGACCTTCGGCGAGGTCGAGCCGGAGCAGGCCCTGCAGTCATTGTTCAAGCTGCGCGGACTGATGACATTCTTCGGCCACCCGCTCTTCACCTCGATGACCGGGATCGGCCTGGCGGTCGCACTGCGCTCCAAGAGCAAGGTGGTCCGGGTGGTGGCCCCACTGGCCGGGTTCTGTGCGGCCGCCTTCCTGCACATGTCGTTCAACGCGACCGCGACCCTGGTGAGCGGGCCCTCGCTGCTGTTCATGTACCTCGGTGTCGCGGTCCCGGCCGTGGTCGCTCTGACCGTCTTTGTCGTCCGGCAGCTGTTCCGCGAAGGGCGGCTGATCCGTGAGCGACTGACCGACTATGTTCGACTGGGCTGGCTGCCGGAGGGTGACCCCAGGGACCTGTCCCGGCTGCGGACCCGAACCAAGGCGCTCTGGCATGCGCTCTTCCTCGGCCCCGCCGTCTTCCTGGACACCATCAGGATGCAGCGGGCGATGACCGAGCTCGCCTATCTGCGCGATGCGATGACCCGCGGTCTGGTCGACCGGGCCGGGCTGGCGCGGGAGAAGGTGCTGCTCAGCCGGGTCCGCAGTCTGCGGGGATCCGCGGTGCTGCACCCGACGGGTCGGGCCAGCTATCCGCAGTTCCGGAAGCCTGCCTTCCTCGACCGCAACGACACCGCTGGGGCCGCCTGGGCCCCGCCGAACTATCCCGGTCCGGCCGGCATCGGCGGCAACTTTCCGGCCCCCGGCGCGCCGCAGCCCGGCAGCGCACCGCTCGGTCAGGCGGCCACGCAATACTCTGAGGTGGATCCCAGCTGGAAACCTCCGGGCCAGTAGCTCAGTCGACCCGGACCGATCAGGCGCCATCGGCGCGGGCACAGGAGCAACAAATGCCGAGCAGGCTCGAGTCCGCACTGACCGAGCTGCGCGCCGCCGTCAGTCCGGTCCGGCTGCCGTTGGTGCTGCCCGGTGCCGCCGAGAAGCAGGCCACGGTGCGCGAGATCACCAGCCAGCTGGACGACTATGTGCTGCCGAGACTCGCCACCATCGACGCGCCGCTGCTCGCCGTCGTCGGCGGGTCCACCGGTGCCGGCAAGTCCACCCTGGTCAACTCGCTGGTGGGTCGGCGGGTGACCGCTCCCGGCGTCATCCGGCCGACGACCCGGGCCCCGGTACTGGTGCACCACCCGCTCGACTCACGCTGGTTCATTGACGACCGGATCCTGCCCGGGTTGGCGCGGTCGTCCGGAGCGGCCGCCGACTCCCGCGCCATCCAACTGGTGCCCGAGGACACGATCCCTGCCGGTCTCGCCATCCTTGACGCCCCAGACATCGACTCGGTGGTCTCGGAGAACCGGCAGCTGGCCGCCCAGCTGCTGGCCGCGGCCGACCTCTGGCTGTTCGTGACCTCGGCTGCCCGGTACGCCGACGCGGTGCCGTGGGACTTCCTGCTCTCTGCTGCCGACCGCAGCGCAGCCGTTGCCGTCGTGTTGGACCGGGTGCCGCCCCAGGCGATGCAGGAGGTGCCGGCGCATCTGGGCCAGATGATGACCGACCGGGGTTTGGGCGAGTCGCCGCTCTTCGCGGTACCCGAGACCACCGTCGACGCCACCGGCCTGCTGCCGGCCTCGGCGATCCAGCCGATCCGGAGCTGGCTGGCGTCATTGGCACGCGACTCGGCCAGCCGCGCCGAGGTGGTGCACCGCACGCTCGACGGGGCCATCGCTGCGCTGGTCCGGCGGGCGCCGACCCTCGCGTCGGCGGTCGACGACCAGCTCGAGGCGGTCCGGCAGCTGCGCGACGAGGTGGACCACTCCTATGCCGAGGCTGTCCGTACGGTCGGGGTACAGACCGCCGACGGGACCCTGCTGCGCGGCGAGGTGCTGGCCCGCTGGCACGAGTTCGTGGGCACCGGTGAGTTCTTCCGTGCCCTGGAGCAGAAGGTCAGCTGGCTGCGGGACCGGGTGGTGGCCGCCTTCAAGGGTGAGCCGCCGGGCGCCGGCAACCTGAAGGTCGCGGTGGAGTCGGGGCTGGAGGCCCTGCTGCGCGAGCAGGGTGACGCCGCGGCCGAGCGGGCCGAGGCGTCCTGGCAGGCGCATTCGGCTGGGCGGGAGCTGCTGCAGCGGTCGCCCGAGGATCTGTCCCGGTCGTCCCGCGACTTCGCCGTCGACACCGCCCGGACGATCCGCGACTGGCAGGGGGCGGTGCTGGAGCTGGTCGCCGACGAGGGGATGAGCAAACGCTCGAGAGCCAGGTTCCTCGCGCTCGGCGTCAACGGTGTCGGGGTGGCGCTGATGATCGTCGTCTTCGCCCATACCGGTGGTCTGGTCGGAGCGGAGGTCGGGGTGGCCGGCGGCACCGCCGTGCTCGCCCAGCGGGTGTTGGAGGCGGTGTTCGGCGACCAGGCCGTACGCCGGTTGGCCGAGACCGCCAAGGAGGAGCTGGACTCCAGGGTGGAGGCTCTGATGTCTCAGGAGCTGCTGCGCTACCACCGGATCCTGGACGGCCTCGGGCTCGACCCGGAGCAGGCCGTCCGGCTGCGGGAGGCGGCGGACGGAGTGGAGCGGGCGCGGGCCGAGGGGCTGCCCAGGTCGGCCGGCAACGGGGAGCAGCAGCTGCCGGCAGGGGAGGAGCGTCGGGCGATCGAGGCGCCGACGGTCCGCCAGGTCGACCTGCAGACCGGCTCGGCGGAGGGGCCGAACGACATCGTCGACGCCGAGATCGTCGAGGAACGACCGGCCTCTCAGCGAGGAGAGCTGCGCTGATGGTCCAGAAGCTGCTGGCACGCAAGGATGACTCGGCTCGGCTGGTGGAGCGGATCAGGGCCTTGGACACGGCCGCCGGGCTCTGCGAGGGGCGGGTGGACGACCGTGCGGTCGCCGAGGCTCGGCGGCTGATCGAGCAGGCCGACCGGCGACTGGCGATCTCGGGGGATGCGACCGTGGTCGCCCTGGCCGGAGCGACCGGATCCGGCAAGTCGAGCACCTTCAACGCGCTCAGCGGGACCGACATGGCCGTCGTCGGTGTCCGCCGTCCGACCACGTCGCAGGCGTTGGCGGCGAGCTGGGGCGACAAGTCCGCCGAGGAGCTGCTGGATTGGCTGAAGATCCCGCGTCGCCATGCTGTCGAGGACGACCCGGCCGAGGCCGCGGCCCTGGACGGCCTGGTGCTGCTGGACCTGCCCGACCACGACTCGACCGAGCTGTCGCACCGGATGGAGGTGGATCGGCTGGTGCAGCTGGTCGACCTGCTGGTCTGGGTGGTCGACCCGCAGAAGTATGCCGACGCCGCACTGCACGACCGCTACCTCAAGCCGCTGGCGCGGCACGCCGACGTGATGATGGTGGTCCTCAACCAGGCGGACACGCTGACCCCGGACGAGCGCGACCAGTGCCTGCGGGACCTGGAGCGGCTGCTGGCGGCGGAAGGGCTGGGCCGGGTGGAGGTGCTGGCGGTGTCGGCGGTGACCGGGGAGGGGATCGCCGAACTGCGTCGGCTGCTGGCCCGGCAGGTGGCCGAGAAGAAAGCGGCGGCGCGCCGGCTGGCGGCCGATGTGACCCAGGCGGCCGAGCTGCTGGCTGGTGCCCAGGGGGGAGCCAGGGCGAAAGGGCTGCCCCCTCAGGCGATCGACCGGCTGAACCGCACACTGGCCCGGGCAGCCGGGGTGCCCATCGTCACCGACGCCGTCCGGAACGCCTGGCGCCTCCGGGGCGGGCTGGCGACCGGCTGGCCGGTACTGGCCTGGGTGGCCAAGTTCAAGCCCGACCCGCTGCGCCGGCTGCACCTGGACCGGCTGGGCGCTGGAGGGCGTCGGAAGGAGCTCGACCCGGCCCGGATCAGCCGCACCTCGTTGCCCGCTGCCGGCGGCGTCCATGACGCCCGGGTGGAGTCTGCACTGCGCGACCTGGCCGACGAGGTCTCGGCCGGCCTCTCCCGCGGCTGGGTGGACGCCGTCAAGGCTGCCGCCAGGTCCCAGCACGCGCTGCTGCCGGACAGCCTCGACCGGGCAATGGCGACCACCGACCTGGATCTGGACCGGCACAGGCGCTGGTGGACGCTGGTCAGGATCCTGCAGTGGCTGCTGGTCGTGGTGGTGCTGGCCGGGTTGGGCTGGCTCGGGTCGGCCTTCGTCTTCCTGTATCTCCAGCTGCCGCCGTTGCCCAGGGTGGCCTGGTGGGGGCTCCCCGCCCCGACCGTCCTCGTGGTCGGGGGGGTGATCGCCGGCCTGCTGCTGGCCGGGCTCAGTCGGATCGGCGTCGAGGTCGGGGCCCGCCGCCGGGCTGCCCGCGCCGGCCGGGCGTTGCGGGCCGCGATCGGATCGGTCAGCAAGACTCGGGTGCTGGACCCGGTGACCGCTGAGCTGGAGCGCTACGAGCAGGCCCGACTCGCCCTGGAGCAGGCTCGGAG